>JBJEOU010000139.1:1835-20064 GCA_051880875.1 Ruminococcus sp. | reverse complement strand
TTTACAATTGGCTTTACAAGGCGGAAAACAAGCTTTTTTATCCCCTTTGAATCATTTATGTTATCAATAATTTTGAAGTACACACTGCAAACAGACAATGCACCTGCCTTTGACAGGGCATCCTTGCCCTCCTTTATATAGGTACATTTCTTTAGGGGGTTACACCTGCACATCTTTTGCTCGTACCCCGGGCAGTTGCCATTGAGTGCCAAAAGAAAAAGTGCATAGAATGTGCAGTCATAGGAAAGTATTGCCCTTGAAAGCACACCGTATTCCTTGCCAAGTGATTTGCAAAGGCCACAGTACACAGCCTTATACTCGTTAAACTCTCTGACGAGCAATTCGTCCTTGAAAACTGTGACATAACCAAACAAACTGCTCACCTCACACATATAATTTTGCCATTATATTATAACACAAGATTTGACATCTTACAATAGTTATATGACCAAAGGTTATTTCTGTCTATAAAATTTACAATTTATTACCAATTGTCCGATAATTCCCGAGAAACATTTTTACATAATAAGATATTTATTTGATTATCGGGTGAAATTTTCTTGAAAAAAGGAAAAAACAATTCTCATTATGTTCAAGAAAAATACATAAATCATGGAGAAAGACATTAGATTTTTTTGCAAGTTTTTTGCAAGTTTATTTATAAATCAATTCATTTTTGTACGTTAAATTCAATAAATAAAGGGAATAATAAATATAATTTGCAGGACAAAAAGTATTGACAAGCAGATTTTAGTGTGTTAAACTACTTAACAGACAAGGATGTCGGCATCTTGGGATGCCTGTGTCCTTGTCTATTTTTTATTACTGAAAGGAGACAAAAATGGATAGGGGTAGTATAGCTTTTATGATTGTCTGCACAGCTCTGGTCTTTATTATGACCCCTGCGCTGGCATTCTTTTACGGAGGACTTGTCAGGAAGAAAAATGTAATCAACACTATGATGGCAACTATGTTCATTGCCGGTACAGCAACTCTTATGTGGGTTTTGTTTGGTTACTCTTTGTCCTTCGGCGACGACACAGGAGGCATTATAGGAAATTTTGATTTCTTAGGTCTTACGAATGTAAGTATTGACAGCAGTTCAAGAGGTCTTGAAATTCCCGATTTGCTTTTCTGCGGATTTCAGATGATGTTTGCCATTATCACACCGGCACTTATCACCGGTGCTGTGGCAGGAAGAATGAAGTTCAAGGCACTTGTGCCATTTATCTGCCTGTGGTCGATTTTAGTTTATTATCCACTTGCCCATATGGTATGGGGCGGAGGATTTATGGGCGCTGAATCAGAAGGCGGAAGCGGACTGTTTGGAACAGGGCTTTACCTTGATTCTGTTGACTTTGCCGGCGGAAATGTTGTTCACATCAGCTCCGGTATCACAGGTCTTGTCCTTGCAATTATTTTGGGAAAGAGAAGAGATTACGATAAAAATAACTACCAGCCACACAACATTCCATTTGTACTTTTAGGTGCGGCTTTGCTGTGGTTCGGATGGTTTGGTTTTAACGCAGGAAGCGCACTTTCTGCAAACGGTACGGCTGTACACGCATTTATGACATCTGCTATTTCATCAGCCTGCGGACTGCTTTCATGGCTGATTATGGATATTATCAGCTCCGGCAAGCCAACCCTTGTAGGCTGTTCAACCGGCTTGGTTGTAGGCTTGGTTGCAATTACACCCGGCGCCGGCTTTGTGCCAATCTGGGCATCAATCATCATCGGTTTGCTGGTAAGTCCAATCTGTGTGGGCGGTGTTCACCTTGTTAAGAAGGTATTTAAAATTGACGACGCACTTGACGCTTTTGGATGTCACGGCATCGGCGGTATCTGGGGCGGAATTGCAACAGGTATTTTTGGAGTTAAGGAGCTTGCTCCCGGTGTTGAATCCGGTGCAAAGTGGGACGGTTTGATTTTCGGCGACTATCACCTATTCCTCGCTCAGGTTGAAAGTATTGTTGTAACAATAGTGATTGCAGTTGTAGGTACACTTATTTGTGCCGGCATAGTAAAGCTGTTCACAAAGAAGCTACGTGTATCAGATACAGAGGAAAGACTTGGTATGGACCGTTCACAGCACGACGAAGTTGCATATCCTGCTGATATCTAATTAATATTCTTTAAGAGAACTAAATTCATAATATCATAAAGTCGGTTGAAATTATTTACATTTACATATATAATTGATTTATCGACATTACTACTAAATGCTGATTGAAAAGGGATGTTTGTAAGATTTCTCTTTATCAATCAGCAATTAGTACAAGAGGTATTTATGAACTGCTACGATTTTGACAAAACCATATATGACGGAGATTCCACAAGGGACTTCTATTTATTTTGCCTTAAAAGGCACAAGCGCATAGTCAGAACCTTTCCTTCCCTGATAAAGGCATTCACAAGATTTTATGTTTTTAAGAAGGGCGAAAAAACTGAATTTAAGGAAAAGATGTACAGATTTTTGCACTATGTCAATTGTGAAGAGGACCTTGAGGACTTCTGGAAATCTCACAAAAACAACATTAAGGACTGGTACTTCAGACAGCAACAGCCTGATGATGTGATTATATCTGCCTCACCGCAATTTTTGCTGGAGCCAATTTGCAAAGAGCTTGGCATAAAATATCTGATGGCGTCAAAGGTAAACCGGACCACAGGAATCTATGACGGGGTTAACTGCCACGGCAAGGAAAAGGTGAGGAGATTTTATGAGATGTTCCCCGACGGAGAGATTGACGAATTTTACAGCGACAGCTACAGCGACTCTCCCCTGGCTGAGATTTCAAAAAAAGCCTTTCTGGTAAAGGGCAACGAAATTAAGAATTGGTAAATATTTAATTGATAAGAGGTCATTACAATGAACAAAATTTACAAGGTAGAAATTATTACTCGTCCTGAGCTTTTTGATGACTTGAAGGAAGCTCTCAATTATCTTGGTGTTAACGGTATGACCGTTTCTGATGTTAACGGATGCGGTATGCAGAAGGGTCATACATATTACCGAGGAGTTAAAAGAGAAATTAACTTGATTAAGAAAATCAAGGTTACTGTTGTTATCTCAGAAATTCCTTACACAGAGGTGCTGGCAACTGTTGAAAAGTGCCTTAAAACCGGTACTGTAGGCGACGGAAAGTGCTTTGTAACCGAGGTTGTTGATGTTATGAGAATCAGAACCGGCGAACGAGGCGTTGCCGCACTTATGGGCGAAAATGAGTGCTGATGTACTGTACTGATTTTAGAAAATTAAACAATTGATAACAAGATAATAATTTTATCTCCGCAAAAACCGGACAATCACATCGTAGTGACTGTCCGGTTTTTCTTGTATTACATATTTAATTTGTAAAGGTAAGGCGGTTTAAAAAAGCCTTTACTTTTTGCCATTATTCCGAGGGACAAGATTTCTTGCGAACATTCCCATAACAGAAAGGAAAACTATTGGAATATAGAGAAGTATGGCAAGCATTGAACCAAATGCGATATATCCTCCTATTGTTGAAAGTATGAGGAATATAGCCACAGCGGAGGTGAGTACGCCATATACATTCTTGATGTTTCTGCTCTTATCAAAGCAGAATACGAAGAATCCTGCAATAGGTATCACAGCCATAATGACTGCATATATTGCCAGGTCGATGGAGCCTACATCAATACTTTTGTAGATAAGGGAAAAACAGCTTAATCCCGAGGCTGTTTCGGCGCCTTTGGTTTCTACATAGGTATAGGTTTCCGTCAGGAAAAACACCTGTATTATGTACAACACACAGCATGCTATTCTAAGTTTATTTTCTGTTTTATTGGGTACTCTTGCCATAAATTTATCTCCCTGTTATAAAAAATCTAAATTAAATGCGGACGAGAAACCGTCCGCAAATTATTTATCCTGCTTTTTTAGAAAGGTACTTTTTGTCAGCCTTTTCAAACACATAGCTTGCAAGCTGTTCCCTTGTTCCGTCCCAGTCGGTAATTCTTACAACTGAACCGCAATGGTCGTAAGAATCGTATGTCCACAGCTTGTCGGGGTCTGATTCGTCGCCGATAGGAATATGGAACTGATAGATAGGATATTTGAGAATTGTAAGGGCGCTTGTCATAAGAGAAGTGATGTCGTTCTCCTTAAAGTTTGTCTGAACCATCGGTCCGATTTTGTTTACAACGGAAACAAGGTCAGTAAAGGAGGCGTCCTTAAACTCATTTACAACTGCATTAATGAGCTTTCTCTGACGTTCTGTTCTGTCCCAGTCATCGCCGGAGAATACTTCGGTTGTGCTTATCTCGTCACTACCACGGTTACGTGCATACCAGAGAGCCTGCTGTCCGTTCAGCTTTACCTTTTTGGTTTTTTCAACCTTATTGCCCCTGCTGTCATATACATAGTCGCCGTTGGAGTCGGTTTTATAAACCGATTCGCAGTATTTGTCGGCTATATGCTTGCAACTCTGATTGTTGTAGTCAATCTGTGCGTTGATATATCTTGCTTCGGAGCCTGTAATGGCGATTGTAACACCGCCAAGTCCATCAATAACCTCTTTAAATCCGCTGAAATCCACTATTCCGTAACGGTCGATTTTGACGCCGAAGTTACTTTCAATCGTCTTAACAGCCAGCTTTGCACCGCCAAAGGAATAGGATGCGTTCAATTTGTTCCATCCCTCGTTGTCGTCACCGGATGGGATATATACATAGGTATCTCTCAAGAAAGAAGTCAGCTTCAGCTGTTTGTTCTTTACATCAATGGAAACAAGAATCATTGAGTCGGAACGGCCTGCGTCTGTTTCGGACTCCTTTTTATCCTGTCCGAACAGAAGTACATTGAGGACATCCTTATTCTCAAGGAGCTTGGAGTCAGTTACAACACCCTGACCTTTATCCTCTTCAACCGTATATTCCTTCTGATTTTTTTCATCTTCATCTGCTCCGCCCAAGGAACTCATTATTGACGAGGCATAGCACAGTGCACCTCCTGCTATTGTGAAAATAACAGCCATAACGATAGATACTATCCTTATGATATTGTTCTTTCTATTATAGACATTCTTGACAGAAGAAGATGACGAAATATCTACAAAGTCACTATTACTTTTTGAAACCTTTGAATGTTTTTGAGCCTTAGTTGCATTTTCTCCACGCTTGCCATGATAACTTGCCACTATAATGCTCCTTTCCGATATATATAGTACCGCAATATATTTACATCACATTATACTATACAAACCACATAAGAATAATTCTTTAAAAGAAGTATTCGTCAAATTTATATTTTTTTAAAAATTTTGTAACTATTTACTCCAGCTTATCAAGGGAGAGATTGAAGGACGGGATAAATTCTTCCATAAATTTGTCCACAACAGGCATTTTCATATCCTCAACAGCCTTAATGAGGGTTTTGTATGCGTCTGAAAATTCTGTGTTCCCCACCTTTATCTCATCTATGCACTTTGTAATGGCGGACAGCTTGTCGGCGGCTTTTACATACCTCCACAGCTCCGCCTCTTCCTCAGAATAGTGAAGAATATTCTCATAGTACTTTTGGAGATTTTCGGGAAGCATAGAAACAAGGCGGTTTTCGGCTATTTCCTCCACCTTTTTGTATGCATCCTTAATGTCCTTGTTAAAATATTTTACAGGTGTAGGCAAATCCCCGGTGATAATTTCGCTTGCGTCGTGGTACATACCAAGCATAGCGCCACGCTCGGGATTCAGCTTTTCTTCAAACATTTCGTTGTGCATAAGAATCAGGCAATGGGTGAACATTGCAACTTGCAAGGAATGCTCGCTGATGTTCTCGCTGTTTGTATTGTTCATCAGTCCCCAGCGGTTTATGTACTTCATTCTGTTTACCATTGCAAAGAAATGACTGCTGCTCATTTTTTAACCATCTCCAAAAAATTACAAAATTATAATGCAAAATAACAAAAAATGTGTTATACTGTTGATGTATTATAACCTATTTTTGAAAAGTAGTAAATGGGTTTTAAATATAAATGGGAGAAATTTGGATAATTATGAGCTTAAAATTATCTTTGAAAAAGAATAAATACAACTACGGATTGATTTCCTTTTTACTTGGAATCGGTCTTGCTTTACTGCTGTTTGTTCCATCTATCATTTACAACGAGGGTCTGTTTATTTTTTACGGTGACTTTAACGCACAGCAGATTCCCTTTTATCAGATGGTGCACGACTCTATCCTAAACGGAGATACTATGTGGAGCAGTACCACAGACCTTGGTGCAAACCTGGTGGGTAGCTACAGCTTTTATCTTCTGGGCAGTCCTTTCTTCTGGATTACTATGCTGTTCCCCTCAAGCTTTGTTCCCTATCTTATGGCACCGTTGCTTATACTAAAATTCGGCTGTGCCTCATTGACTGCATACATATACCTTAAAAGATATGTAAGTCACAGGGGCTTTGCTGTCTTTGGGGGACTTTTATACGCATTTTCAGGATTCAGCCTTTACAATGTTTTCTTTAATCATTTTCATGAGGCTATTTTAATTTTCCCTCTCCTGCTTTACGCTATTGACGAATATATGTACAACAAGAGGAAGGGTATTGTGGCTTTGGCTGTTTTCAGCGCCTGTGTGATGAACTACTACTTCTTTGTTGGGCAGGTTGTTTTTGTTATAATCTACTGGGTTATAAGAATTGCAACAAAAACCTATCCAAAGCTGAAATTTTCTCAGCTTTTAGTTCTCGCATTTGAGGTTATTATTGGATTTTTAATGACCTTTGTTATTCTTTTGCCGTCAATTTTGTCGGTAATCCAGAACAACCGTCTTGACACCTGGCCTGAGGGCTGGAATGCTGTATTGTATGACGCTAACCAAAGGTATGCTCATATTATTTCATCATTCTTCTTCCCTCCCGATGTGGCGGCAAGACCTAACTTTACACCGGACAGTCAGTCAGAATGGGCAAGCATAGCCGCCTGGCTCCCTCTTGTGGGAATGACGGGTGTGATTGGATTTTTGCAGACAAGGGGTAAGCATTGGCTTAAAAAGCTTATTCCTCTCCTGTTTGTAGTTGCACTTGTGCCCATATTTAACTCTCTGTTCCAGGGACTAAATATGAACTACTACGCAAGATGGTTCTACATGCTTGAGCTTGTTATGATTCTTGCAACCCTTAATGCCCTTGAAAATGCAGAGGTTGACTGGCTGAAGGCCACAAGACTTTCGGCAGGAATTACCGCTGTGATACTGATTCTCATAGGCTTTATGCCATACAAGGAATATTCACAGGACGGTTCCGACAGTAAGACAAAGCTTGGATTGGAGAATTACTCCGAAAGATTCTGGATTTACGGCGCAATTTCACTTGTGAGCATCTGTACTTTTGCATTTATCATCAAGGCTTTTATCCACAACAGGAAAAGATTTATTAAGGTTATGTGTCTGGCACTCTCCCTTGTTATTGTGGTATACGGAAACTTTATGATGTATATTGGAATTTTGCAGGGCGGCGGCAGTCGTGAGTTCATTCAGGACTACGCTCTTAACAAAGGGGAAAATCTGAACATTGACGACATTAAGGAAGTAAGGAGCGACTTTTACAACTGTGTAGACAATCTTGGAATGTACTGGCAGACACCGAATATTCAGGCATTTCACAGCATTGTGCCCGGCTCTATAATGGACTTTTACCCAACCTTTGAGTCAGCCAGAGATGTTGCCTCCAGACCAAGTACAGACCTGTACCCTTTAAGGTCGTTACTATCTGTAAAATACCTTTTTGACGACCCGACAGACGACGATAACTTCTGCCCGAATGGGGAAACTAAAATGCCGGGTTGGGAATATTATGACACCGGAAACGGTATGAATATTTACGAAAACAAGTACTATATTCCAATGGGATTTATGTATGACGACTTTATTTGTGAAGAGGAATATGATAAAATTCCAACGGAGTACAAGGACGAGGCACTGCTCAAGGCTATGGTGCTTAGCCAAAAGCAGATTAAAAAATACAGCTATATCACAAACTATGTTGAGGGTGAGTTTGACCTTTTGAACGACGAGAACAAACAGGGTGAATACACAGGAAAATCCTCTGAATTTGTATATACCACCAACGCTTACTATCAGGACTGCAAAAACAGAAAGAGCAATTGCTGTAGTGACTTTAAATATATTAACAACGGTTTTACCGCAACTATTGACAATCAGGGAGAGGAAAATCTGCTGTTTTTCTCTGTTCCTTATGAGGACGGCTGGAGCGCCTATGTTGACGGTGAAGAGGTTGAGATTGAAAAGGTAAACATAAGCTTTATGGCTGTTAAGGTAGAAGGTCACCATAAAAGTCAGATTACCTTTAAGTACCGCACACCGGGACTTACCATTGGAACAACAGTAACTTTTGTTTCACTGGGAATTTTTGTTGCTTATCTTACAATTTGCTATATAATAAAGAATAGAAAGAAGAAAAGACAGGGGGAAGCGTAATGTCATTTGGTAAAAACATACTCAAATACAAGGATGAAATGCTAAAGGATTTGAACACACTTATATCCTTTCAGTCCATTTCCGGAGAAAATCAGGATGAATGTGAAAAGGCTTTGAACTTTATGCTTGAAAAGGCAGAGGAGTTCGGACTTGAAACTAAAAATATAGAGAATATTGCAGGTCACGCACAGCTTGGAAACAGCGGTGACCTTTGCGGTGTGCTGACTCACCTTGATGTTGTTCCTGCCGGCAACAACTGGGACACACATCCCTTTGAGCTTACAAAAAAGGACGGCAGACTGTATGGCAGAGGAGTTGCCGACGACAAAGGCTCTGCACTGATTGCTCTTTACTGTCTAAGGGCATTAAAGGAAGCAGGTGTTACCGGAAAAAACACCCTCAGGGCAATTTACGGCACAGACGAGGAAAAGGGTATGAAGGATATGGAGGCTTACTTTGCCAAGGAAAAAATGCCTCTCTACAGCTTTACACCCGACAGCGAATACGGTATTTGCCAATGCGAAAAGGGTATTTTGCAGATTGAGTTATATGCAGACACCCACACAGGCACTACCCTCAATGAATTCCACGCCGGAAAGGCTGTTAATATTGTTCCAGACACAGCTTACGCTATGGTGGACTGTAGCGAAAACGACGACCATCAGCTTGTGAGATTCGCCGACGCTATGGACAACAGGTTTGAATTCCACTACACCATAGACGGACTTATGATAATTTCTCACGGAAAGGCAAGTCACGCCTGTGAACCCACAAAGGGCGTCAATGCCGCAATGGCTCTTGTGGAGCTTTTGGCATCCAACTTTAACTATGTACAGCTTGGTTCAATCTGCTCATTCTTAAATTCCTGTGTGGGTCTTGAAACCAACGGCAACTCTATGGGAATCAAAATGCGTGACAGTATTTCCGGGGAATTGACCGTCAATGTTGGTACAATACACATTGGCGACACCTACGCAACAGCCACAATGGATGTGCGATATCCTGTTACTATGGACGGAAACGCAATACTTTACAGAATTAACAAGCGTGCAAAAAGCGAAAACCTCAATGTTAAGGTTTTAAGCCACCTAAAGCCACTTAACATTGACGAAAACGCACCTATTATCTCACTTCTCAGCTCCTCCTACAAGGAGGTTATGGGTGTGGAGCCTGAGCTTTACTCCACAGGCGGAGGAACATATGCAAGAATGCTTGACAACAAGGGTGTTGCCTTTGGACCTCTTTTCAAGGATGACTACAGCAATATGCACAATGCAAACGAAAGCCTTGACGAAGAAAAGTTTATGAAACACGCAGAAATCTGCCTTGAAGCTATGTACAGAATGTACACAGGAAATTTTGAATAATCATTTGAGGTAATTATGATTGTAAAAGAGGAAAATAGCTTTGCTACAGACAGCATAAATGTTGAGCAGACAATTAAAAAACAATCTCTTTGCTATCTTGGCAAAAACAACTGGGGTAATGCGGTAGCAGGACTTTTTATAGTACTTCTGCCCTTAATAATCCTGTATATGTTGTTTGGAACAATCAGTCTGCTTGCAGGACTTGCAGGATTTTCTGATAATTCCCAGCAGATTCTGGGTATTATTCTTGATTCCCTGTATCTGCCTGTCCTTGTGTTTGCCTCTCCCCTTGCCACAGGGTACCTGAGGATGTGCTACAAAATCACAAAAGGGGAAAACACATCGGAACTAAAGGATATTTTCTACTATTTCTTCGGAGGAAGATACGGAAAGTGCCTGAGCCTTAACCTACACATAATCGTAAGAATGATATGCCATCTCTTCATCATTTTTATTGTTCCTGTGTTTTGTGCTTTATGCTACAGAATGACAGGCTCGCCTGTTTTATTCTACAGCTCTATATTTCTCATGGTTTTAGGGGTTATTGAGGCTTTTCTGTACTTTACAAAATACACAGTTACATTGTCGGTTTACTTTGAGGACGAAAGTATTGACTGCGGTGATATATTAAGACTTGGAAACGAATTTTACAGGGACAAGAAGAAAAACACCCAATTTCTCCTTGTAACCTTCTCTCCCCTTGTACTGCTGTGTTTCTTTGTTGTGCCGATTATTTTTGTTGTTCCGTATATCTGCGTTTCGCTGATGAATAACGGCAAGTGGATTACAAGCCTGTATATAAAGTAACACTGAATGATGCGTTTTAACTGAAAGGGATAGAACAATGACAGTATCAATATGTATGATTGCACTTAACGAAAGTGCTGTACTGAACGGACTTTTTAGGGATATAGCAAATCAGGATTATCCTCACGACAAAATAGAGGTGGTGCTTGTGGACGCTATGTCAACAGACAACACCAGAGAAATGATGGAGGATTTTAGGAACACCGACTACGGCTTTATGGATGTTAAGATTGTGGAAAACCCCAGAAGAAGTCAGGCATCAGGTTGGAACGAGGCACTTAAGGTTGCCACAGGTGATATAATAATCAGGGTGGACGCCCACGCAAGTATTCCTCGCCAGTTTGTTTCAAGGAATGTCTTTCACATAAAAGAGGGTGAAAACATCACAGGCGGAGGACGGCCGAACATTGTTGCCGGGGTTTCCTCCTGGAAGCTGACACTTCTGGCGGCGGAGGAGTCACTTTTCGGCTCGTCAATAGCCTCCTACAGACGACAGCCTGTGAAAAAGGAATACATCAGCAGTATGTTCCATGCGGCTTACAGGCGTGAGGTATTTGCCACAGTCGGCGGATTTAACGAGGACCTTGGAAGAACCGAGGACAACGAAATACACTACCGAATCAGAAAAGCAGGATACAAGCTTTGCTGTTGCCCCGACATTATCTCTTACCAGATGACAAGGAATAATCTCAGGGATATGATAAAACAGAAGTACGGAAACGGAAAGTGGATTGGACTGACCCTTGGTGTTTGCAAGGAATGCCTCAGCTATTTCCACTTTGTTCCATTTTTATTTGTACTTGCAATTCTGGGATGTTCTATATTTGCTTTGTTTGGCATAAATATATTTTTACTCTTGCTGCTGGGTCTTTACGGAATGTTTGACATTGTAAACACCGCAACCTGCTTTATTGTAAGGAAAGTCCAGCCACAGTTTATTCTTCTTCCCCTGTTGTTTCCTCTGCTACACATTGTTTACGGAGTTGGCACGATAGTGGGACTTGTAAAACTTCCCTTCTGGAAGAAAAGCCTTGGAACTCAGGCACAGGAACAGATTGAGCTTGTGAAAGAGGCTGTAATTAACAACACTAAAAAGTGATGGGTAGGTAAACAAAATGTCACAACCAATTAAGCTTACTAATGAACAAATCAGAGAGCTTCAGCTAAAGGAGCTGGAATCCCTGAGGGTATTTAAGGAATTTTGCCAGAAGAACGATTTGCTGTTTTACTTCTGCGGAGGATGCTGTATCGGTACATTAAGGGATGAGGGTTTTATCCCATGGGACGACGATATTGACATATTTATGCCCAGAAACGACTATGAAATTCTCCTTAAGGAATGGCCAAAGCAGGTTGGCAACGAGGGACGGTTCAGACTTCTTAAGACTGACATCGGCACAACCTTTACAGGCAACATCTTTGCAACTTTTGTTGACACAAAGTACACCTGTGTCAAGGAAAACCAGGAGTATATTGATGTGCCACACGGCCTTGTGATGGACATTATGCCCCTTGACGGATGCCCTGACGGCAAATTCAAAAGGTATATGCAACTATTTAACTGCCTTTTATATTCCCTGTTTATGAGCGAGGTTGTTCCCGAAAAGCACGGCGGTGCTGTTGCATTTTTCAGCAAAATACTACTTGGAATTATCAGAAGCAGAAAGCTACGCACAAAAATCTGGAAGCACTGCGAAAAAAGGATGACAAGATACCCCATTGAGGAATGTACATACATAACAGAGCTTTGTGCAGGACCTCACTATATGATGAACAAATACCCCAAGGAATGCTTTGAAAGTGCAGTTTTTAAGCCTTTTGAGGGGGAACTCTACCCCATTCCCGTAGGATATGACAAGTATCTGAAAATCGCCTTTGGGGAATATATGGAGTTACCTCCTGAGGAAAAACGAGTGCCTCATCACGACCTTGTTTTCCTCGATCTCAACAAATCCTGCATAAATAATTGAAAAAAATAATCAGATGTGTTATACTATGATAGATAATAGCACATCTGATTTTTATTTAAGCGAGGTATTATTATGGTATTTGGTGCAATACTTGCAGGGGGAAGCGGAACAAGAATGCATATCAGCAATATGCCAAAGCAGTTTCTGCCTTTAGATGACAAGCCAATCATTATTCATACACTTGAAAAAATGCTAATGTGTTCAAAAATTGATGTGATATATATTGGCGTTAACCCTGCCTGGCTTGGTTATATGTCTGACCTGCTGGAAAAATACGACCTGGATATTGACGAGAAGATTGTCCTTGTTCAGGGGGGTAAGAACAGAAACGACACAATATTTAATATTATCAACGACATTGAAAAGCATTACGGCGAGGACGAGGACAACATCATTGTCACCCACGACGCCGTAAGACCATTTGTTACTTTGAGAATTCTCAACGAGAACATTGAGAACGCTATGACCTACGGTGCCTGTGACACAGTTATCCCTGCTGTGGACACTATTGTTATGTCTAAGGATGCGGAACAGATTGACAATATCCCCGACAGGTCTATGATGTATCAGGGTCAGACTCCACAGACCTTTAAAATCGGTCTTTTGAAGTCACTTTACAAACAGCTCAAGCCATCTGAAAAGAATATTCTCACAGACGCTTGTAAAATCTGCGTTATGAAGGGTGCTCCCGTTAAGCTGGTTAAGGGCAACTCATCAAATATTAAAATTACAACTATCAGCGACTATAATATTGCTCAAGTAATCGTCGGCGGCAAGATTGTTGAGCTGGAGGATAATACAAGTGATTAATTACATTTACCAACTCACCTCTCCCCAGTTTTTCTCGGTGAAATTCGAGGATATTGAGATTAGCAAGAAGGTAATTATCAGACCCAGATATATGTCTATCTGCCACGCAGACCAAAGGTATTACCAGGGCAACCGAGATATTAATGTTATGCGTGAAAAACTCCCCATGGCGCTTATCCACGAATGCTGTGGCGAGGTAATTATGGATAAGACGGGGCATTTTCAGCCGGGACAGCAGGTGGTTATGATTCCAAATCAGCCTGCCAGAGATGAAAACGGTACTATAATCGAGGACGAAAAACCTTTGATTTACGAAAATTACCGTCCTGACAGCAAGTTTTTAAGCTCCGGCGCAGACGGATTTATGAGGGAATTTGTTGACATTGAGCCTGACAGAGTAATCC
Source organism: Ruminococcus sp. (assembly GCA_051880875.1). GTDB lineage: Bacteria > Bacillota > Clostridia > Oscillospirales > Acutalibacteraceae > Ruminococcoides. Next base: position 6,244 of record JBJEOU010000139.1, on the reverse strand, counting down.
CCTTTGAAAATATCCCTCTCCAGACTGCGGCAATTACAGAATTTGTGTCTGTTGCCTGTCACGCTATGTCAAGACTTCACAAGCTTGCCCACAAAAAGAGGGACGCCATTGGAATCTGGGGCGACGGTGCTTTGTCCTATGTAATAGCAAATGTCCTGCGTACAAAAATGCCAAAGACAAAGATTTATGTAATAGGCAAAAACCAAAGAAAGCTGAGCAGATTTTCTTTTGTTACCAGAACCTTTCTCACCTACAACATTCCAAAGGATTTGCAGATTGACCACGCAATTGAATGTGTTGGCGGTGAGGGTGCTCTGGACGCAATTAACGATATGATTGAGCATACAAGTCCACAGGGAACTTTGATGCTTATGGGTGTTTCGGAAAACAAGGTGGCAATCAACACAAGACTTCTTCTTGAAAAAGGTTTTACAATGGTGGGTTGCTCACGAAGTGGACGAGCTGACTTTGAAGCCGCCATTGCTCTTATGCAGACCCAAAGATTCCGCAGACGACTTTCCTCTATTATTTACGAGGACGCTCCTGTTAAGAACTTTGACGATATGCACAGAGCCTTTGCGGCAGACCTTAACACTCCTTTTAAGACGGTTTTTGAATGGAAGGTATAATGGAACAGTTTATCCTTGATAATTGGACTGAAAACGACTATGACAGCATGATTCTTTTTTTAAAGAGTCATGCTGATTTAAAATACAGAGATTTTCACAGCAGGCTTGTACCCACCAAGGACAAGGACTACTTTATCGGAATAAGACTCCCCTTTTTGAGAAAGCTGGGAAAATACATTGCAAAGGGAAACCCCCGGAGATTTCTCCTCTTCCCTAAGGATAATTACTATGAGGAGGCTATGCTTTACGGAATTGTCATCGGCAACATAAAAACCGGTAGTTATGAGGACTTTTGCAGGCTTTATGACGACTTTGTTCCAAGGATTAACAACTGGGCTGTGTGTGATTCCTGTAGCGGAAAAAGCAGAGATTTCAAGAAGTACAAGGAGGAATATTTTTCTTATATAGAAAAATATCTTAAATCTGAAAACCCTTGGGCGATAAGATACGGAATTATCACAATGTTTCAGTACAAGGGTGACCAGGAATATTATGATATTATTTTAGACAGGCTTAAAAATATTCAGAATGAACACTACTATGTAAAGATGGCAAAGGCTTGGCTTACTGCGGAGCTGTTCAGCTGTAATAGTGAAAAAGTGTTTAATTTTCTTAAAAAGAATTATTATGACAGAGAAACCTTTGTAATGACCTGCTCAAAAATCAGGGACAGTCACAGGGTTACTGATGAATGGAAAAGGAAAATTGCAGAATACAAGGGAAACACCTTGACAAAATGTTATATAGTGCTATAATTTTATTAACAGAATAGTTGTCTTCGGGGCGGGGTGAAATTCCCCACCGGTGGTAAAGTCCACGAGCCTTTTGGGTTGAATTGGTGAAATTCCAATACCGACGGTATAGTCCGGATGAAAGAGGATACGCATATTTGCATATGATATTAATGTGCCTTTACGGTGTTTTATTATGCTCTTTTATTCCCCACAGATTATTTCTGTGGGGATTTTTTATGACGACTAACCTGTAACATTATCATTTTAGGAGGTCATATTATTATGGCAAAAACATCAAGCGAGCGTATTAAGTCATTGTGCTCAATGGCTATGCTCACAGCAATCGCCATTGCGGCGGACATTCTCATCAGAATCCCTAACATTGGAGGATTCTTAACCTATGAGCCAAAGGATGTTATCCTTACAATCGGCGGATTCATCTTTGGCCCTGTTGCAGGCATTCTTATGTCAGTTGTGGTGTGTCTGATTGAAATGGTTACAATCAGCACAACAGGTATCATCGGATTTCTTATGAATTTCTTAGCGTCCGGTGTATTTATCGGCGTTGCATCAGTTATTTATTACAGAAAGAAAACCCTGTCAAGGGCAATTATTGGTCTTGTGGTTAGTACATTTTCGTTGATTGTAGTGATGCTACTTTGGAACTACATAATGACGCCTATATTCTTTGGAATGCCAAGGGAAGCAGTCCTTGATATGTTTATCCCTCTGCTTATTCCGTTCAATGCAATCAAGGGTGCTTTGAACTCTGCCCTTACACTTTTATTGTACAAGGGTGTTGTTACAGCGCTGAGAAAATCAGGACTTGTGCCAAAAAGAGAAAGCGCCGACAACGAGAACTTTAAGACAAACACCATTATTCTTATTATTGTTTCTGCATTTGTAGTTGCTACACTTATACTTGTGCTTTTGATTTTTGCAGGAATTATATAAGCTAAATTGGGTATATTGACATTATAGTTCAAAGTGGTATAATTAATTTGTTAACAGAGTAGAAGCTGGAGCGTAAAGTGTTCTCCGGACGGGGAGTTGCCGGAGGAACGAAAGGTTTTTCCTGCGGTTACAGTTTCGCATCCCGCTGGCATTTTATTTAATTTATTTAATGTTACCGATTTTGATTTTAAGGGATGGCTGAATGGCTGTCCCTTTTTTGTAACATAATAAGGAGCATTTTTATGGTTGACGAAGAAAAGATACAAAAGGCAGTAGTTGAAATTTTGGAGGCTATTGGTGAGGACCCTGACCGTGAGGGACTGCGTGAAACACCATCTCGTGTGGCAAGGATGTACTCAGAATTAGCGTCAGGGTACAGCGATAGTGCAAAAAAACACCTTAGCAAGGTTTTCACCGCAGAAAATTCTCAGTTCGTACTTGAAAAGGACATTAACTTTCACTCCCTTTGCGAGCATCATATGCTCCCCTTCTTTGGCAAGGTGCATATTGCATATATTCCAAACGGTAAGGTTGTGGGACTTAGCAAGCTTGCCCGTGTGGTGGAGGTTTTTGCAAGACGACTTCAGATTCAGGAGCAGATGACTAACCAGATTGCAGACGCTATTGAGGAAGAGCTTGCTCCCAAGGGTGTGTTTGTAATTGTGGAGGCGGAGCATACCTGTATGACAATGCGTGGAATTAAGAAAATCGGAAGCAAAACCGTCACCCTTGCATCAAGAGGAGAATTTAAGGACAATTTGCCTCTACAGAAAAGCATACAGGAGTTAATTAGTTTTGATTAGAGTAAATAAAATCCTCAATAACCGCCTTTTTAAGGAGTGTATGCAGGAGATTGAATGTGCTGAAAAGGAACGGATTTTCTGCTGTCACGGTATAGAGCATTTGCTGAGCGTTGCAAGGATAATGTGGATTTATTCCCTGGAAAATAATATTTCCATTGACAAGGAGATAATCTACGCAACCGCCCTGCTCCACGACATCGGCAGGTCAAGGGCATACCGCCTTAATACCGACCACGCAACAGAAAGCGGAAAAATTGCACAGCAGATTTTATCCGAATCAGATTTCGAGAAGGAAGAAATTGACCAAATAATTAACGCAGTTGTGCATCACAATGACGATGAAAAGGCAAGCGGGCTTTGTTCCCTGCTGAAAAATGCGGACAAAGACGGCCGTAATTGTTTTTTATGCCCTGCATACAAGGAATGTTATTGGGATGAAAACAAAAAGAACAAGGGAGTTACAGTATGATAATAAGGGATAAAAATTTTGATGTAGAAAACAATGTATATATTATGGGAATTTTGAATGTTACTCCCGACTCATTTTCTGACGGCGGAAAATACAACAGCCTGGACAATGCACTTTTTCACGCTGAGAAAATGGTCAATGAGGGTGTGGACATTATTGATGTGGGGGGAGAATCCACAAGACCCGGTCATATAAAGATTTCTGACGATGAGGAAATTCACCGCATCTCCCCTGTTATATCTGCAATTCGCCAGCGCTTTGACACACCTATCTCCTTAGACAGCTACAAAAGCAAAGTCATTGAGGCGAATTTAAACCAGATTGATATGATTAACGACATCTGGGGACTAAAGTATGATGACAAAATGGCTGATGTTGTTGCAAAATCAGGTTTACCCTACTGCCTGATGCACAACAAGAAGAACAGCGAATACAATAATTTTTTTGAAGATTTAATCGCCGACATCAAGGAAAGCCTTGAAATTGCTGAAAAAGCCGGCATTAAGAAAGAAAACATAATTCTGGACGGCGGAGTAGGCTTTGCAAAAAGCTACCAACAGAATTTGCAGGTGATTAACAGAACAGAGGAACTGTGCAAGCTGGGGTACCCTGTGATGATTGCAACCTCTCGAAAGTCTGTAATCGGCAACACCCTTGACAAAGAAGTTGACCAGCGTGTAATTGGTACTGTTGCAACTACTGTAATGGGTATTGCAAAGGGTGCGTCCTTCGTTCGTGTTCACGATATTACTGAAAATCTTGACGCAGTTAAAATGACAAAATCCATTTTGGAGGAAAGAAAATGGACAAGATAACTGTT
>JBJEOU010000139.1:0-1735 GCA_051880875.1 Ruminococcus sp. | reverse complement strand
CAGTTAAAATGACAAAATCCATTTTGGAGGAAAGAAAATGGACAAGATAACTGTTACGGGAATTGAATTTTACGGATACCACGGGGTTTTGCAGGAGGAAAAGGAGCAGGGTCAGAATTTTAGTGTTGACTGTGAGTTATTCTTGGATTCTTCCCTTTGCAACGATGATTTAAGCAAGACGGTAAACTATGCCGATGTAACTTGTGAAATTGTTGAGTTTTGTGAAAATCACAGATTCGACCTGTTGGAAACCCTTGCAAACAGTCTTGCAAAAGATATTTTATTGAAGTTTTCTTTAGTAAACAAAGTTACCTTAATCGTCCACAAGCCACAGGCTCCTGTTCCTGCGAAGTTTAGTGATATAACCCTGACTGTAACAAGGGGATGGCACACCTGCTACCTTGCAACAGGTTCAAATTTAGGAAATCGTGAAGAAAATCTGGAGGCTGTTTGGACAGAAATTGAAAAAAATCCATACATCATAGGTATCTGTAAGTCTGATTACTTCAACACAAAGCCATACGGAGTTGAGGACCAGCCTGATTTTCTTAACGGTGCAATAAAAATAAGAACAATCCTCACCCACAAGGAACTTCTGCAATTTTGTAACGACACAGAAAAGCTATGTGGCAGGGTGAGGACAAGACGCTGGGGAGAAAGAACCCTTGATGTTGATATTCTTATGTATGATGATGACATACTCTTTACAGAGGAGTTGAAACTGCCACACCCTGAAATGCACAAAAGAGTTTTCGTTCTTGAACCCCTTGCACAGATTGAGCCGTATCTGGTACATCCCATTAGGAAAATGAATGTTACGGAGCTTTTGGAGAGGGCAAAAAAGGGTGAAAATATATGAACTGTATTGCGTCCGTTGACAATGGCTGGGGAATCGGACTGAACAACCAACTGTTGTATCACATTCCCCAGGATTTACATTTTTTCAAGGAAAAGACTGTTGGTAAAACTGTGATTATGGGCAAAAATACATTGCTGTCACTTCCCCACCAAAAGCCACTTAAAAACAGGACAAACATTGTTCTAAGCAAAAGTCTGTCAAGGGAGGACTGCATTGTTTGCAGAGATTTGAAAGCCTTGTTTCAGGAAATTAAAAATTACCATGATGAGGATATATTTGTTATTGGGGGAGAACAGGTTTACAGCTTGCTCCTGCCCTACTGCAACAAAGCCTATATTACAAAAATAAACTGCAAAAAATTTGCAGACAGCTTTTTTGAAAGTCTTGATTTGAGAAAAGACTGGGAGCTTACTTCTGTGGGTGAAAAACAAACATATAACGGACTTGAATTTTGCTTTTGTGAATATGAGAGGCTTTGATGATACTGTAAAAATAATACTACAAAACTAAAGGGTTGTCGCAAATTTACGACAACCCCTTTAATTTACCTATTTATTTATCCCTTTTAACCATTTTCCCGTTGATAAAAACATAATCACTTTCGGACTTATTGGCAACTTCCTTTTCGTAATCCTCAATCACCACAGGCTGATGACTGTTTGGGTCTACTGTAAAGGAACCAACAGTGTCCTGCAAGCCCTTTGCAACTATGCTTATTGAAATGTAGCTGTATAGCAGAGGAAGAATGAGAATTGCCAGAATCCCTGTCACATAGAACCAAACTCCATCTGTGAACATAACCCCAAAGAAAATTGCAGATGCAGGAATTGCAACTGAAACAAGGGCTATAATGTTGCGTACAATTTTTCCGAAAAT
>JBJEOU010000138.1:0-6081 GCA_051880875.1 Ruminococcus sp. | reverse complement strand
GGTACAATTTCCTTAACCTTTACAGGCATTTCCTTTTCAAGTGGAGGAAGCTGTTTTTCCTTTGTGCCCTCTGCATCGTTGCTGTCAACATACAGCTTTGTGTAGCCGTCAAAGTCAACTCTGTAGCCTGATGCTTTAAATACATAACCGTTTGCTGTGATTTCCGCCTGAGTTGTCTTGTGAATACAGTCAGCCATCTGACAGGCTGTGAATCTTTCCCAAATAAGTTTATACAGCTTATACTGTTCAATAGTAAGGCTGGACTTTACCTGTTCAGGTGAAAGTGATGGAATTGCAGGACGAATAGCCTCGTGACCGTCCTGTGCATTTGAACGGGATTTGTAGAATCGAGGTTTTGCCGGAAGATATTCTTCTCCAAAGTTTTCCCTGATGTAGCTTGTAACCTCTGCCACAGCGTCGTTGGAAATTCTAAGGGAGTCGGTTCTCATATAGGTGATAAGACCTGTTGTGCCGTAACCCTCTACATCAACACCTTCATACAGTTCCTGGGCAATTTTCATTGTTCTTCTTGACTGATAGCCGAGCTTTCTTGATGCCTCCTGCTGTAATGTGGATGTGATGAATGGCGGATAAGGTGATTTTTTCCTTGTACCATTCCTTACTTTTGTTACAATAAACTCGGCATCCTTGATTTCTTCAAGGATTTTGTCTGCCTCTTCTTTATTTGCAATTTTAATTTTTTTGCCGTCTTTGCCTGTTGCCAAGGATGCATTAAACACCTTGCGACTGGACTTTGGGGACATTTTGGCGTCTATTGACCAGTATTCCTCAGGCTTGAAGGCTCTGATTTCGTTTTCTCTGTCCACAATCAGCTTTAATGCTACTGACTGAACACGACCGGCAGAAAGTCCTCTTCTGATTTTCTGACTTACAAATGGGCTGAGCTTGTAGCCAACAAGTCTGTCAAGGATTCTTCTTGCCTGCTGTGCGTTTACCAAATCTATATCAATGGAACGGGGATGCTCCATTCCGTTTTTTACGCCAGTCTTTGTAATTTCGTTAAATTCAACACGGTTCTTGTCATCTAAATTGAGTCCTAAAATGTATGCAAGATGCCATGAAATTGCCTCTCCCTCACGGTCGGGGTCGGTTGCGAGGAAAATTTCGTCGCTTTTATCAGCCATTGACTTTAGCTCGTCAACCAGTTTTTCTTTTCCCTTTATAATAGAATATTTTGGGGCATAATTATTCTTTATGTCAACAGCCAGACGAGCCTTTGGCAAATCTCGCACATGACCCATTGAGGCTACCACCTCAAAATCCTTGCCCAGATATTTTTTAATTGTTTTAGCCTTAGCAGGTGACTCCACTATTACTAATTTTGACATTTTTACTCTATCCTCCGATAGTTACTTTATTTTATATTGTCTTCCCTTAAGGGAAACAATGAGATTTTTCATTTCTAAATTTGTAAGAATACTCGAAACCTTGAAAACGGGCAAACCGCTTTTTTCGGCTACTTCATCTATGTGCATAGGGGTATTTCCTAAGGTATGATACACAAGATTGCTTTTTTCATCCAGCTCTATATCATATCTATGACCTGTTATAAATTCTTTTTCTTCTTTTTCCTTTGATTTTTTAGCAGGAATTTTAAGTATTTTTCCGTCGGGAATGTCATACTCGTCATCCTCGTACACTTCTAAGTCATTATATTCATTAAAGTACTTCAGGATGTCCAAATATGTAGTTACAGGGACGGCACCGTCCTTAATAAGCTCGTTTGAACCCATTGAATGAATACTGTTTATGTTGCCCATAACAGCAAAAACAGCCTTGCCCTGTTCATTTGCAAATGTTGCTGTGCGTAATGCCCCGCTTTTCTTTCCGGCTTCAACAACAAGAAGTCCCTTTGAAAGTGCAGATATGATGCGGTTTCTTACAACAAAATGATGTGGTAAAGGCTCTGTTCCCGGAGGGTACTCGGAAATAAGGCATCCCCTTGCGGTGATAGCCTTCCTCATAGGTTCATTTTGTACAAGATAGGGATAGTTTATTCCGCATCCCAGAACGCAAAGAGTTATTGCATCTGCATTAAGTGCCCCTGTGTGGGCACAGCTGTCGATACCAAGGGCACCTCCGCTGATAATGGTCACTTTCTTTTTAGCAAGATTATAGGAAATGCTGTAGGCAACCTTTTTGCCGTAGGATGAGGCATTTCTTGTTCCCACAATGCCGATTGTAAGCAGGTTATCAACCCTGGGAAGATAGCCGGAAACATAGATTACAGCAGGGGGATTATCAATATCCCTCAGGCACTGAGGGTACCTGTCGTCATCAATGGATATTATCTGATAGCCAAGCTCTTCACATTCCTTGATTATAGCGTCTGCCTTATCAATGGGAGTAGAGTGCATTTTGTCAATTTCCTTATCGGAGAAAAATCCGAGAAATTTCCACTCAAAATCTCCGCCGTTATAGAAAGAGGACATATCGGAGTAGATTCCCATATCATAAATCCTTTTGATTTTGCAGTTTCCATATCCAAGGCACAGGCTAAGCCAAATATAGTAGCGAGTGTTATTCATCTTTAGACATTTCCCACATAATAATACTTGCGGCAACACCTGCATTGAGAGAATCAATCTTCCCCGACATCGGAACAATAACCTGACGGTTGCAAGCGTTAATTGTGGCTTGAGTAAGTCCGTTTGCCTCGTTGCCTATTGCAACAAGGGAATTTTGAGGGAAAGAAAAATCTCCAAGGTGCTGTGCATCACTTGTCAGGCAAGCTGCAAAGGATTCGCCAAAACGGTTAAACTCGTTTGCAATATAGCTTGAGGCAGAGTCGATAATGTAGAAAGGAACTCTGAAAATTGCCCCCATACTTCCCCTTACAACCTTGGGACTGTAAACATCGCAGGAGTCTGATGTGATAAACACACCCCTCACTCTGAATGCATCGGCAGACCTTAAGACAGTTGAAATATTCTCGGGATTCTGGACATTCTCAAGAAGTATATACTTGCCATCATAATCAATTTTATCAATATCAATGCTTTTGTCAAGTGTTTTCATCACCAGAAGCACACCCTGGGGGGACTTGGTGTCGGACAAAACATTAAAAAGACTGTTGGGAACGACAACAGATTCCTGTGAAACACCCTCAAGCCTGTTGCATAGCTCCATATTCCTTGTGTAGAAATTTTCGGAGCAGACAAAAATGTCCACCTGTCTGTCAGAAATCAGAACATCCTGGCAAATCCTTAAGCCCTCAGCAACAAACTGTTTATTCTTTTGCCTGTACTTTTTTTGCTTTACAAGCTTATGTATGTGCTTAACAACAGAATTATCCCTGCTATTTACAAATTTCATCTTTATACCCTCAACTGTTCCTCATAAAAAATAGTAAAAGCGTTTGAGTAAAACCCAAACGCATAATACTTAAGCTTTTGTTACTTTTTCTACAAGGCTTGCAAAAGAAGCAGGGTCAGAAATAGCAATCTCAGAAAGCATCTTTCTGTTAAGGTCAATGCCTGCCTTCTTAAGGCCGTTCATAAATGTGCTGTAGTTTGTACCGTTAGCCTTGCAAGCGGCAGAAATTCTTGTAATCCAGAGTCTTCTGAAATCTCTCTTCTTCTGCTTACGACCGATATATGCATAGTTACCGGACTTCATTACCTGCTGCTTAGCCATCTTAAAGTGCTTGCTCTTAGCACCATAGTAACCCTTAGCCAGCTTTAAAGTTTTGTTTCTTCTTTTGCGAGTCATCATCGCACCTTTTACACGAGCCATTATATCTTACCTCCGTTATTCGCTAAGTTAAAACTGATTATTTGTAAGGAATCAATCTCTTGATTTGAGCTGTGTTTGTCTTGTCTGCTACACAGGTCTGTCTGAGACCTCTCTTACGCTTAGTGTTCTTTTTGTTCAAGATATGCTGTTTGTTAGCGTGAGCACGGATGACCTTGCCATTCTTAGAAAGCTTAAATCTCTTCTTTGCACCGCTATGTGTCTTAATCTTTCCCATTATGAAAATCCTCCTTAAAATTTACTTATTTGTCTTAGGGGCAAGAAACATTAACATATTTCTTCCCTCCAGCTTTGCAGGTTTCTCAACAACAGCAACCTCTTCGCAAGCATCGGCAAATCTCTTCATGGTGTTGTAGCCCTGCTCAGGGTGACCCATTTCTCTGCCTCTGAAACGAATAGAAACCTTAACCTTATCGCCTTTTTTAATGAACTTAAGAGCGTTGTTAAGCTTTGTGTTGAAATCGTGTACATCAATGTTTAAAGAAAGTCTTACCTCTTTAATATCGATTGTACGCTGGTTTTTCTTATTCTCTTTCTCTCTCTTAGCCTGTTCAAAACGATATTTACCATAGTCCATAACCTTGCATACAGGCGGTTTTGCCTGTGGAGCAATCTTAACTAAGTCAAGGTTACTCTCTACTGCAATATTGAAAGCCTTGTCTGATGACATAATGCCAAGCTGTTCACCGTCGGCACCGATAAGTCTTACTTCCTTGTCACGAACTTCCTCGTTAATCTGTAGTTTCTTGTTGCTGATTTTCGATTCCCCCCAAAAGAAATTAAAAAGAAATAATAAAAGCGGACAGATTACTCCGTCCGCTACAATACAAAAACTGCACAGAAAACAAACTCTGTGAAAAGTATTGACCCACGCAGACGGCACCCCGTAGGTGAAAGCATAACTGCCTTTCTTTCTTTTACTCGACTATTATATATGACTGTGTTTACTTTGTCAAGTATTTTTTTGACATTTATAATTATTTTTGATAGAATAAATCCAGTAAATTTACAGAGGAAAACATTATGAACACTTTTAATTCAAATGACTTAGAAAGAATAAGTCAGATAAATCAAAATAACAGAAAAAAATATGAAAAACGGTTAATCAGGAAAGCCTGCAACAAAATCGGCTTTATGCTAATTATTTGCACCGTTATAATGAATGTGCTTGCCATTCCCCTTTCTACAATACTTGTGTTTACAGGAAATTTTGACATAACAGGAGAAACAGGGGTAAGTGGGATACCTTACTCCCTATACTATCTTCTCAATGGTATTCTGGAGTTTTCGGGATTCTTTTTAGTACCTGTTATCTTTTGCCTTATCTTCAAATTCAAGCTTTCTGAGGCTTTACCCATAAGAGGAGAGGGGAAATACAACATACTTCTCCTTATTTTAGGAGGATACGCAATTTGCACCCTTTCAAACTACGCAGTTTCTATTTTAAACAGTAATTTGAGTATGTTTGGACTTGAAAACACCACAGGAATAGTTACCGAAGCAAAGACTCCAAAGGAACAGATAATCTATTTTATTTGTATTGCCATTATTCCTGCAATAACCGAGGAAATCGCCTTCAGAGGTGTTGTGCTGAATTTTCTAAGGCCATACGGCGACGGTTTTGCTGTACTTGTTTCCGCCATTCTCTTTGGTCTTGTTCACGGAAATTTTGTACAGATTCCCTTTGCATTTATTGTAGGTCTTGTGTGTGCTGTGCTTGTTGTTAAAACAAACTCCATTATTCCATCCATACTCCTGCATCTGCTGAACAACGGAACTTCTGTTTTGCTGGACTGCATTGAGGAATACACATCAAGAGGTACTTACGAAATACTTTCAACAATTATTGTTATGGTACTTACCATTATCGGATTCGTTGCAATTATACTCCTTTGCAAAAAGGGATTTGATATGAAATTCCAAAATAGCAGGGAGATTGTCTGCCTAAAAACAAAGGAAAAAGTTACTTCATTTCTCAGTAACCCGGGAAGTATAATATTTGTATCCTTCTACATTGTTTATGCGTTAGGTGTTTTGTTTGGATATGTATAACGAAATTTTTATGAAAGAAGCTCTCCTTGAAGCAAAGCTTGCTTTGGATAAGAAGGAAGTTCCTGTGGGTGCGGTGATTGTTAAGGACAGAGAAATAATCGCCAAGGCACACAACGACAGAGAGAATGCTAAAAACGCACTTCATCACGCAGAAGTTCTTGCCATTGACAAAGCCTGCAAAGCGTTGGGTGGATGGCGTCTTTGGCAATGCGAAATGTATGTTACAATGGAGCCTTGCCCTATGTGTGCCGGTGC
>JBJEOU010000137.1:0-27834 GCA_051880875.1 Ruminococcus sp. | reverse complement strand
CAGGGTTAATTTTGAAGGTTTTTGTAACAGAACCCATTGTCTGACCCTTGCCTGTTACTGTCATTGTAGCTGTTCCAACCTTAGTGTTGTTCTTATATGACAATGTGTAGCTTGCCGGGTCATAACCTGCCTTAACAGTCAGACCACTCTGCTTTACAGCCTTGCCTGTATAAGCCTTGTTCTTAACGCCTTCAACAGTAGCGGTGTACTTGTTAAGGCAAAGAGCATAAGCGTTGTATTCAAAACCGTTTACATCATACACATTAACATTAAGATATGCATCTTTATCAACGTTGCTGTATGTTATATTAAACTGTTTTTTGCTGTCCAGAGTAACCGGATCTCCGCAAACTCTGGTTGTAAGACCGCCTGTGAAACCGTAGTTGGTTTTGTGAGCATAAATCTGTTTGCAATCGTCAATGGTGTTAAGCTGATATGTTACTGTACGGTTGGCGTTTGTCTTAATATATTTGATATATCCAAACTTTGTATCCTTTTTCATTGTGCCAAGGAAAAGGTAGAATGTATCTTCCTTCTCATAGTTTGTTGATGTTTTAATATAGTAAGTGCCCTTTGCAAGCTTTGCATTAAAAGCTCTTTCGTTAACTGAGGATTCGTTCAAATCTACTTCATTTGTGCATAAAACATCGCTGTAAACATCAAAATATGCATCATTTCTCCAGCTATAGTCTGCAATCTGTCCGTAAGCATATGAGAAAAATACATATGCCTCGTCACTCAGAGTAAATGAGTAAGTCTTGCTCCAGTCGTCAGCTGTTGTGTTTTCCTGTAGTGTAGCCTTGCCTTGATTCACATCCTGTGTAAATTCAGATGTTGTCTTGTAGCTTGGTATAGTTGTAATTTTTGTAGGTGTAGTTTCTGCAAAAGCAGTTGTTGTACCTGCTACCGCAATACAACTAATGGCGATTACAAGCGCCAAAACCGTTGATAGTGTTCTTTTCATAAATATTTCCCTCCTGTGTATGGTTGTATCATGAAATCTTACGATACACCACATATAATTATATTACTTATAAACAAAAATTCCTATTGACTAAATGTGAGATAAAAATTTAAAAATTAACATTTAGTTGTTGAATATATACAATTTCACTTTGTAAGAGAAAAATAGGGCGTTTCTTTTGAAACGCCCTTAATTGCTGTGATTTAGAATCCACTTAAATCTTTTGAAACAAACCTTTGAATAAGTGTTGCATCTCTTACATTAACTTCTCCGTCTTTGTTAACATCAGCATTATCAAGGTTAATAGCTACTGTTATGCCGACACAATGCTTTTGCACAGTTGTCACATCCCTGATGTCTATTGCAGAGTCACCGTTTGCATCCCCCAAGGAGCCAACAACTATTGGACTTGTAGAGGTGGTTGTAGGGGAAGGAGAAGAAGTTGTGGTTGCAGTTGCTTCATATGTCTGCCACCCGCCGTTGCGGTAAATCTGATTTGTACCCGGAATATTTAAATCGCTTGTCTTGTTTCCGCCATTGTCGCTGAATATGCACATATCGTTTTCCTTGGGGAAGGTTGCTGTCCAGATGTCACCGTTATACTTTGTCATAGCAACTCCCGGCCAGCTTACATCACCTGAGTCTGTGGAGGATCTCCAGTAGTAAACATAAGGTGTAGAGAAGTTTGTACTGCTGTTGTCAAAGAAAACTGTTGTATAGTCAGCAGGGTCATAAGGCTTTTCTGTTGTGGTAGGTATTGTCTGACCGTTGTATGGTTCCCACTTGTTACCGTATGAGAATATCATATTGGTGTCGTTAATTGCAAGACCCTCAGCACCGTCACCGGGGTATCTGTCAGAAGAACCGTTTCCTGCGTTGAACATTACTCTGCCGTTTTCAAGTCCGTCAGGAACTTCAATCAGATAGTAGCCTGTACTTGTGTCATATTCCATAGCCTCGCCCGGCCATGCGCTGTTCTCAAGAGTTTCTGAACCGCTTTCGTCGTAAATATATGCGTTTACTGTGCTCCACTTGTACTGACTGTTGTCAAAGTAAATTCTTGTAACAGCTGTTGGATCCTTCTTCTTGTAGGTATAGGACTTTTTAGCTGTTTCTTCATCGTTTGACGCTGTGATAGTAACCTTGAATTCTTCGCCCAGCTCAATGCCTTCGCCGATTGTAAACGTGTCGCCGTTTACAACTCTGAAAGGTGTTCCGCCGTTTACGGAAACCATTGCGTAATCAGCCCCACGGAGAGAAACTGTAATCTCCTGGCTGTCGTAGAATGAGTAGTTACCCTTAAGGCTCATATTAATTGTGGAAACAGGACCCTCAATGAGGATTGTTCCGTTTGCACCTGAGTTAAATACAGCCTTTCCGTCCTCGACAGTAGCTGTTGTTCCGTCGTAGAAGTTTGTAACGGTGATTCCGTCAGACCAAACAGAAGAAACATTGACAGCAATGTCTGTGTTCTTTGGAGCGCCGATTGTTGCAATGATGTTGTCAGCAACAGTACCGTCGTCATAGCTTCTGGAGAAAGTGTAGCCTGTTGAAGAATTGTATGCAGTAATCTGCTGATGGTCACCTGCCCCAACAGCCACATGGTTGTTACGGAACTGACCAACCTTTTGCCAGTGAGCAAGCTCCTCTGTGTCAATGGAATCCCAGTTCATATCACTTCTCAGAGAGTGACCGCTTCCGCCTTGTCCGTCAAAGGACATACCGGAAACTGTCTTACGGTTTGTTTCGTCACCGTAGAAAATCTGTACTCCGCCGGGGAGCAGGAGCAGGGCAGAGCCCTGATAAATCATATCGTCACTTCTTGCAAGGTTTGAGTCGTGGGAAGAAATGTAGGTGAGTACATTAAAGTCATCCCTTGAGTTGATGGCTGACGCATAGTACTGATATTTTCCGTTGATGGAGCTTGCGTCAGGCAGACAGCTTCCCGAGGAGTCAAAGTTAATCATTGAGTCAAAACCGCCCTGGGAGTAGTAGTCGTCGTAGCCCACCTTGTGGTCCCAGCATTCGCCTGTCATCCAGAAGTCCTCGTCCCAGTCAGCACCGGCTTTGCCAGGGTTGTTGCTCCTCCAAGTGTTAAGAGCCTCAACGCAGGAGTCCTTCAGCTTTTTCCAGGACTCTTTTTCAACATGCTTTGCTGTGTCGCACCTGAAACCGTCAACACCGTACTGTGAAACCCATTCAGAAAGCCACTTTACAAGGTAGCCGGAAACTGTGTCGGAGCTTCCGTACTTTGAAACCTTTTCGTTAAGTGTACCCTCTTTAATCCATTTTGTCTTGAGGATTGGTGGGATAGTAACGCTTGAAGTTGATTCTGTTTTAAAGTCGGGAAGTCCTGCAAGTGACATCTGCAGGTCACCGCCGCTGCCCTCACTGTAGCCGGGCAGACCTGAACGAATCCAGTCGGCACCCCACCATTTGCCCCAGTCACTTGCTGATGTCTTAAAGTCAATATGGTCGTTAACAGCGGAAACACCGTCCAGCTTGTACTTAAATTCGGATGCACCGTCAAGAAGTGTACCATAGCCGTACTCCTCCATATCAGCAACTGTGTTGTAGCCGGAGTGGTTCATAACAATGTCCATAACAATTCTGATACCGTGCTTGTGGGCGGTGTCAACAAGAGTCTGAAATTCTTCCTTAGTACCAAAGTTTGCATCAGTTTCTGTGTAGTCAAGAACATAGTAGCCGTGGTATGAGTAGTGAGCAAATCCAACGCCTGAATCTACATATCCGTGAATCTGCTCGTAAGGGGCAGAAAGCCAGATTGCATTAATGCCAAGGTCGTCAAAGTAGCCTGCTTCAATTTCCTTGGTAATACCGGCAAAGTCCCCTCCGTGGAATGTTCCGGGAGCTGTGTCCCATCCGGAAAGGGGAGTTCCGTTTGCGTCTGTTGCACGACCGTAGGAGTGGTCGTTGCTTGTGTTACCATTCTTGAAACGGTCTGTAAGAAGAAAATATACAGTAGCGTTGTCCCAAGAAAAGTCGTCAGCACCGGTGATTTTTGAAACACCTGTGGTGGATTGGTCAACATTTGCCTTTGTGCTTTCCCTGTCCACAGTTACCGCATTGGCAGTAAAGCAGATTGAAACAATAGAAAGAAGCATTGTAAGACAAAGTATAACCGATAGAGTTTGCTTTTTCATAATTTCTTTCCTTTCTTTTAAAATCCTAAAGATTCTTAGTAATTGATTTTCACCAATTACTCCGTATATCATTTTAACAAAATTTTGGTAAATAAATCTATTCTCTTTTTATACAATAAATAGTGCAAAAAACTGTGTACTAATACAAAATAGATGAACAGTTTGTTAATTTATCATCTAGCAATTAATTTATGATACAAAGAAAAAGCTAACACAACAAAATCTTGTGTTAGCTTATTAAAAACATTTTACTTAACAGACTGTTCAATATTATTTTACTTTTACTCGGAGATTAAGCGTTCTTACACCGTTAACCTTGATTTTTAGTGTTGTAGTACCTTTTTTAACTCCCTTTACAGTAAGGGTAGATGCAGTTTTATTTGAAGTCACTTTTGCATACTTTGTATTTGCATATTCATTATTTATGCTAATGGCTTTTCCCAGAATTTTAACTTTTGCCGTACAGCCTTTTTTTACATTCAAAGAGGTTTTGCTAAGCTTTGGGTTTGTAGCAACGGTTACTTGGCAGGACAGGGTTTCTCCTGTATTTAGCTTTGCTGAAATTACAGCCTTTCCCTTTGCCAATGCAGTAACCTTACCGTTCTTAACAACAGCAACATTTTTGTTTGAAGTGTTCCAGCTTTCCACACTTCCGTTTGTTACTCTGAGAGTAGTGGATAAGCCGGCTTTTAGTAAAGCGTTTTTAGCAGAAATTTTAGGTACTTTTACAGTACTGCTTGGCTTTGTTGTGTCAGCTTGTTTAGGCTGTGCAAATGCAGTAACAAATATATTGCCGTAAATCCAATTTATATCAACGATGTATGTACCGTCGTTGTTCTTTTTAACATCAACCTTTTTGTCACCCGTTGTAACAAGAACATCGGTGATTTCATAGCCCTCCTCAGGGGATAGAACTGTATAGTATGACATCCAAATGCAGGTTTTCTGTGTGTTGGAGGAATTAACATGAATAAGATTATAATTTGCATTTAATCCATAGATTACTTCAGTTGATGGCTGTACCTGTGTTGTGTGAGTGATAGATGTTGTTTCTGTAGATGACATTTCGGTGGAAATGACTGCCTCGGTTGGTATTGTTTTCGGTGAATCAATTTCTGTTGTTTCCAAAGCAAAGACAGCTGTAATAGCACTGAAAAATACCAATAAGGTAAGTGTAATTGATAATATTTTTTTCATAATACAACCCTCCTGTATACATTATTTATAATAAAATTACTTTACATTACCATTATATTACAAAAATATCCATAATACTATATACTGTTTATACAAAAGTAGTATAGTAAAATTGTGCAAAATAAAAAAGGAAGTTGCCAAAAGACAACTTCCCTGATTAAGCTATTCAAAATTCAAAATATATTATCCAATCAGACCACTGCCGAATATAGGGGCAAAAACAAGGCTTACAATGGTCATAAGCTTGATGAGAATGTTAATTGACGGGCCTGATGTGTCCTTGAACGGGTCGCCTACGGTGTCGCCCACAACAGCGGCTTTGTGGCTTGGTGAGCCTTTTCCGCCGTGGTGTCCGCCCTCGATATATTTCTTTGCGTTATCCCAGGCACCGCCGGAGTTACTCATAAAGATTGCCAGTAGAACACCTGTAGTGAGAGAGCCTGCAAGCATACCACCAAGAGCCTCTGCACCAAGAAGAACACCAACAATAATAGGGGAGATAACAGCCAAGATTCCGGGGAGTATCATCTGATGAAGTGATGCTGTTGTAGAAATTGCAACGCAATTCTTGTAGTCAGGCTTACTCTTGCCCTCCAGAATACCGGGGATTGTCTTGAACTGACGCCTTACCTCTTCAATCATCTTCTGGGCGGCTTTGCTTACGCTGTCCATTGTAAGGGAAGAGAACAAGAATGGTAACATTCCGCCGATAAGCAGACCAATTACAACCTTGTAGTTCATAATGTTGATAGATGTAACGCCGACCTTTTGTGCAAAGGTGAAGAACAGTGCAAGTGCTGTAAGGGCGGCAGAGCCAATGGCAAAGCCTTTTCCGATAGCGGCTGTTGTGTTGCCAACAGCGTCAAGGGAGTCTGTAATATTCCTTACTTCTTCCGGAAGCTCGCTCATTTCGGCAATACCGCCGGCATTGTCGGCTATCGGACCGTATGCGTCAACAGCAACAGTAATTCCTGTTGTGGAAAGCATACCAACAGCGGCAAGGGCAATTCCGTAAATGCCGGATGTTCCTGCTTCACCTGTACCGTTTGTTACAAAATAAGCAACAAAGATGCCGATGCCTATAAGGATAATTGGTATAAGCGTACTTTGCATACCAACAGCAATACCGCTTATGATTGTTGTTGCAGAGCCTGTTTCACTCTGCTTAGCGATTTTCTTAACAAATGGGAACTTTTCAGAGGTGTACATTTCTGTAACAGTACCAATCAAAAGTCCCACAATAAGTCCTGCAATAATTGCAATGGCAAACTTAAATGAGCCGAGCATAAAGTAGCTCAGGAGAATAGATGCAATAATAACAAGTGCCGAGGCAACGTAGGAGCCTGTGTTGAGAGCCTTCTGAGGGTTCTTTCCGTCCTTGCCACGGACAAAGAATGTTCCGATAATGGAAGAAATCAGTCCGATTGCAGAGAGCAGACAAGGGAACACAGCGTACTTCCAGGAAGCACTTCCGCTGAAAGCAATAACACCAAGGGAAATTGCAGAGATAAGTGAGCCTGCATAGCTTTCAAAAAGGTCAGCACCCATGCCGGCTACATCGCCCACATTGTCGCCAACATTATCTGCTATTGTTGCAGGATTTCGTGGGTCGTCCTCGGGAATACCTGCCTCAACCTTACCAACAAGGTCTGCACCCACATCGGCGGCTTTGGTGTAAATACCACCGCCAACACGGGCGAACAAGGCAATAGAAGAAGCGCCAAGTGAAAAACCAAATAAAATGTTGTCGTCACCTGTCATGGCATAAATAAGGCAAACGCCAAGAAGACCAAGACCGCTTACGCACATACCCATAACAGCACCACCGCTGAATGCAACGGAAAGAGCACCGTTCAGTCCCTTTTTCCTTGCGGCATTTGCAGTTCTAACATTGGCTTTTGTAGCCACGCTCATTCCGCAGTAGCCTGCAATGGTTGACAAAAACGCACCGCACAGGAATGCAAGGGCGGTTTTCCAGTTGAGGGTGTCGTTGCCTGTTACAATACCCACAATGGTTATTACAGCAAAAACAACAGCAACAAATACAACCAGAATTTTGTACTCAGAAAATAAAAAGGCCTTTGCGCCCTCGTTGATAGAGGCGGCAATTTCCTTCATCCTTTCTGTTCCTGCGTCTTTTTTGTTAATTCTCAGTGCCAGGATAATGGCATAAATCAGTGCAATCACACCGCCGCCGGCGGCTAAATATGTGATGATTGTACTTGTATCCATAAAAATTCCTCCTTACTTAAGTTTACAAAATGTTAATAAATGATTTACCGTTATTTTAACATAAATACTATGTTTTATCAAGTGGAAAATTAAATTAATGTGCAAAATATATAGAAATTTTAGAAAGTTATTTGACATAAAAAAGAAATTGTAAATTTTTATATTTTTCTTTTAATACTATTGCCCAAACCTGTGTAAATGTTATATAATTAAGGTGTATAAAAAACTGTTTACTGGTGTGCTTTATCAGTAAAAATACGGAGGTAAAATATGAGCAAAAAATTATTGTCCGTTTTTATGGCTCTCGTTATGCTGTTATGCGTAGCTTCCACTCTGTCCTTTGGTGCAGAAGAAGTGAAAACAGGTGAAACAGCAACCGAATCATCTGCAAGTCAGGTTGGCGACGCCGACAAAAACGGAGAGGTTAACATCAAGGACGCAACACTTGTTCAAAAGTCTGTAAACGATTCTTCCTTAAGCCTTGATTCCGGTTTGACTGATGTTAATGAAGACGGCGAGGTAAATGTTAAGGATGCAACTGCTATCCAGAAATACATCAACAAAACCGTCAGGAATTTCCCCAAGGCTGTTGATAACGACTGGAGAACCTCCTCTATAGGATATGAGATTTTTGTTCGTTCATTCTACGACAGCAACGGTGACGGATGCGGGGACTTTAACGGAATTGCCGAAAAGGTTGATTATCTGAAATCCCTTAATGTAGGCGTTGTATGGCTTACTCCAATCAATCCAAGCGAGTCCTACCACGGTTACGATGTAACCGATTATAAGGATGTTAACGCAGATTTCGGTACTATGGAGGATTTTAACAATATGCTTGATACCCTCCATGAAAACGGTATTAAGGTTATCCTTGACCTTGTAGTAAATCACACATCAAATCAGCATCAGTGGTTTAAGGATGCAAGATACAATAGGAATGACTACCGTGACTTTTATATCTGGAGCAGTAGTGCCCCATCAATAACAGAAAAAAGCTACTGGACATATGACGCTGTGGCAATGATGAGGTATTACTCCTGCTTTAACGGTAATATGCCCGACCTGAACTACAATAATCCCAATGTGTGGACAGCTATTGACGATGTTGCTGACTTCTGGCTTGACAAAGGTGTTGACGGTTTCAGACTTGACGCCGCAATGCACATTGACGACTGTATCACCTCAAGCGGTGACCATGACGACAGCAAGGAGGATACAGTTACACATAAGTGGTGGCAGCATTTTGAAAGCCATGTAAAGGAGAAAAATCCCGACGCATTCTGCGTTGGCGAGGTATGGCCTGAGGTTTCTATGCAGACAAACCAGGCAAGGTTCTTCGGCGACCTTGATTCCGACTTTGACTTTTTCTATATGGCTGAAATGAAGTCAATGGCTAAGGGTACAAAGAAGGTACTGGGCAGATTTATCCCCGGATATCTGGATCAGGTTTACAGCTTTGCTGACCAGACTCCCGAAGTGCCAAAGGTAACAATCAATTCAACAATGCTTGACAACCACGATGTTAACCGTATGGCATACGAATTCTATACAGATACAAAGACAGCAGATACAGCCACAGAGAGGCTTAAGCTGGTTGCAAATATTCAGATGACATCAAGCGGTATGCCTTGGATTTATTACGGTGACGAAATAGGTCAGAGTGGCGGCGGAACATCAGGTGCTGCCGACCCGAACCGCCGTGAGGCTATGGACTGGTACGCCGCAAGGAACGGCGACGGCGCCACCAAAATGAACTCTATCCGTTCATGGAGTTCCTCCGAAAAGTTTACAATTGCCAACGATGGTATTTCTGTTGAGGAGCAGGACGGAGTTGACGGAAGTCTGCTTGAGCATTACAGAAAGCTCACTGAAATCCGCAATAAGTACAAGATTTTCTACACAGGGAAATATTCAACATCAATTTATGTTGGTGATTTGGTGGCCTATACTGTAACAGATGAATGCAGAGATTATTCAATGTTTGTTGTTCACAACAACAAAACAACCGACCTTACTCTCACAGCACAGTGCGACTTTACAGATGAGCTAACAGGAAAAACCTACAAAAAGGGTGACACATATACCCTGAAAGCATTGACTTCATTAATCGCAAAGTACACCGACACTCTGCCTGTTGCAGAATAATTTTCACACAAAGCAAAAGAGCAATCCGCCATGGATTGCTCTTTTTTACTACCACAAAATATTACCCCTCTAAATACTCGGTAATAGTCTTGTCAAGGGAGTCAACATTCTTTGCAGGAGCGCAAAGGGGAACAGTCTTGCCCTTTCTCACAAAGAGAGGTACTTCGTCAAGGGCAACCTCAACATAGTGTATTCCCTGTGACAGCTTTTCCTTATGTGTAACAGCATTGCCGGATAATTTAAAGAAAGTCATTTCCTCAGGCAGATAAACTGTTCTGCCCGATTTGTTCTGCTCATAAATTGGGGCAATCATAATTTCATCACCGAGCAAAAGCTGGTCGTCACATTCCTTGGACAGCTTGTCCTTAAACTCAAAGCCCAACGGCCTGAACATCAACTCGTTGTTGTCACAGCACTTTTTCGCAAGGTCGTAAAGATAGGGAATAAGCCTGTAACGAACCTGAATAACTTTCTTAAATTCCTCGTTATCTGAAAAGGCAAATGCCTCTTGATCCCTTGTTCCGATTGCTGAGTGGTTTCTGAACAGCGGAGTAAATACAGAAAGCTGCATCCACCTGATTACAAGTTCCCTGCTTGCGTTTCCGTTAAAACCACCGCAGTCGGCACCGGTGTAGATAAAACCACACATATTAAGGGATGGTAACATCCTAAGGTTCAGAAGAATGTGGCTCCACCATGAGGTGTTGTCACCTGTCCAGATTCCGCCGTAACGGTGTGAACCGATGTAGGATGCCCTGGAGAACAGCAGAGAATCCTTTGGCAGGCTTTCGCTGACGCCCCTCATCATCATATATCCGTACAGATTATGCACATCATAGTGGTTCACCTTGCCGTCAAGGTGGTGCATATTTTTGTAGTCCTCATTGTTATTGGATAGATTTGAGAATTGATCTCTGTAAGCAAAGAAGTCCCAGCAGTTCAAATCCTCTCCGTTGTACTTCTTAACAAAGTCAACCGCCTTTTGAAATCTTTCCATAGAGAAGAAGAGAGCCGGCTCATTCATATCAATCCAGAATCCCTCAATGCCTTTGTCGGTAAGGGTGAGGAACTTGTCGCCAAACCACTTTCTGGTGTCAGGCTTTAAGTAGTCGGGGAAACAGCAGATTCCCGGCCAAACAGCCGCCTTGAAATCATCACCCTTTCTATCCTTGCAGAAGTAGTTGTTCTTTACACCCTCGTCATAGACATCATACCCCTCTTCACACTTTACACCTGCGTCAATAATAGGGATAAGTCTGATTCCCTTTTCCTTAAGGGCAGAAACATAGTCAGAAAAGTCGGGGAAAGCCTCCTCGTTGACAGTAAAGTCCTTGAAATTGTCCATATAGTCAATGTCAAGGTAAACGGTATCAAGGGGAATATCTGCATCCTCATAACCCTTGACAATTCTATCAATCTGCTCCTTGTTGGGGTAACTCCATCTGCTTTGCTGGTAGCCGAATGCCCACATAGGAGGGAGGTAGCTTTTGCCAATCAACTCCCTGAATTCCTTTACAATCTCTGTTTCCTTTTCTCCTGTAATCTCGTAAATATCTGCATCTGTACCCTCAATTACAATGGAAATTTCATCTTCCTTGGAAAATCCCATATCCCAATGAATTTCCCCGGGAAAGTCAATGAAAATTCCCATCAGCTTTTTACCGCTTAGCACAAAGAAGTTGTGTGCACCGTACAGTGCCTCTTTATCCTCTGTGTGCCATGGGTCGTCAGAGCAGAAACTGCGATACTTTTTGCCACGCTTGTTGATGCCTCCCATCTGCTCACCCAGTCCGTAAATTATGTCGTCAGGGTACAGGGGAAAGGTAAGTTCAATAGTATGTTCTTTTACGGAAATATAATCTCCGTTAAATATTTGGGACTTAACTTCTTTCACAGTTGCGTCTGTCACAAAAGGTGTGCCTATCGTGTATCTTTTAATGCTCAAATTAATTCCTCCTAAAGTGATTAAGTGATTATAGGAACAGATTATTTTAAATAATTCATTTTGTCAAGAGCCTTGGCTATAATTTCTCCGTGGTCAAAGGCAATTCCACCGTTCTCTATGGTTTTGAATAGGGAATAGTCCCCGGTGACTCCCTTTTTAATATTCTTTTCAAGAATAATGTTTATATTATCCAGGTCGCTTTTCAGCCTCAGCTCCACAAGGTTATTATGGCAATTAATTTCTATGTCAAACCAAAGTACATCCCTTGCGTCGTCACCTGCCTTTGGGGCAATTTTATCCCTGTCAACAACAGCAAAGAATGCGTCAGTCATAGTCCAGCTCCTTGGGTCACGGCTTGGCTCGGAAAAAACTCCCAACTCCTCAAGGGGGATATCCTTAAGATTAGTTTCTTCAAAAAGCTCCCTCTCGGCACTTTCATAAACAGTTTCCTTGCTTTCGGTAAAGCCACCTGGCAATGCCCAGTAGTCAAGGTAGGGGTGACCACCCCTTTTTATAAGAAGTACGCTGATGTTATTTTCTTTTATAGAAAATAAAACCATATCAACGGTGACAGAGGGTCTTGGATAGTCCTTTGGGGAATAGGCTTTTAGAAATTCCTCCAGGGTTCTGCCCTTGTCGTCTTTTGTTCTTCTCATAATATTCCTCCATAATCAAAAGGCTGTTACACAAGTAACAGCCTCGTTTTCAATTATTGTTAGTATATGTAAGAAATTAGAAATCAACCTCTGTGTCATAGTAACAGCACTTGAGAAGTTTTTCCATTTCCTCCTGACTTGGCTGGCGTGGGTTAGAGCCTGTGCAAGCGTCGCCGATAGCGTTCTTTGCAATTTCAGGTAGTCTTTCAAGGAATACATCCTCAGGAACAAAGCCCTGCTCTGTTGGGTAGGAGTCAGCACCGTAGTTCTTGATGCAGTGAGGAATGTTAAGGTCGTCGTTCATACCTCTCAGGTAATCAATGAGGAGCTGAACCTTCTCTTCAACAGAATCTCCGCCCAAATTCATAAAGTCAGCAATGTCAGCATATCTCTTTGCAGCAGTTTCATTCTTTGCGTTAAATGCAATAACCTTTGGCAGGTACATTGCGTTTGCAGCACCGTGAATGATGTGTGCGCCGAAGTCAGCAAAAGCAGCGCCGGTCTTGTGAGCCATTGAGTGAACAATACCAAGCAATGCGTTGGAGAATGCCATACCTGCAAGGCACTGTGCGTTGTGCATGCTGGCTCTCTTTTCCATATCGCCGTTGTATGACTTAACAAGGTCGCCCTGAATCATCTTGATTGCGTGAAGTGCAAGTGGGTCTGTGTAGTCACAGTTAGCTGTGGAAACATAAGCCTCAACTGCGTGTGTCATAGCGTCCATACCTGTGTGAGCAACCAGTTTCTTTGGCATTGTTTCTGCCAAATCTGGGTCAACAATAGCTACATCAGGAGTGATTTCAAAGTCAGCGATTGGGTACTTGATACCCTTTGAATAATCTGTGATGATGGAGAAAGCAGTAACCTCAGTAGCTGTGCCTGATGTAGAAGAAATAGCACAGAACTTTGCCTTTTGTCTAAGGTGAGGAATACCGAATACCTTGCACATTTCTTCAAAAGTGATGTCAGGATATTCATACTTAATCCACATAGCCTTTGCAGCGTCAATAGGTGAGCCGCCGCCCATAGCAATAATCCAGTCAGGTTCAAAGTCAAGCATAGCCTGAGCGCCCTTCATAACTGTTTCAACAGATGGGTCAGGCTCGATGCCTTCAAACAGCTTAACCTCCATACCTGCTTCTTCAAGGTAAGAAACAGCTCTGTCCAAAAAGCCAAATCTCTTCATGCTGCCGCCGCCAACGCAAACGATAGCCCTTTTACCTTCAAAATCCTTAAGTGCCTCAAGAGATCCCTTGCCATGGTACAGGTCTCTTGGGAGTGTAAATCTTGCCATTGTAATTACCTCCAAACAATTTAAAATATAATGACATAAATTTCTTAATTATGTACAAACACAATTTTAATAATTGTAAAAACTCACAATTATTTGTCTATATTATAAACCGATTTATATAAAATGTAAAGGGGTGAAAGGGTAAAATTATGGTTAAATTTCTCAGCATTTTCTCAAATCTAAAGGTAATTTTCTTTAAAGAAAAAAGATTGTTGCAAATCACTTTGCAACAATCCTTTATGTGTATGTTTATGAGAGAAGTAATACTTCTTAAAAAATTAAATTAAACCTCTGCAATAACCTCAACCTCAACAAGTACATCCTTTGGAAGTTGTTTTGCGGCTACACAGGAGCGTGCAGGCTTTGACTGGAAGTATTCTCCGTAAACTGCGTTGAATGCACCGAAATCTTCCATGTTTTTCAGGAAGCAAACTGTCTTTACTGCTTTGTCAATGGAAGTTCCTGCGGCTTTCAGCACCTCTGTAAGGTTTTTGCAAACCTGGTGTGTCTGCTCTTCTATTGTTGTAGCCTCAACATTTCCTGTTTCCGGGTTAATGGCAATCTGACCTGATGTGAATACAAGGTTGCCTGTTACAACAGCCTGTGAATATGGTCCGATAGCGTCCGGCGCAGATTTTGTGTAAACTTTTTTGCTCATTTTAAAAACTCCTTTTATTTTGTATTGTTCAATTATATTTTATACCAGCTTAAAGCCTTGTTCCTTAAGTGAATCTTCAATCATTTTAATATGTTCAAAGTTTCTTGTTTCAAGTACAAGTCTGAGGTAACAGCCGTTGATGTCCGCAATTTCGCTTGCCCTTTCGTGGTGAACAGATGTAACATTACCACCACACTTTGCAATAATCTTTGAGACCTGTTCAAGCTGTCCGGGCTTATCCATAAGCTCAATACAAAGGCTGGCGCTTCTGCCGGTGTTCATAAGTCCTCTCTTGATAACCCTTGAAAGGATTGTAACATCAATATTACCGCCTGAAACAACGCAGACAACCTTTTTGCCCTTAACAGGGAGTTTGTCAAACATTACAGCCGCAACAGAAACAGCACCTGCACCCTCGGCAATCATCTTTTGCTGTTCAATAAGTGCCAGAATTGCAGAGGAAATTTCGTCCTCACTAACGGTGACAATTTCGTCAACATAGTCCTTTACAAGCCGGAATGTGTTTTCGCCAGGCTCCTTAACCTTGATACCGTCAGCAATGGTGTTAACCTTGTCAAGAGAGATAATCTTGTCCTGTTTTATAGATTCGTACATACTTGGCGCACCCTCTGCCTGAACACCGTAAACCTTGACCTTTGGATTCAGTTTTTTACAGGCAAATGCAACACCGCTGATTAGTCCGCCACCGCCGATTGGCACAACAACAGCGTCAACATCGGACATTTCTTCCATAATTTCAAGACCGATTGTACCCTGACCTGCAATTACATTAATATCGTCAAATGGGTGAACAAATGTGTAGTTGCACTTGTCACGAAGTTCAATAGCCTTATTGTAAGCGTCGTCATAAACACCGGGAACCATACAAACCTCTGCACCGTAATTCTTGGTAGCCTCTACCTTGGAAATCGGCGCACCGTCAGGCAAGCAGATAAGTGACTTTATTCCGTATTTTGTGGCGGCAAGTGCCACACCCTGTGCGTGATTGCCGGCAGAACAGGCAATAACACCGTGGGACTTTTCTTCATCACTTAACTGTGAAATCATATATCCGGAGCCTCTCAGCTTAAATGAACCTGTAAGCTGTAGGCACTCAGGCTTAAGATACACCTGGCAATCCTTATTGATCTTGGGAGCCTCAACCAGCTTTGTTTCCCTGACAACATCCCTCAGAACATGGGAGGCGTGATAGATTTTATCTAGTGTTAACATACTATTTACCTCTATTCTCAAAAATATAAAAGGCCTTCGCCTCACAAAGAGACGAAGACCGTAATCTCCGTGGTACCACTCTTCTTATTGTCAAAGACAATCACTTGTACGCACACTAACATATGCTGTCCTTTAACGCAGAACATACGGACGCTCTTACTTATTTTATTTCAGATGTCAGCTCAAGGGTGATATTCTGCATTTACCTCTATTGCCTTGCACCAAACGGCAACTCTCTGAAAAGGTGACGATACAGACTGTCCCTGTCATCGCTCTTAAGTACTTATTTTATTCCCAAATGTTCCTTTTGTCAACACTTTAATAGAAATAAATTTACTGAGTAACCCCGTGAATTGAAATGTATTAAGTACTAATAGTATTAAATATGTTTTAAGATTTATTTGTCCCCAAAAGCATATTTCAGAAAGTCGGGGAAGATAGCTCTCCAGAAATGCTCGTTATGGCAAGCCTCTTTGTATTCCTTGAAGATTACCTTGTCCTTTGGATAGTTGATGCTTTCAAGGTAGGTGGGCATCTTCTTTGCATATTTCATCAGACTTGTTTCAAGGCTGTCGCCCTCGCCGTTGTAGATGTAAACAAGTGGCTCGTTACCGTCAAATTTCAAGTCTTTAAGATAACTGTTCCATACATCGTCACCGTAAAGCAAAAATGCAGGGGACAAAGCACCGATAGCAGAAATTTTGTCGGGATGCTCCATACCAATGTAAAAAGCCTCAATTCCACCGGAGGAGCTACCGCAAACGCTGGTGTGCTCTCTGTCAGCGTAAACATTGTAGTTTTTGTTTATGTATGGCATAACTGTGTTAATAACAAAGTCGGAATACACCTTACCTGTACCGTTCTCAAACTCTTCTCGGCTGACTTCATCGCTTTCTTGGATTTTACCAAGATTAGGTGTAAGCTCGCTGTCACGGTTTCCGTCACCGTCGTCAATTCCTACAATAATGCACCTGTTACCGCTGTTAGCCATCATAGACATAGCACTTTCAGCCACATTCCAGCTTCCGTAGGTGGTGGAGTGCTTGTCAAAAAGATTCTGACCGTCACACATATATATTACAGAATATTTTGTTTCCTTGTCGTTTTTGTCGTAGCTGTCAGGCACCCATATAAAGATTTTTTTCTCTATATCTCCGCTGTATTTCAGGGATACAGTTGTGTAATCAATAGTCTTTTCTTCCTCGTCATATACAAATGGAATACCTATGTTTCCCTGTGAACTTCCTGCCGTCAGGTGGTAGCCATTAACATAGTCGTTAAAAGCAAGTTCCATAGATTTATCGGTATCGTCACCGGTGAATATAACCCTGTCGTATTTTTCGGTGTCACCGCTACAGCTATAGGTGTTGTAGTCGTCACCCTTATTAATCAGCTCAAGGTCAACAGTTTCCTTTTCATCACTTTCCGTACTGAAAAAGGTTGCTGTCAGCTTGTCGGAGTAACCCTCTCTGATGTAAATTTTATGCCCTGTTCCGTAA
Organism: Ruminococcus sp.; assembly: GCA_051880875.1. Classification (GTDB taxonomy): domain Bacteria; phylum Bacillota; class Clostridia; order Oscillospirales; family Acutalibacteraceae; genus Ruminococcoides. The sequence goes on along the minus strand of JBJEOU010000137.1, from coordinate 10,844 downwards.
TAAGCCTTCACCGTTTCTTCACCACCGTTTTTAATTTCACTTCCACAGCCAAACAATGCTGTGATAATTGATAAAAGTAAAATGCAGGCTAATATTCTTTTCATATGTGACCCTCCTTTTCTTAATTGTATCAAATACTTTTTTCAATAGCAAGAAAATAGTTGCAATAGTTTATATTATGTTGTATAATTTCCCTTGGCAAAAGCCCGTCAGTTCGGAACCATCCTGACGATAAACAAAACTACGGATTATAGCAATGATTAATGTATTGTATTGGGTGCCGTAGTGCGCCCTTTTTTATTTTCTTGCTGTTTCCGTCAATGTAAAGGAGTATTTATGGAACGATACAGCGTAATTAACGACAAAAACCTTCGGGAGATTGTCCTGTTAAGGGGTAGCGGTTGCAAGTGGCGAAGATGCACCTTTTGCGACTATCATCTTGATTTTTCCCGCAATGATGAGGAAAACTACAAACTAAACTGCAATGTACTTTCTAATGTAAAGGGGATTTACAAAAGGCTTGAAGTGATAAATTCCGGCAGTTTTTGCGATCTTGACAGAAAAACTTTGGACAAAATCCTTGATGTTTGCAAGGATAGGGGAATTAATACCCTCCACTTTGAATGTCACTACCTCCACAGAGATGAAGTACCTGCTATAAAAGAAAAATTCAGCAAAGAAAATATCACGGTAAAAATAAAAAGCGGAGTAGAAACCTTTGACATTCCTTACCGTGAGGAGATTATGAAAAAGGGTTTTGGAAATGCCACACCTAAGGATATTGCAAAATATGCCGACGAAGTGTGCCTGCTGTTTGGCTTAAAGGGTCAGACAGAAAAGAGTATGACGACTGACATTGAAACAGGCCTAAAATATTTTGAAAGAGTCTGTGTAAACATAATGAACGAAAACACAACCCCTGTAAAGCCTGACAAAGAGGTTATAGAAATTTTTGCAAAGAATATCGCCCCCAAATATATTGACAATAACAGAGTTGACATTTTAATGGAAAACACCGACTTTGGAGTGGGCGGAAAAAATGGGGAAGAAGAGGGGGGAGTACTGTGATTAACGAGCTTTTACTTTTAGGCTCCCTTGTAGTTATTTTTTCTTCTGCTTTAATTGCCTACTACATTTTCGGCAAGGCAGGACTTTATGCCGTAACCGCAATAGCCACCATAACAGCAAATATAGAGTGCTTGATACTTGTCAATGCCTTTGGAATGGAGCAGACCTTAGGAAATGTATTCTTTGCAGTAACATTCCTTGTGACGGATATATTAAGCGAAAACGAGGGCAAAAAAGAGGCAAACAAAGCTGTGGGCATAGGACTTTTCACCTCAATTTTCTTTATGCTGATTTCCCAAAGCTGGATGCTATATACACCGTCAAGCTCCGACTGGGTTATGCCATCAATAGAGGGAGTATTCTCAAATACCCCCAGAATGATGATTTCATCCCTTGTAGTCTATGCGATTTCCCAGCTTGTAGATGTACAGCTTTACCACGCATGGTGGAAATTAACGGAAAAGCGTTTTGGAGATAAAAAGAGATTTCTGTGGCTGAGGAACAACGGCTCAACATTGATTTCCCAAATACTGAACACAGCACTTTTCACATTGTTTGCATTCTGGGGAACATATGATGTTCCAACACTTTTCAGCATTATGCTGTCAAGCTACATAATTTTTGTGGTAACCAGCCTGTGCGACACCCCTGCAATTTATCTATCCAGAATAATCAAGGCAAAGAGGGATAAGAGAATAGTGCAAAGATGATTATTGATACTAAGGAAACACTGAATAAATCACTTTACACATCTTGTACGCATATTTTCCAACCGTTAGCCCAAAAAATCCTCGCAATACGTCAGTATTCCTGCGGTTTTTTGAACAAACCGACAAAAAATCTGACTGCACAATCTGTGCAAATGATTTAATCAGTGTTTCCCTAATAGAAAAACAGGAGCATAACGCTCCTGTTTTTTAATGTGATTTAATGTGATTTTAGGTTATGTCGTGGTTAATGTAGTATAGTGTGTGACTTTCTGTGTCGTAAAGGTATAGTGAATACTGGCGGTAGATGGTACGGGACTTTCTTTGTCCTATATTGTCATTGTTAAGGTCGCTGTCTGTAATGGAGAAGTAGTCCCCCTCTGTCACAACTTCGGACTTAATATCGTACTTATCCTGAAATGTGCTGATGCCTGCCCATTCCTGAAAGTCCTCAAAAAATGCTGTAACATCTTCCTTGTTGTCAGCGGTTACTTTCTCGTATTCCTCCGATTTGGCAAACTTTGCGTCTGCACTTTCATCGTAAATGTATTTACTGAAATTCTCTTTGTCATTTTCGTTGTTGTCGCTGAAAACTTCGCTGTCCTTGTAGCCTTTGATAATCTGTTCAGGTTCGCTGTCGTCAGAACAGCCGGCAAGAACAGCCAAAGGTGTTGCAATAACAAGAAGTGATGCAATTATTCTTTTAATGTTCATAGTGTTCCCTCCTGAAATAAATGCACTAAACTGCATTTCAAATAGTATGTTTTTTAAAATCCCTGATAGTAACTTAATTAATCCACAATCTTTTACCTACCCACATCAAGTACATAATAACACATTAATTACTCATTAGGCAATAAGAAATTTTATAACTTTTTATAAAAATAATACAAATATTTACCCATAATTAAAATAAAATTGCAATAAAGTGTTGCATTTATATGGTGAAATCGTATAAAATAAAGTAGATTATTTTTTGGAGGTACACAAAAATGGAGACAAATTGGATTAACGAGGCTATGTTCTATCATATCTACCCATTAGGATTTTTTGGATGTGATATGGAAAACAAGGGAGGAGATAATTCATCCCACAAAATACTTAAAATCATAGATTACATTCCTCATCTTAAAAAACTGGGCATAACCGCTCTGTATATCGGACCTATCTTCCAGAGTGCAACCCACGGTTACGACACAACCGACTACACACTGGTTGATTCACGACTTGGCACAAATGAAGATTTTACTGTTGTTGCAGACAGCCTGCACGAAGCGGGAATCAAGATTGTCCTTGACGGTGTGTTCAACCATGTGGGCAGAAGATTCTGGGCTTTTGAAGAGGTGCGTAAGCACCGTGAGGGCTCACCCTATTGCTCATGGTTCAGCGGACTGAGGTTTGATATGGACAACAGCTACAATGACGGCTTTCACTACGACAGCTGGGAGGGTCACGAGCTCCTTGTTAAACTGAATATGCAAAATCCTGATGTAAGGAATCACCTCCTTGAAGCTGTGGAGCAGTGGATTGATGTGTGGGATATTGACGGTATAAGGCTTGACGCCGCCGACTGCATAGACTTGCAGTTCTTCCGTGAGCTTAAGGAAACAACAACCAAAAAGAAACCCGATTTCTGGCTTATGGGGGAAATTATCAACGGTGAATACACCAGATGGCTACAGCCTGATTTGCTTGACTCCGTCACAAACTATGCCCTGTTTAACGGCATATACAACAGCCTTAACAGCAAAAATCTCTGTGACATAGGCTTTAATGTAAACAGAGAATTTAACAGCGAATGGGGTCTTTACAAGGGCAAACTGCTGTACAATTTTGTGGATAACCACGATGTCAACAGAGTGGGTTCTCTCATAAAAGATGAAAAAGATTTGTTTAATGTATATTCAATTCTCTACACCCTGCCCGGTGTACCCTCAATATACTACGGAAGTGAATGGGGAATTAAGGGAGACAAAAAAGACGGTGGCGATATTGTCCTTCGTCCCGAAATTGATGTGGATAATATCCCTGTGGAAAATTCTGAGCTTGTTGACCATATCGGCGAGCTTGCCAAAATCCGCAGTAACAGCAAGGCTCTAAAGTACGGTGACTATGAACAGGTTATGATTGAATGTCTGCACTGGGCATTTGCAAGAAACTGTGAGGGCGACACAGCTTTGGTATTTGTCAACACAGATGACGCACCATATCATTTCTCCGTAAATTACAAGGGCAAGCAGTATGATGTTGATGTTGACGGAAGGTCAACTGTTGTTGTCTGAATCTGAGGTTACAGCTATGTATAAATCAATAAAAATTGCCGATACCACAAGGGAGGAGAGAATTGAAATAGTGAAAAATTCCCTCTCCTTTGGGGAAGAAAGCTGTGAAGGTTCAGTGGGATTTGATGTCATGTCTATGTATCAGCCATATATTGACGGAAAAAAGGAAATTGCACAGATTAATATGGAATTTCACAGCGGTATGATTAGGTAGAGGTAAGCTATGGAGAAAATATTAGATAAAATAATGGATTTTGCAGGGAAGATTCTTCCGGATCTGGTTGTGGCGGCAATTATCCTTGTTGTTGGTTACTTTCTTACAAAGCTCCTTGTAAAAGTTATCAAAAATATACTGGATAAATCCAAGATGGACTTTTCTCTGGAAAAATTCATACTGAATACCGTGAGGATTGCCTGCTACATACTCCTTGTATTAACAGCACTTTCTCAGCTGGGCATCTCAACAACAGGGCTGGTTGCTTTCTTCTCAGCCTCAGCCGCCGCAATTGTTCTTGCTTTAAAGGACAGCCTTTCAAATATTGCCTGCGGAATAATCCTGCTGTTCTCCCGTCCATTTGTTACGGGAGATGTAATCGAAATGGGTCAGGACAGATGCACCGTTTTGCAAATAGACCTTATGCACACCAAGGTTCTCACATACGACCACAGGTGCATTATGATTCCAAACAGCGTTATCTCCTCCAAAGAGGTTGTGAACTTTACAGCCGAGCCATACAGAAGGGTTGATATTACTGTCCCCGTTGCCTACGATGAGGATATTGAAAAAGTAAAAAAGGTTATCAAGGATGCAGTATCCAAAAACAAAATGGTGCTGAATAATCCCGAGCCTCCATTTGTAAGGGTTGACAGCTTTGGCGAAAGCTCAATGAATTTCCTTGTTAAGGTATGGGCAAAAACTGACGACTACTGGGATGTTTATCACGATATGTATGAGGAGATTAAAGAGGCTCTTGACAATAACAACATCACCATACCCTACAAGCAGATTGATGTTCATATGGTAAAGGAAAGGTAAAATATACCCTTGTAAACATTTTAATTATGTGTTATGATATAATTGAAAGTAGGGTGAACCAAATACTGTGGATGAATTTGCAGTATAATGGGCATTTTGGATTATTATTAAAAAAATGCCAATGCACACCGCAAAACCCCTTGACAGCGGTACGGTGCATTTTTGATACACCTTAGTTTTATGAGGTATGTTTATGCAGTATAGAAACTTCGGAAATACAGGAGAGAGGGTTTCCGCCCTGGGTTTTGGAACAATGCGTCTTCCGGTGTATCCAAATACCAATACTATTGATGAAGAATATTCCAAACAGCTAATCAGGTATGCCATAGATAACGGCGTTAACTACATTGACACCGCCTATTCCTACTACGACGGAGTTGCCGAAAAGGTGACAGGCGATGCACTCCTTGACGGTTACCGTGACAGAGTTTACCTTGCCACCAAAGCTCCCGTATGGCTTTACGAAAACGAAGGCGACTTCGACAGGTATCTTGACATACAGCTTGAAAGGCTCCACACAGACCACATTGACTTTTATCTTCTCCATTCCCTTGATGCAAATCTTTGGGATAACAGGATTATAAAGCACAATGTATTAAACAGCCTTTTAAGAGCTAAAAAGCAGGGCAAGGTTAAGTACATAGGTTTTTCTTTTAACGATGACTATGATATGTTCAAGTGGATTTGCGACTACTGGAACGAATGGGATTTTTGCCAGATTCACCTTAACTACATAGACGAGGAATATCAGGCTGGACTAAAGGGACTTGCTTATGCCAAAGAAAAGGGCATGGGTGTTAACATAATGGAACCCCTGAGAAACGGTTACCTTGCAAATGTCCCTGCAAAAACAAGGGTTGTGTTTGACGAAATATGTGCAGAGCCTGTTGAAATTGCAATGCAGTACCTTTGGGACAAAGAGGGCGTAAGCTGTGTCCTCTCGGATATGGGAAGCTACGACCACATTAATCAGAACTTGGGTTATGCCAAGGTTTCCTCAATCGGAATGCTTAGCGGTAAGCGTGTTGTGGCCATCAAAAAGGCTCAGCAAACATTTCTGGCACTGAGGAAAATCGACTGCAACAGCTGTTACAAGTGCAACAGATGCCCTCAGCATGTTGCAATTCCAAGGAACTTTGACGCTATTAACAAGCTGTTTATCCACAGCGACCCCGAGGTTGCAAGGGGTTACTACCGAGGAAGCGTGGCTTTAATCGGCGGTGAGGCAACAGCTTGCATAGATTGTAAATGGTGCGAATCTGTCTGCCCTAAGCATATAGAAATCAGTAGTTGGATGAAAAAATTGCCTCAGCTTTTAGGCTGAGGCTTTATTTCTTATGAATTTAACCTTATGTAGAAATGGTGCTGTGAAAGACACAGCACCATTTTTTGTAATGTAATATTAACTTGATTTAGAGGATTATCCCTTTACAGCACCGGCAACAACACCTTCAATAATGTACTTCTGACAGGAGAAGTAGAAGATGACAATAGGCACAATAGAGAGGACAATAAGAGCCATAATGGCGCTTGTGTCCGTGTGACCGTAACTGCCGTTCAGGTACTGAATATGTATGGGGATTGTTTTGTACTTACCCTTGTCAAGGATAAGGTAGGGCAGGAGATAGTCGTTCCAAATCCACATTGTTTCAAGAATACCAACAGAAATAAATGTAGGTTTCATAATGGGGAGAACAACGCTGAAGAAAGTCCTGATAGGTCCTGCACCGTCAACATCAGCAGCCTCTTCAATTTCTATAGGAATACTCTTGACAAAGCCTGTGAACATAAACACCGCCAGACCTGCACCAAAGCCCAGGTAGATAATCAGAATACCCCATGGTGTTGTCAGGTTAAGTGTGTCCGCAGTCTTTGAAAGTGTGAACATAACCATCTGGAAAGGTACAACCATTGAGAAAATGCAGAAATAGTAAATTATTTTGCAGATAATGCTGTTTGACCTTGACAGATACCATGCACACATTGAAGTACAGAAGAGGATTAAGAACACACCGCCCACGGTAATGAACAAACTGCAAAGAATGGTCTTGTAGAATGGGAAGTTGCCGTAGAACATACCGGTGATGTAGCTTTTAAAGCCATAGAAGGTATCAGCATTTGGCAAAGCAAAAAGCTCAGAGCTGATTCCGGCATTGGTCTTAAAGGAGTTCATCACAACAATAACGATTGGCATTACATAGAATACCGAAATAACAGAGAATACAACTGTGAGAATTTTCATACCCAGAGTTTGCTTCTTCTTAGGTGCTTTTTCCTTAGCTTTAGCTTGAACTTTTGTCATTATTGCTGCACCTCCCTCTTTCTTGTAATTGCAAGCTGAGCAAGGGCAATTATTACAACAATTACGAAGAAGATAACTGCCTCAGCCTGTCCGACACCTCGTGAATTTGCGTTAGAATAGAAGGTGTTATAAATGTTCAGCGCCATCATTTCCGTCTGATAAACCATTGTTCCGCTTTCGGAAACCACACCCGGCGCACCGCCTGTAAGGGCAAGGTTCTGGTCGAATAGCTTGAATGAGTTTGTAAGTGTAAGGAATGTACAGATGGTGATGGACGGCATCATCATCGGAATAGTAACATTTTTCAGCAACTGCTTTTTGTTTGCACCGTCAATTTTGGCAGCCTCGTACAAATCGCTGGGCACACTCTGGAACCCGGCTATGTAAATAATCATCATATACCCGGCTTGTTGCCAACACATCAGTATGATAAGTCCCCAGAATCCAAAGGTGGAGTTAAGGGCAAGGTTTGTACCGTAGTGTTTCAGTATTCCGTTGAAAATCTGTTGCCAGATAAAACCGAGGATAATACCGCCAATGAGGTTTGGCATAAAGAATACTGTTCTGAATATATTAGAACCTCTGATGCCAAGGGTTAGTGCATAGGCAACAAAGAAGGCAATGAGGTTAATCAGCACAACGGATACTACAACAAAAAGTGCAGTAAACCAGAATGAACGGAGAAAGCCCTCATTCTCAAAAGCCTTGATATAGTTGTCTATTCCTATAAACTTTGCGTTGCTTGTTGTCCTGAATTTGCAAAAGGAGAGATATACACCGCTGAAAAACGGATATATAAAACCAATAACGAAGGCTGCAAATGTTGGAAGTACAAATATAAGGGAATAAATTTTTCTTTTGGGTTTTCTAAACATAATATTTGCCTTTCATTTTTTTAAAAGGGGAGCGTTGCCGCTCCCCCTGTCCAACTAAATCCTATTCAAGCGGGTAAACTTAGTTAGCTGTTAGCCTTAGCGTATTCAGTCTTCCAACCGTCAACGAAAGCCTTAACAACATCGTCCCACTCGCCTGTGCCGGCTGCATACTGTGTAAGAGCTGTACCAACGCCGTTCTTCCAGTCTTCACTTGGCATTGTTGTGAAGTTCCAGGATACAGGTTCCTTGCCTGCTTCTGTGTATTCTGTATCAGCCTTAACAAATACATTTGTTGCTTCCTTAGCATTCTTGAAAGGAATTACAAATCCCATGTCGTCAGCCATTGCCTTTGTACCCTTGTCAGAAGAAACACACCACTTCATAAAGTCAAGAGTTGCCTGCTGGTCTGCTTCGCTTGAGTTAGCGTTAACAACCCAGTAGTTTTCAGAGCCTGTGCAAAGTCCCTGGTTCTCTTCGCCGTCAACACCAATGTAGATTGGGAGCATACCAAGGTCGTCATCCTTCATACCGTTTTCTGTAAGTGTGCCGTATTCCCAAGAACCGTTCTGGAAGAATACTGCTTCACCCTTATAGAATTCTGTTTCAGCGTCTGCACCTGTCTTGCTTGCAAGTTCTGTTGGCTTACAGGTAGAATCTGTGATATAAAGGTCAAAGATGTTCTTGTAATTGTCAAGATATGTACCCTTGATTGCATCAGTAGATGAAATGTCGTCTGCCTTGTACTCATAGTAGATTGGGAGGTTAGCAAGGTGAGTCTTGAATCTCCAGTCAGAAGAACCGTCCATACCTGTTGATGTGAAAGCACCCTTAACGCCGAGAGCCTTTGCATTCTCCTGAATTTCGTCTGCAACGGTCTTTAGCTTATCAAAGCTGTTAATCTCATCAATACTCTTAACTGAAGCAAAGTCAGAGTCGCAATACTTCTGGAGTAATGTCTTGTTGTAAATGATGCCATAGGATTCGATAACATAAGCAATACCCTTTACAGTACCGTCTGTGTCCTTAAGTGCATAGCTTTCGTTTGTAAGTTCCTTGTAAACATCTGAGTCGCCAAGGTCAATACAATCTTCGTTCCAGTTAGCAAGACCAACAGGACCGTTAACCTGGAAGAGGGAAGGAGCATTTTCCTTGTCCATTTCAGCTGTAAGAGTTTCTTCATAAGTACCCTCGGCAGCTGTTGTAACCTTTACATCAATGCCGGTTTCCTCTTTGTAAGTCTTAGCAAGCTCCTGCCAAGCCTTGTCCTGCTCAGGCTTAAAGTTCAGGTAGTAAACAGAACCCTTTTCAGTTTCACTGCTACCGCAGCCTGACAAACCTGCCATACAGGAGGCAGCCATAAGACAAGCCATAGAAGTTGCTACCGCTTTTTTGATAATTTTCTTGTTCATAATTATCTCCTTTTCTCAATAAAAATTTTGTTCGTTTTTTGGTATCGAACCTGTACCGATAACAGTTGTCACTAGTCTGTTATCACTTAACTAAAGAATATCACAAATAAACACTAATTGCAATAAAAATACGAAAATATTTTATTAAAAAATAATTTAATATTTTCAACATAAAAATAATTTCTATACATTTTACACAATATATTTGACATTTTTCAATGCTGAAAAAGCTGATAAAAAGCCGATTTCCGGCGATATATGCAGTTTTTATTAAGGTGTTTTACCCCAATAGCTATTGAACGCAAAAAGCATTTATGATAAAATAATTTTATAAAAACAAAGGAATGATAAAATGAAAAATTTTAGGGACTCTGCTTTTGCAAGGTTTTTCAACAAATTTCCAAAGCTGGTTACAGCAAATCTGCTGTTCTCTGTACCGCTGGCAGTATTTACGGTGATAGCTGTACTCATTGGCTGGGCAACAGGTTTCAACAATATAATAGTATGGTGTCTTGGAATTATCCCTGTATTTCCTCTCTACTCCGGTCTTGTAATGGTTGTCAGGAAATATGCAGTTGAAAAAAAGGATGTTCCCGTACTTGACACCTTCAAAAAAACAGTCAAGGAAAATTGGAAGGCATTTTTAATCCACGGAATTGTTGTGTATCTGCTCATAGTCTGTACAGTCTTTGCACTTCTCTACTACTACTCCCTTGCAAAGACAGATATGACCTTTGGAGGAGTTCTTACCCTCTACATACTGTTTACAATTCTCCTGTTAATGATGATGCACTATGTTCCCATAATGTCAGTTACATATGACCTTAAAATCAGGGATGTTTACAAAAATTCTTTTCTCCTGATTTTCGGAAAAATTGTACGCAACATTATAGCCCTTGTTTCAGTTGCAATTCCTGTATCTGCTATTTTCTTTGGGGTTATGTTTACAGATGGGATATGGTTCTATGTGACAGGGATTCTGGCGATTCTCATTCTTCCTCTGCTTTACAGCTACATTTCAATCAGCATAATTGCAAAGGGTCTTCAGGACACAGTAGGCTCCTTTACAGTTGACCCAAACAGTCATCAGCCTGTGGTGATTGAGGATTACGAAAAGGAAGTCGCCAATAAGTCCGAAAGTGATTATGTTTTTATCAACGGGAAA
>JBJEOU010000136.1:0-6384 GCA_051880875.1 Ruminococcus sp. | reverse complement strand
ATTTCAAACAAGTTTACAGTAAATTTATCCTTGAAGAGAAGATAAATAAATGATATAATCAAATGGTATATGTACATTATATACGCTTTTCCGCAAAAACTAAAGCTGGAGGTGCATATGATGTATATGTATAATCAAGATAATAATCAGGATGAGTCCAAGGAAAAGGAAGATGAAAAGGAAAGGGAGGAGGCTTCTCTTTCCGAAGAAAATTCCAGAGGCATGAAGGACATCGGCTCTGTCATAACAGGCCGGGCGGACACCCTTATCCATTGCCTTACAATAATCGGGCAGATTGAGGGGCACTACATTCTGCCAAGCCAGAACAAAACCACAAAGTATGAGCATATTATACCTCTCCTTGTGTCGGTGGAGGAAGACCCAAATGTTAAGGGTCTGCTGATTTTGCTCAATACAGTTGGGGGAGATGTGGAGGCAGGCCTTGCCATAGCAGAGGTTATTGCCGGAATGAAAACCCCAACGGTGTCTGTTGTGCTGGGGGGAGGTCACTCAATCGGCATACCCCTTGCTGTGGCGGCGGACAAAAGCTTTATTGCGAAGAGCGCCACAATGACAGCCCATCCTGTCCGTACCACAGGACTTACCTTAGGGGTTGCCCAGTCCTTTGAGTATTTTCAGCGTATTCAGGACAGAATCACCACATTCGTCAGCGATAACTCCTGTATCAGCAAGGAGGAATACAACCGTCTTGTGCTTAACACAGGTGAGCTTGTCACCGACATCGGCACAATTCTGGACTCTGAAAGTGCTGTAAAATGCGGGCTTATTGACAGCGTGGGAACTCTCAGCCAGGCGATTGACTGCCTTTACAAAATGATTGATGCTGACAGCCGATAAAACTTTTAGTTTTGTCGGGTATCAGTTAAAATAAACTGCTTCGGCAGTTACATAAGGAGAAGATTATGGATTATATCTACACCATTGTTATGGGCATTGTTCAGGGATTAACTGAATTTCTGCCTGTTTCATCATCAGGTCACCTTACACTTGTTCAGCACATTTTCGGTGTTGACGGAGAAAGCAACTTTTTCGTAAATATTATGCTCCATGTGGGAACACTTGTGGCGGTTTGTGCATTCTACTACAAACTGCTGTGGAGCCTTATCAAGTCATTCTTCGGACTTATCCGCAAGATTTTTACAGGAAAGTTCAGCTGGAAGAACAGAACAGATGACGAAAATATGCTGTTTATGCTTGTAATCGGTCTTATCCCTCTGTTTCTGCTGTTCCTCCCTGTTCCCGGAATGGACATTAACTTCAAGGACTTTTCCGAGATTTTTTCAGCAAATAAATACCTGATTGTTGTGGGTATCTGCCTTATGATAACCTCTGCGCTCCTGTGGATTGGTATGGCTTGCAACAAGCGCACCTGCTCCTTAGGTGTCAAGCACGGTAAAAAGGAAGAAAACGGAAGAACACGCTACAATTTTCTTGACTCAATCCTTGTAGGTATCACACAGGCTGTGGCAACACTCCCCGGCATTTCCCGTTCAGGCTCAACCCTTGCAATGGGTGAAATCCGTGGAATCAACAAGCAGAAGGCTATTGACTACACATTTGTGCTTGGCATCCCCACAATCCTTGCATCAGCCGTACTTGAATTAAAGGACGCTTTGGAAGTTACCAACACCTCAATGGCAGACGAAGTGGGTACTATTCCCCTTGTAATAGGAATGGTGGTTTCCGCCGTTGTGGGTTACCTGGCTATTGTAATCTTCAAGTGGTTCCTAAAGACAGACAAGATGTACATATTCGCAATTTACACCGCAGTAATCGGTATTGTTGCAGTTATAATTGCTATTATAGAAATGCAAAGCGGAACAAACATTTTTTCCGGTGAATTGTTGGTTTAAAAAATTTAAGAAGGTAAAATTGATGGCAACAAAAAAGTCAGCAAATAATACAACTAAATCATCAAGGAATACTTCCCAAAAGAAAAATGCAAAAGGGTCGGGCAAGGCAAATTCTGCACCTAAGAAAAATAAGCAGGAGAAAGAGCCTAAACAGAAGAATTACCGTGTAAGGGCAATACTTCTCTTTGCCTTGGGAGTAATTTTCTTTTGCCTGCTTTTTATTGACGGCAATTTCCTGTGGAACTTTTTCCGCAACTCCGTATATGGAATTTTCGGTTCATCTGCAATACTTATCACTCTTTTTCTGTTTTATGTTGCTGTATTAACTGCTAAGGAAAAGGAAATCCACCGCCTTAAAGCAAAGATTGTTATGTGCTTTCTTGTGATATTCTTCTCCTCAATGGAGTTTTACATATTCACAGGGGCACAGTACGGCAACTATTTTCAGGAGCTTTCAAGGGAATTTCTCCACGGCTACAACGGGTATTCCCTCTTTGACCGTGGGGGCGGAATTTTAGGCTCATTTATAGGCTATCCTCTGTGCTTTGCACTGGGCAAGACCATAACAGCTATACTCACCACACTAAGCCTTATTGTAATTGTCCTAATCACCACAGGTGTGTCACTCCTTGACATAGCAAAAGCGGCAAAAAAGCCTGTGGATAAGGCAAGGCGTACTGTGGAGGAAAGAAAGCGCCACCGTGAGGAAATGCAGGAGGAATACATTGATTTTAACGAAAATCAGCCTGTTGAGCCAACACACTACAGCGACCATATAGACATCCCCATTGACGACAAAAAGAAGAGGAAAAAGAACAAAAAGCAAAAGGATAATTCGGAGGATAATTCCGAAAAAGAATTTTCACTGGCTAAGGACAGGGAGGAAACCGACAACCTCATTGACATAATCAAAAGGGCAAACCAGGGTCTTGAGGACAGCTCCTTAATTGACGATGAGGAATCTAAGGGCAAGAGGAGAGAAAAGTCCAAAGCACTTAAAGAGGCTGCAAAGCTGGCTAATCAGGGCATTAAGGTGGAGGAAATCGAAAGCGAAACCCTTGCCATGAGCCGTCAGATTGAAAGTAATGAACAGGTTAAGCACAGCGACTATCAGTTCCCGCCAATTCAGCTTTTGAAACTGCCAAACAACAAAAGTGCGTCTAATATTAGAAACGAAATGCAGGAAAAGGCGGAAAAGCTGGTGTCCACCCTTGACTCCTTTGGTGTAAAGGTGAGCATTACAAATATCTGCCGTGGTCCCTCTGTAACAAGATACGAATTACAGCCGGCACCCGGTGTTAAAATCAGCAAAATAACAAACCTTGCCGACGATATTGCCCTTAACCTTGCCGCCAACGGCGTAAGAATCGAGGCTCCAATCCCCGGCAAGGCGGCTGTGGGAATAGAAGTGCCAAACAAGGTTGTTTCTATGGTTTCTATGAGGGAGCTTATTGACAGCGACGAATTCAGAGATGCAAAGAGCAAGCTGACCTGTGTTCTTGGTAGGGACATCAGCGGGGAAATTGTCACAACCGACCTTGCAAAGCTACCCCACCTGCTGATTGCAGGTACAACAGGCTCAGGTAAGTCTGTGTGTGTAAACTCACTTTTAATGAGTATTCTGTACCGTGCAACTCCCGACGAGGTAAAGCTACTGTTAATCGACCCGAAGATGGTTGAATTTTCAAAGTACAAGGGCATTCCCCACCTTCTTGTACCTGTTGTGTCAGACGCTAAGAAGGCCGCCGCCGCCCTTAACTGGGCAGTAAGCGAAATGCTCCAAAGATACCAGCTGTTTTCGGAATACGACTGCAAGGATATTAATTCATACAATGATTTAATCGAAAGTAACCTTAAGTTTATTGAGGAGCAGACCCCACCGGAGGGCGAAGAGCCGGAGGTTATGGAGATTAACGGACTTCCTGTTCCAAAGGAAAAGATGTTCAGGTGCGTTATCGCCATTGACGAGCTTGCCGACCTTATGATGGCGGCTCCCTCAGAGGTTGAGGAGAGCATTTGCCGTCTGGCACAGATGGCGCGTGCGGCAGGTATGCACCTTGTAATCGCCACACAAAGACCGTCAGTAAATGTTATCACAGGTGTTATCAAGGCTAACATTCCGTCACGAATTGCACTAAAGGTTTCTTCCAACATCGACTCCCGAACAATACTTGACTTTGGCGGAGCAGAAAAGCTCATAGGCAGAGGTGATATGCTGTATTCACCTGTTGGCGCTCCAAAGCCTGTTCGTGTTCAGGGTTGCTTTGCCAGTGACGCTGAAATTGAGGGTGTTACAAGCTACATCAAAAATCATCACCGTTCACAGTACAACGAAGAGGTTGAAGAAAGAATTAAGAAGATTACCGTTGAGGGAATGGAGGCTGAAAGCGGTGGACTTACCGACGACAGCGGTGCTGAACTTGACGAAAAAATTGAAGAGGCAATCAAAATCGTCATAGACGCAGGACAGGCATCCACAAGCCTTGTACAACGCAGGTTAAAGGTTGGCTATGCCCGTGCAGGACGAATGATTGACGAAATGGAAGGCCTTGGAATTGTAGGCCCTCATCAGGGCAGTAAGCCTCGTGAGGTGCTTATGACGTATCAGGAGTGGCTTGAAAGAAAAAATATTCAAGGAGATAACGGGGGAGAGGAAATTTCCCCAGAAGAATAATTATGGCTTTTCTTCCTATTACAAAAGAAGAAGTGAATAAACTTGGGTGGGACTGCCCCGACTTTATCTATGTGTCCGGTGACAGCTATGTTGACCACCCCTCCTTTGGTGCGGCAATCATCACCAGAGTGCTGGAGGCAAAGGGCTATAAAGTTGCAGTACTTCCACAGCCGGACTGGAGGGACAAAAAGAACTTTAACCCCTTTGGCAAGCCGAAGTACGGATTTCTTGTGTCCTCCGGCAACATAGATTCAATGGTTGCCCACTACACCGTAAACAAGCGTAAACGCTCTGACGACGCCTACACGGCAGGGGGGAAGGCAGGCAAAAGACCTGACAGGGCGGTTATTGTTTACAGCAATATCCTAAAGGAACTTTACCCCGACGTACCTGTAATTATCGGCGGTCTGGAGGCGTCCCTAAGGCGATTTGCCCACTACGACTACTGGGACGACAGCGTAAGGAAGTCGATTCTCATTGACAGCAGGGCGGATATTCTCACCTACGGAATGGGCGAAAACCAGACAATAGAGATTGCAAAAAGGCTTTCAAGGGGTTTGGGAGTAGAGGATTTAAGGGACATCAAGGGCATTTGCTACTGTGTTCCAACATCCGAATACGAGCCTGCTCCCGCAGTTGATTTACCAAGCTACGAGAGAGTGTGCGAAAGCAAAAAGGACTACGCCATAGCCGCCCGAAAGGAGCTGGAGGAGGCAGACGCAGTCCGTGGCAGAAGGGTTATTCAGCGCCACGGCAAGGAAATCCTTGTGCAGAATCCTCCAATGCCACCCCTTACCACAGAAGAGCTTGACTGGGTGTACTCCTTACCATACGAAAGGTACTATCATCCCTCCTACGAATCCTTGGGAGGTGTGCCGGGAATACAAGAGGTTGAGTTCTCCATAACCCACAACAGGGGTTGCTTTGGAGCGTGTAACTTCTGCTCAATCGCCTTTCATCAGGGCAGGGCAATCACCGTAAGAAGTGAAGAAAGCGTTATAAATGAGGCGAAAAGCCTTGTTAAAAACCCAAGGTTTAAGGGATATATCCACGATGTGGGAGGCCCCACAGCCAACTTCCGTTTGCCCTCCTGCACACTTCAAAGGGAACACGGAATGTGCAAAAACAAAAAGTGCCTTGCTCCAAAGCCCTGTAAAAATTTACAGGTTGACCACAGGGAATATATAGATTTGCTGAGAAAGCTAAGGAAAATTGAGGGCGTAAAAAGGGTGTTTATCCGTTCGGGAATAAGGTTTGACTACCTTATGGAGGACGAAAGCAAGGAATTTTTCAACGAGCTTGTAAAGTACCACGTCAGCGGTCAGCTAAAGGTTGCCCCCGAGCATTGTTCAAGTGCGGTACTTGACAAAATGGGCAAGCCCCACATTGAAACCTACAAAAGATTCCAGGACGAGTTTTACAAAATCACAAAACAGGTTGGCAAGGAGCAGTACCTTGTGCCTTACCTTATGAGCTCCCACCCCGGCTCAACGCTGAAAGATGCAGTTGAGCTTGCACTTTTCCTGAAAAAGGAGCATATCAGACCGGAGCAGGTGCAGGACTTTTACCCCACACCGGGAACAATCAGCACGGCAATGTTCTACACAGAGCTTGACCCCTACACCCTTGAGCCTGTGTATGTTCCAAAGAGTATGAAAGAAAAGAAAATGCAAAGGGCGCTACTCCAGTATTTCAACCCAAAGAACAAGGAGCTTGTTGTTGAGGCCCTTAAAAAGGCGGGCAGAACCGACCTTATAGGTACAGGAAAGAATTGCCTTGTAAATGCACCGAAGAGTGAAAGAGTGGGAAACAGGGGCAACTCAAACAAGCCTAACA
>JBJEOU010000135.1:0-1658 GCA_051880875.1 Ruminococcus sp. | reverse complement strand
TAAAAATTATTACATAACATTTTGTCTAAAACACCAATCTATTCGTAACAAGTCACAGGAACACAAGTAAAAATTTATTAAAATTATACAGATTAAACTATCTTTTTACAAAGGCTGTGGCAAATGAGAAATTACCACAGCCTGAAATGTTTTACAATTACTTTATTAGCATAAGGCAATCTTAAATAGAAAGATTGTATTCGCCTTTCAGTACCTTATATTGCATTTTGTTATTTATACTCATCATTCTTATTCCATCATTTGCAGAACCTTCACAAATCACCTTGGGGGAACCTCCCTTTGCGGATACACTGACAAGTGATTCGTACATATAAATATCATCAAAATCATCAGAATTTCCTAAATCGCTCATAATTGATGTCACAAAATTCACCTTACCTGGAGAAACATCAACATAAATTGCATATAATGAATCAACGCTTACATTTTTGTGTTTTTCCAGCTTACTAAAGATGTCATTCCAAGAACAAAGTTTTACCGCCTTTTCCTTAATGCCTGTTCTTTTGTAGAAAACTTCCCTCTTGTTACTATCAAGTTTACTGTAAACGACTGTTTCACCCCTTGCAAAGTACAGAGAATCAATCTTTGTTGCTAAAGCCTTAATTTTTCCCGACTTGTCCAACCTTTTTAAGGTTTTATTTGGAGTTACAAAATACATATAATTTTTTGTAGAATACACATTTTCCGCCTTGAAAGATTTTACCTTTTTTGTTTCTAAATCATATGATTTATTATTGTAGTAAAGCTTTCCGTTGAATATTTGTGTAGTAGGTAAGATTACACAGCCGTCTGTGTATTTTGTAAGTGTGGTTACCTTGCCATCTTTATATTTACAAATATTATTATCGCATTGGAAGATAACGCTTGAACCATATCCGCCAATGAGCATAATATCTTCATTTTTCTTTTTGTAAAGTATCTTTTTATTTTTTCCGTTTAGCCCAACCTGCATAAGATAGGAGGATGTTCCGGAATTTGTGTTGTAATAAACAATATTTCTGCGCACATAGTACTGGCATGTGTATTCATCAGAAAATTTCGCAAGGGTTTTTGTCTTGCCCTGTTTTGTTTTATACTGAAGTTTTCCTTGGTCAAAACAAAAAACAGAACCATTTTTCACCGGATAACTTCTGTTTGTTGCAACATATGTAGCAGGCACTTTTTTAGCTGTTGTTTTAGCCGAAGTTACTGTAACGGGCACAACAAACGTTGTTATTATCATTGCAAATGTCAACACTGCCGATACTACTTTTTTCATACTTTTCCCTCCTGTTGATTACCGAAAAATAGAACACCGCCGGCAAATTTTGCCTTGGTATAAACCTTACAAATATATTATATATTTTTTGATTAAAGAAATAAATTGGCATTATTTTAAAAGTATTACATAACATTTTGTCTAAAACACCAATCCATTTGTAACAAGTCATAGAATAACAGGTTAATATTTGTTAAATTCATACAATTATGTTTTTATTTTTCTTTACGGTCCCCGATTGCAACATAGTCGTTTAGCGTCGTGCATAAATGCACTTCCTCAAACTCCTTGTTGCGGCTCTTCCTCGAACTCCCTTCATCCGCCACCGGCGGCGGTCGTTCTCGTCACCTTCGACTCCTGTCACTCGTTTGCTTGTTTA
>JBJEOU010000134.1:1734-6623 GCA_051880875.1 Ruminococcus sp. | reverse complement strand
CTCATAACCCGGAGGTCGTTGGTTCAAATCCGGCCCCTGCATCCAGCAAACGGTTCAATTTATTTGAACCGTTTTTTCTTTTGCTATAAAATAGTGCATAGCATAACAATATATGATATAATTAAGAAAACCCTGAAAATGTCTGGTGGGAAATGCTATGGTAATAATTCAGCCTGATTACTACGATAATTTTAAATGCTTAATGGGGGGATGTCCCTCCTCCTGCTGTGAAATGTGGCAGATTGTCATTGACGAAAAGTCACTTGATTATTACAACAATTTAGACACAGAGTACGGCAGACACATACAACGTGAAATAGAATTTTGTGACGGGGAATATTGCTTTAAGGTTCACAATGGACGATGTGCGTTTTTAAACGAAAAGAACTTGTGCGATATTCACTGTAATATCGGAAGTGAGCATATGGCTGACACCTGCCGTAAATTCCCCGATTTTACGGTTGAAAACAAGGACAGCCTTATAACCGGTCAGTCTATGTCCTGCCCCTATGTGGCAAGGGAAATTGTAAGCCATAGCGGAAAAGTGGATTTTTTATCGGCAGGGAAATGTACTAACCCATACGAAAACACACTTCTTGATATTATGTCCCAGCTAATCAAAATCGCTTACGAAAACACATCCCCTATACTTGAAAAAGCAAAGATATTGCTAAGTACAGCCTGTAAAAAACAAGGTGAACTTTTTGAAAAATTTGAAATAGAAGAATTTTATATACCCCAGGACAACAAAACAATTTGGGACTACTGCGACACATTAAACAGCCTTACATTTCTCACCAAAGAATGGGAGGAAACTGTAAAAAATCTTTCAGACCTTGAATACACCAAGGAGGATGAAAAAGAATTCCAGAAATATATTGACAACCGTCAACGGGAGTACGAGCAGATTCTGGTCTATTTTATATACCGATATTTTATGACAGGCGCAGGTGACGGAAACATATTTTTGCCGGTAAAGTTCAGCGTAATCTGCCTTAGGATAATCTATATGACAGGGTTAATGGAATATAAAAACAAGGGCAGTTTTTCAGTTGAGGAGCAAATCAGGCTGTGCTACACCTTCAGCAAAGAGATTGAACACAGCGAAGAAAATATGGATATTTTTCTTGAGGATATTTCCCTTGGAATGATTTAAAAAGTATATTGATATGCAACACCGGGTAGTCCCTTGGATTACCCGGTGTTAGTATCATATTTTAATTTTTTAGTTAATCAAAAGCCTCTTCAAGGAGTTGTGACATACTGTACTCCTTTTCTTTTTTGCTTTTAATCTTTATAGTCAGGGTGATTGCGCTGAGGATTGCAAATACAAGGGCAAATGCACCCAGGACAAGCATAATATGGGTTATGTCCTGACCTGTTGCAATAGTCCTTCTGAATCCGTCAACTGCATATGAGAATGGGAAGAAGGGATTTAAACTGCTGTAAATCTGTGGTGACAAATCAAGAGGATATGTACCTCCTGCACATCCAAGCTGAATTACAAGTATTACAAGCAACAGGAATGAGCCGATTTTTCCCAGCAGAATGTTGAAGAAATAAACAATGCAAGTAAATGCAAGGCTGGTCATAATTGAAAGTGCAACTGTTCTGCCCAGATATGCCGGGTTAAAGCCGTTAATAGCAACAAGAAGTCCCACAAGCAATGCACCTGAACCAACTGCAAAGATTAACACTTCCGATACTTTTCTCACCCATCTCTTGCGGTCTTTTCTGATTCTCATAGGGTCTTTTTCAACTCCTGTCAGAATACAGAATGCCAATGCTGCAACCCAAAGTCCTGCACACATCATATATGCAGCCATAGCAGAGCCGTTGTTGTCCACCGTTGTAACCTGTGTTTCCTGTGCGTTGACAGGAGATGCAAACATCTCCTTTGATTCCTTGGAAATTGTGGTTTCCTTAGCGGTGTCGGCTCCGTCCTTTAGTCCTGTTTTCAGAGTTTTAACACCTGTGTTAAGAGTACCAAGACCTTTTCCAACCGTAACAGAACCGTCGTACAGCTTGCCTGCACCGTCTGAAATTTGCAGTGAACCGTCGGTCAACTGTTGACTTCCCTCTGTGAGCAAAGAGGAATTGTCTGTTAACTTTCGAGTACCGTTAGCAAGCTCCTTTGAGCCGGAGAAAAGTTGACTGATACCTGTTGTCAATGTGGGAACATTTGAGTTCAGCTTATTTGCTCCGGCAGAAAGCTTGGTTGCTCCGCTGTTCAGATTTTTATTATTGGCTGTCAGCTCCTTACTGCCCTTTTGCAAAGAAGAAACACCCTCTGTATAGGTTTTTACTCCCTTGCTTAATTGAGAAGAGCCGTCCTTAAGGCTTTTTGCTCCGTTTTTAAGGCTTTTGCTGTTGCTGTCCAGGGTGTCCGTACCCTGTGCCAGAGTTGCCACTCCCTCTGTATATTCACCTATACCGCTTCCCAGAGTTTCGGCTCCGGTTTTTAGACTTTTGGCACCCTCCTGCAAGCTTTCGCTGTTGCTGTCAAGGGCGCTTGTGCCAAGGGCAAGGGTGTCTACTCCCTTTGAATATTCTAAAATTCCTGTTTTCAGACTGCTTGTTCCGTCCTTAAGCTGAGATGCTCCTCCCTGAAGCTGTTCAGCTCCGGGGAGAAGTTTAGTGTCAACTGCGTCCTTAACGCTTGACAGTCCGCTGTACAGGTTGGTAATCTGTTCACTTGCTGTTGGCAGTATTACCTTTGAACTACTGCTGACGGTTTTTACACTCTCCTTAACCTTTTCAATAGATTTTGCAGTTTCCTTTGCTGATTCTCCCCCATTATTCAAATCCGTTGAGGCATTTTCTAAGTTTGTCTTTGCCGAATTAAGATTATTTCCGATTTCCTTTACAGGCTCAGAAATTCCTGAAAGTATTTCATTCTGAACGGACGCATCAAGGCTTTTAAACCACTCCGCATTCTTTATGGAGTTAATCTCGTTTTCAAGTGCAGAAAGCTGTTCACCGGCACCGGCGAGGTCATTTCCCAGTTTGGTCAAGTCCCCTCCGGCTTTTTCAAGGTCGCTTTGGAGGGTAGAGCTTTCCCCAGAATCTAAACCCTTTTCAAGCTGGGAAATTCCTGTGTTAAGGCTGTCTAATCCGTTTGTAAGGGTTTTGAGATTTTTCTCATTTTCCTCAGTTACAGAGGAATTAAGGCTGTCTGAAATTTGTGAAATCCCTGCCTTTAAACTTGTTGTTCCTCCGTTAAGTGCGGTGGAGGCAGTTTCAAGGTCGCTTGCCCCTGTTCTTATATTTTCCGAATTTGATGTGAGTGTCTTGGCTCCCTCATTGGCACTTTTTACCCCTGATGTGTAGGTGTCAATTCCTGTACACAAATCACCTGCACCATTTGTAAGCTGTGTAATCCCCGAATTTAAGGACGGAGAATTTTTTACAAGGGTTTGTGCTCCGTTATTTGCCGATTTCACACCTTCGGTATAGGATGTGATTCCTGTCAAAAGGGTATTACTTCCTGAATAAAGGGATTTTGCACCGCTCAAAAGGGTAGATGAATTTTTGTTCAGAGTATCTGCTCCTGTGCTTACATCTGAAACACCACTTGTGTAGGTTACCAGTCCTTTTTTCAGACTGTCGCCGCCGTCAGCCAGGGATGCTATGCCCTCGGACAATGCAGGTACCTTTGAGTTAAGTGTTTTTACACCGCTGTTCAACTGCCATGCACCTGTGTTAACATCAGACACACCCTGTGTGTAGGTTTTCAGTCCGCTGTTAAGGGTGTTTGCACCCTCGTTAAAGGTGACAGAGCTGTCGGACAAGGTCTTTAGATTAGCAGAGAGGGTGCTGTTGCCCTTTTCAAGCTTTGCAACTCCGCTGTTAATCTCCCCTGCACCGTCGACGGCATCATAAAGGCTGTCGGCTGTGTCCCCAATGCTGTCAAACACCGTTTGGGTGTAGGTCTGGGTAACTGTATTTTCTATCTCTTCCTTAATCTTTTCAAGGGCAGTTGAGCTCATCTTTGAAGCTATGTAGTTTTTCCCCGGATTGGTTGAATACTTTAAATTCAGTTTTTTGGGGTTATCTGTCATAAGGGTTGTGGCATTCTCTGAAAAATCCTCTGGAATATCTATAACCATATAGTAGGTTCCGTTTTCAATTCCCTCTTTTGCAACCTGGTCGCTTACAAAGTTGAATTTCAGGGAATCGTTATCCCTTAGTTTATCCACAAGGTCACTGCCGATTGAAAGCTTTTTGCCGTTATACTGTACCTCTTTGTCGTGATTTACCACAGCAACGGGCAAATCCCCAATATTGCCGTATGGGTCCCACATTGACCCCAAGAATATACAGGCATATATTGACGGGATAAGCATAACAACACATAGTGCTACAATAGGCAAAACCTTGAGTACGAAAGTCCTCTTCTTTTCGCTCATAAATATCACCTCAAAATTTATTTAACATAGTGTTGATTTCTTGAACATTTTCTATTATACTAAGAATAAAGTAAAACACAATAAACAATTTGCAACAATGAGAATATTAATCAACAAGTTGTGCATTTGGTGTTGAGGAAGGCGAAAATTTATGGGTACACAGGACAGAAGAATCAGAAAAACAAAGGCAGTTCTGAAAAAAGCACTGCTCTCTTTGATGAAAGAAAAAAGCGTAAAGCACATTACTGTGAAGGAGCTGTGCGACAGGGCTGACATTAACAGGGGAACATTTTATCTTCACTATGCCGATGTGTTTGATATGCTGGAGCAAATTGAGGACGAAATGTTCAGCGCTCTCAATGAATACATTGAGCTGTCAGCCAAAAACGAGGAGGCTTTAAGCGAAAGCCTGTTTAAAAACATCTTTTCTTTCGTACAGGAAAACAGCGAGTTTTGCTCCGTTATGCTGTCCGACAGAGG
>JBJEOU010000134.1:0-1634 GCA_051880875.1 Ruminococcus sp. | reverse complement strand
GATTTTTCCTTTTACCTCTAAAAAACAGGGTAACAAAATGTACAAAAGCTATAATTTTGCATTAAGGTTTTGTTAAACCGTCAAAAAAATGAGGTATAATGGCGAAAAACGCTTGATAAAAAGGGGAAAAAGATTTATAATGACCTTGTATGAGAAAACTCTCAAACAAATCAAAGAAAGGAGTTAAGTACAATGAACTATTCAAACGAAGTAATGAATATGTGTACTGTAACAAAGGGACCAAAGCACGGTCCTGCACCTATTCCTGAAGAGGGAAAATGGGTTAAGGCTTATGAAATCAAAGACATTTCTGGTTTTTCACATGGTATTGGTTGGTGTGCTCCTCAGCAGGGTGCCTGCAAACTATCACTTAATGTAAAAGACGGTATTGTTGAAGAGGCTCTTGTTGAAACAATCGGTTGCTCCGGTATGACTCACTCCGCAGCTATGGCTGCCGAGATTCTCCCGGGCAAGACACTTTTGGAATGTTTGAACACAGACCTTGTTTGTGACGCAATTAACACAGCTATGAAGAACATCTTTGAACAGCTTGTTTACGGCCGTTCACAGACTGCTTTTTCAGAGGACGGACTTCCTGTCGGCGCAGGACTTGAGGACCTTGGTAAGGGACTTCGCTCACAGGTTGGTACAATGTTCTCCACAAAGTCAAAGGGCGTTCGTTTTATGGAAATGGCAGAGGGCTATGTTCTTAAGACTGCTCTTGACGAAAATGACGAAGTTATCGGCTACCAGTTTGTAAAGCTGGGCAAGATGATGGAAGATATCCGCCACGGTGTTTCACCTGATGAAGCTTATAAAAACAACATCGGTCAGTACGGTCGCTTTGACGGCGCTGCTAAGTACATTGACCCAAGAGAAGAATAATCGGTAAGGAGGAGCTTTAATTATGGCAGTTACATTTGAAAGTAAAGAAAGAAGAATGCCAAAGATTGAGAAGTGCCTTGCCGAATACGGTATTGCATCTCTCGAAGAGGCAAGACAGATTTGTTTAGACAACGGCTTTGACCCTGACGAAATCGTTAAGGGTGTTCAGCCAATCGCATTTGAAAACGCAAGCTGGGCTTACACACTTGGTTGTGCAATCGCAATCAAAAAGGGCGTAAAGTCTGCCGCTGATGCTGCTGAAGCTATCGGCGTAGGTCTTGAAGCATTTACAATCCCCGGCTCTGTTGCAGAGCAGAGAAATGTTGGTCTTGGTCACGGTAACCTTGGTGCAATGCTCCTTAGGGACGAAACAAAGTGCTTTGCATTCCTTGCAGGTCACGAATCCTTTGCAGCAGCTGAGGGCGCTATCGGTATTGCAAGAAACGCTAACAAGGCAAGAAAGGAACCTCTGAGAGTTATCCTTAACGGTCTTGGCAAGGACGCAGCTTACATCATTTCAAGAATCAACGGTTTCACATATGTAGAAACTGACTTTGATTTCTTCACAAGCGAGCTTAAGGTTGTTCGTGAGGTTAAGTTCTCCGACGGCGAAAGATCCGCAGTTCGTTGCTACGGCGCTAACGATGTTCGTGAAGGCGTAGCAATTATGCAGAAAGAAAATGTTGGTGTTTCCATCACAGGTAACTCAACTAACCCAACTCGTTTCCAGCACCTTGTTGCAGGTACAT
>JBJEOU010000133.1:0-6642 GCA_051880875.1 Ruminococcus sp. | reverse complement strand
CAACAGAAACAATTACAGTAAACACCGCAAAAATCATAGCAAAGGCAAAAGATAGTTTGCCTTTACAAATAATATGTTTTTTGCTATACTCAATTATAATATTTAAAGAATGAGAGGAAAACGAAATGGGCGTATATGAAGAACTTGTTGAAAGAGGACTTATTGCTCAGGTAACTGACGAAAAAGAGATTAAAGAATTGGTAAACAACGGAAAAGCCGTTTTCTATATTGGTTTTGACCCAACAGCAGACAGCCTCCATGTAGGTCACTTTATGGCGCTGTGCCTTATGAAGCGTTTGCAGATGGCTGGCAACAAGCCTATTGCCCTTATCGGTGGAGGTACTGCAATGATTGGCGACCCATCAGGCAGAACCGATATGCGCCAGATGATGACAGAGGAAACAATCCAGCACAATGTTGACTGCTTTAAGGAGCAGATGAGCAAGTTTATCGACTTTTCAGAGGGCAAGGCGCTACTTGTAAACAATGCCGACTGGCTTATGGACTTAAACTATGTTGATGTATTGAGAGAAGTTGGTGCACATTTCAGCGTTAACCGTATGCTCACGGCGGAGTGCTACAAGCAGAGAATGGAAAAGGGACTTTCCTTCCTTGAATTTAACTATATGATTATGCAGTCCTACGACTTTTACGCTCTCTACCAGAAGTACGGTTGTAATATGCAGTTTGGCGGTGACGACCAGTGGTCAAATATGCTGGGAGGTACTGAGCTTATCAGACGTAAGCTGGGCAAGGACGCATACGCAATGACAATCAATCTTCTCCTCAACTCCGAGGGTAAAAAGATGGGCAAAACCCAGTCGGGAGCTGTATGGCTTTCTGCCGAAAAAACTTCACCATACGACTTTTACCAGTACTGGAGAAATGTTGACGACAGCGATGTTATCAAGTGCCTGAAAATGCTCACATTCCTGCCACTTGAAGAGATTGCAAAACTTGAAAAGCTGGAGGGTGCCGAAATTAACAAGGCTAAGGAAGTTTTGGCTTATGAGGTTACAAAGCTAATCCACGGTGAGGAAGAGGCAACAAAAGCCCAGACAACAGCAAGGGCAGTTTTCGGCGCAGGAGCAACTGACGAAAATATGCCGTCAACTGATATCACAAAGGCTGAAATCAGCGAGGGTGTTCAAATCCTCGACCTGCTGTTAAAGTGCGGACTAATCTCCAGCAAGGGAGAGGGTAGACGACTGATTCAGCAAAACGGCATCGCAGTAAACGACAGCAAGGTATCCGATATGTTTATGCCAATCACAGAGGATTTATTTAATGATAATAACCTTGTAATCAAAAAGGGCAAAAAGGTATATCACAAGGTTAATTTGGTTTAACAAAGGCGACCACTCTTATCATTCTGACACTCACCCTGTCATTTTATCTCCCATCCTGTCATTCCATCTCCCACCCTGTCATTCCGAGCGTAGCGAGGAATCTGAAAGGAAAGCAGTAGTGCATTAACTGACACTATCAGGTTATATGAAAGTATGATTTCTTTAACAAAGTAAGTGGTAGAGGCGGGGGATTCCTCGACAAGCTCGGAATGACATATTAGTGGCTCGGTATGATAGTGTGTTTGCTCGGATGAGGAAAGATATATAAACATTAAAAAAGAGGTGCAATATGAAAAAGGTTTTCGGAGAATTTAAAGAATTTGTTATGAGGGGTAATGTCCTCGATTTGGCTGTTGCTGTTATCATCGGCGGAGCTTTTCAGACAATAGTAAGCTCACTTTGTGATGATGTTATCACTCCTTTTATTCAGCTTGTCATCAGCAAGTGCATTGGAGTTGACTCCATTGAGGAAATGACCAAGGTGCTGAATATTGGCACTATTCAGCTGGGAAACTTTATTTCCGCAATCATCAACTTCCTTATTATGGCTGTAATCATCTTCTGCCTTGTAAAATTTATCAACAGGGTTATGACCATTGGCAAGAAGAAGGAAGAAGAGGAGGAGGAAGTAACAACCAAGACCTGTCCTTTCTGCAAAAGTGAAATCGACATTGAGGCTACAAGATGCCCACATTGCACATCAGTTCTTGAAGAAGAATAATTTGTAACTTATTACATAATAAAAGTCGCTGTATTTTTAGTATTAATACAGCGACTTTTTTTACTTTGTAAAGAGTTTTTACAAAAGTTACAATTATTACAAAAATTATTTATGATAATGCAGTCATATATGAAAAGTTATTGTGCAATCTGTATAAATATCGTAAAAAATTAAAAAAATATATCAAATCTCTTGCAAAATCTCCTATATGTTGTTATAATTTTGTTACAGAAATGTAACTCTTGTAAATTGTTTGTAACAGGCACAGCGGTGTGCCTTTTATATTGGAGGTTTTACTTTATGACAAGAATGAAGAGAATTCTGACGCTGATTATAGTTGTTGCCATTCTTTCAACAACAGCTATCATCGGCACAACAACTGCTTCGGCTTCCGGCTCGGGTGCAGGACTTGTAAACTGGGCATACAGAGCCTACAATGAAAATTGGCAGTATGTCTGGGGAGGTTCTTCCGTAGGAAGTGTTGACTGCAGCGGACTTATCTATTCATATGCCGGTGGAGAGCGTGTAACAGAACCAATGCTTGCAGCATCTCCAGAATCAGGCTCAATAGATACAATCCCTCGTGTTCACGGCCTTGGCCTTTATCAGTACGGTCATGTTGGCGTGTATGTAGGCGGCGGAATGGGCATTGACGCCCGTGACGAGGCATCTGATGTATGTCTTGAATCCATCAGCAACAAGTCTTGGACTAACTGGTTCAAGGTTGCCGGCGTAAGCTATCCAACATCAGGCTGGCAGGAGGTTGCCGGTCAGTATTATTACTACGAGGACGGCCAGTACATAGTCAACACAACAAGAACAATCGGCGGTGTTACATACAGCTTTGGTTCAGACGGTGCTTCCGACCAGACACCAAACGACACCAACGCAACAGCCGACAGTAACTCCGGCACAACCAAAACGGTAAAGGTTAAAAAGACTGCCTGGCAGATTGGCGACTCAGGTGCGGCTGTTACAAAGCTTCAAAAAAGATTAAAGGCTCTTGGTTTCTACAATGACGAAATCACAGGCTACTTTGGCGAAGTAACCGAAAAGGCATACAAAGAGTTCCAGAAGGCAGCCGGTGTAACCGTTGACGGAATATGCGGTAAGACTGACAGAGATATCCTCTATTCCTCCGCTGCTCCTATGGCTCAGGAGGAAACAACAGAGCCACAGGATAACGAAGAGGAAGTTAAGGAAGAGGAAGATGTACTCTCTGTTGGAGATTACAGCGACGATGTTTATTCCGTACAGGAAAGGCTCATTGAGCTGAAGTATATGGAAGATGACGCAACAGGATATTTTGGTGAATTAACCGAAGCCGCCGTTAAGGATTTCCAGGATTACAACGAGATGGAAGCCACAGGCCAGGTTGACCAAAAGACAGAAACAGCTTTGTTCTCTGAGGACGCAATAGCAAACCCTGAGGCAAAGGAAGAGGAAACAGCAGAGGATACCGAAGAAAAGGTAAAGTTTGAGTTTAAGGACGCAGAAACCACAGAGAGTGCCGACACCGACACAAATGTGGAGGAGGCAACAAGCACAACAGTTGTCCTTGAATCAAACGAAATGGCAAGTGAGGCTCTTGCAGGTCTTGCATCAGAAAGCGGTTTTGAATCTGTAACTCCCGAAACAGAAAGCAGTTCGGGCATTATCAAATGGCTTGTAATTGTAATTGCAGTTATGGGCGGTGTGTTTGTGGTAGTTCTTGTAAATGAGAAGAAAAAATCCCGCCGTCGCCGTAAGCATGCAATGCAGAGAAGCAGGAGATATTGGTAAAATAATAAGCGTTTTCTTGACTTTTCGACGTAACATTTGATATAATCAAATAACCGAGTGGCGAAAGCGTAAATCCAGGAATGGGTTTACGCTTTTTTCTTTCGCCCTCAAATATTAGGGAAACACTGAATAAATCACTTTACACATCTTGTGCCCATATTTTCAGCCGGTTTTCCCAAAAGAGAGAGGTCATTTTTTATGGAGAAAGAGAAAAAAATCAACAAAATGGGTGAAAAGAATGTCAACACCCTTATGCTTTCAATGGGCATACCAATGATAATTTCCATGGTGCTCCAGGCTGTTTACAACATTGTTGACAGCGCATTTATCTCAAATATGCCTGAAAACGGGGAAGAGGCCCTAAACGCCCTTACCCTTGCTTTTCCTGTACAGATGCTTATGGTAGCCATTGGAATAGGAACAGGTGTGGGTGCAAACGCACTGCTGTCTCGTTCACTTGGTCAGGGCGACCGTGAAAAGGTGAACAAAACAGCAGGCAACGGTGCTTTTTTGGGTATAATCATCTACGCTGTGTTTTTTATTTTTGGTCTTGTGGGGGTAAAGCCCTACATATCCTCCCAGACACAGAATCCCATTGTAAAGGATATGGCGGTTGATTACCTTACAATATGCTGTGTGGTTTCTATGGGTATAGTTTTCTTTGCCCTATACGAAAAATTACTGCAAGCCACAGGCAGGTCAATCTTTGCCACCATTGCACAGATTGCCGGTGCTTTGACGAACATTGTCCTTGACCCTATAATGATTTACGGCTGGTTCGGATTTCCTACCCTTGGTGTAGCAGGTGCCGCCTATGCAACAGTAATCGGTCAGATAGTTTCAATGATTACTGCATTTGTTTTCCACCTGATATTCAACAAGGAGATTAAAAACGGCTTAAAGTATCTAAAGCCATCCGGCACAACAATCAAGCAGATATACTCCATTGGTCTTCCTGCAATAATCGCCCAGGCTCTTATGTCATTTATGACCTACGGACTTAATGTTATTCTGGTTAAGTTAGGGGAGTCCTATGTTACCGCCTACGGACTTTACTACAAAATCCAGCAGTTCATTCTCTTTGCCGCCTTCGGTATCAGAGATGCAGTCACTCCAATAGTTTCCTTTAACTATGGAATGGGTAGCAAAAAGAGAGTTGTGCAAGGGGTAAGGTGCGGACTTATTTACACCACAGTAATTATGATTGCGGGAATTGTGGTTCTTGAGCTATTTGCAACACCTATTTCCGGAATGTTCGGACTGTCGGGCAGTACCCAAAGGATATGTATTGACACCATGAAAATTATCTCAATCAGCTTTGTATTTGCCGGTGGCAACATAGCATTTCAGGGTGTTTTCCAGGGTGTAAACTGCGGTTCAGCCTCCCTTATAATCTCTGTTCTACGACAGCTTCTCCTTGTATTGCCTGTTGTGTATGTGTTCACCCTTATGGTTCAAGCCAATATGGCACCTGACTATCTTGTATGGTTTACATTCATCATTGCAGAAACACTTAGCTTTTTGGTTTCCGTTATACTGTACAAAAGGGCATACAACCGAGAAATCCGCACACTTAAGTGAGTTTGGAGTTTCAGTTTTCAGTTTTGAGTTCGGAATTGAAACTCACCTGTCATTCTAAAGGGCAAAGCCACACCCCCTGTCAATCCTTTTCCTATTTTATCCATTCACATATTTTTCCTTGACTTTTAATTTCAAAGTTTTATAATATATATGTAATATTAATAATTTTTTAAATTAACTGGAGGTATTTTTATGGAAAGGTTAAAGGATAAAGTTGCTATTGTGACAGGCTCTACAAGCGGTATCGGCATTGGTATTGCAAGACTTTTCGCCGCTGAGGGCGCAAAGGTTGTAATCTGCGGACGCCGTGAGGCTAAGGGTCAGGCTGTTGTTGACCGCATCAAGGAAGAGGGCGGAGAGGCTTCATATCATTTTATGGACATTACAGCCACAGAAAGTATTGAACAGCTTATTTCTGATACAGCCGAAAAGTACGGCAAGATTGATATTCTGGTAAACAATGCCGCAAATGTTGCCCTTAAGGACGGCCGTGTGGACGAGCTTACCCTTGAAATGTGGGACGGCATCTTCCAAAGTGATTTGAGAGGTACATTCTATGCCACAAAGTGCGTTCTCCCTTATCTTGCTAAGAACGAAAAGGGCGGTTCTATCATCAACATCGGCTCAATGGCATCCTGTAGCGGTGACATCGGCTCAACTGCTTATGCCTGTGCAAAGGCAGGCGTTGACCTGCTGACACAGTCCACAGCACTTCAGTACGGCAAGCAGAACATCCGTTGCAACTGCGTAAGACCGGGTCTTATTGTTACTCCTGAAAACGAGGCTCACGTGCCACAGGCTGTTAAGGACATCTTCACCAGCAACATTATGGTTAACAGATACGGTTGCCCTGAGGATATCGGTCATATGTGCGTATACCTTGCATCTGACGAAAGCGAATATGTAACAGGTCAGATTGTAAATGTTGACGGCGGACTTAACTCCCACGTTCCAACTGTTGCACAGTTCAGAGCAATGAACTCCCGTACTTGGTAATTCAGTAGTGAGATAAAAGTAAAAAAAACAGGTGCTGTTTTCAAACTGAAAAACAGCACCTTTTTGTTTGCTCTGTGAAAATGTGGATATAAAAATGTAAAAAAGAGTGGATACACTTTGTACCCACTCTTTTGGCGTTCCCGAGGTGATTCGAACACCCGACCTACCGCTTAGGAGGCGGTCGCTCTATCCAGCTGAGCTACGGAAACAAAA
>JBJEOU010000132.1:0-6775 GCA_051880875.1 Ruminococcus sp. | reverse complement strand
TCGTCGGCATTTTCAAAACCTGTCTGGAGGGTGTTGTGGTCAATGTAGGCAACGGATTTCTCTGTCTTAACACGGGGAACTCCCATAGCCTCAAATTCCAGATAAGCCATAGTGCCTGTGGCGTCCTGTGTCAGAGTCTGGTCAATTCTAAGACCAATGTCAGTACCCTTCACCATTTCACCGTCAACAATGTGCTCTTTAATAATTTTTTCTGCCAGTGTGTAACCCATAGCGATTTCTCCTTTTATAAAATATTTGTAATCTCTTTCTTCAGAAAATTCTGTTAACAAGAATAAAATACTCTATTATTATACAATATTTCTCCCTTTTAATCAATGTTAAATTTATAACAATTTAATTATTAGTGCCCAAATATAGAATTACAATCATAAATTTTTTCTACAAAATAACAGTTATTTCTTTTTTAATTGTATTTACACCCTTGTTGTGATATAATCAATAACTGTGCAAAAATATAGATTAATAGTATAAAACACAAAGGAAATGATTGAATGGCTACAAGAGAGAATTTAAGAAACATCGCAATTATCGCCCATGTTGACCATGGAAAAACAACCCTGGTTGACGAGCTTTTAAAGCAAAGCGGAACCTTCCGAAGCAACGAGGTTGTGGAGGAGCGTGTTATGGACAGCAACGATATTGAAAGGGAAAGAGGAATTACAATTCTTTCCAAGACAACATCCGTTGTTTACGGCGACACCAAGATTAATATAGTTGACACCCCCGGTCACGCAGACTTTGGCGGTGAGGTTGAGCGTATTCTCCAGATGGTTGACGGTGTACTTCTTGTTGTGGACGCCTTTGAGGGCTGTATGCCACAGACAAGATTTGTTCTCAAAAAGGCTTTGGCACTTAAGAAAAAGCCACTTGTTGTTCTCAATAAAATCGACCGAGAGGGTGCTCGTCCCGAAGAGGTTGTGGACGAAGTCCTTGACTTGTTCATAGAGCTTGGTGCAGATGACGACCAGCTTGAATTTCCTGTTGTTTATTGTTCTGCAAAGGCAGGATATGCATCCCTTGACTTTAACGAAAAGGGCACTGATATGCTCCCGCTTTTCAAGAGTATTGTAGATGAAATCCCTGCACCACAGGGTGACCCTGACGGCGGTCTGCAAATTCTTATCTCCAATATTGATTATGACGATTATGTTGGCAGAATCGGTGTGGGTAGAGTAGAGAGAGGTACTGTAAAGTCCGGCCAGGGTGCTGTACTATGCGGTATTGACGGAAGCCGTAAGAATGTTAAAATACAGAAACTCTATGAATACGATGGTCTTAACAGAGTAGAAACTGATGAAGCCACCTACGGCGACCTTATCTGCATAAGCGGTGTAAGCTCAATCAATATCGGCGAAACACTCTGCTCCTACGACTGTGTTGAGCCTTTGCCTTTTGTAAAGATTGACGAGCCTACCGTAACAATGAACTTTATTGTAAACAATTCTCCCTTTGCAGGACGAGAGGGAAAGTTTGTAACATCAAGAAATCTCCGTGACAGACTGTTTAAGGAGATAGAAACAAATGTTGCCCTTAAAGTAGAAGAAACCGATTCAGCCGACACATTCAAGGTTTCCGGCAGAGGTGAACTCCACCTTTCAATCCTTATTGAAACAATGAGAAGACAGGGCTATGAATTCCAGGTTTCCCGTCCACAGGTTATTACAAAGGAAATTGACGGCGTTCTGTGCGAGCCTGTTGAAGTCCTTATGATAGAAGTACCGGACGAATATGTTGGTGCAGTAATGGAAAAGCTGGGTTCACGTAAGGCTGAGCTTGTAAATATGGACACCAACGGAAGCGGTACAACACACATCGAGTTCCGTATTCCGTCAAGGGGACTTATGGGTTACAGACCTGAATTTTTAACAGATACAAACGGCAACGGCATTATGAACCATGTTTTTGATGCCTATGAGCCTTGGAAGGGCGAAATCATTACAAGACATCAGGGTTCACTTATTGCTTGGGAAACAGGCGACGCAGTAGCATACGGACTTAATGCCGCACAGGAGAGAGGACGACTCTTCATAGGTGCAGGCGTTCCTGTTTACGAGGGTATGATTGTAGGTGCATCTCCAAAGGCAGAGGATTTAACTGTAAATGTCTGCAAGAAAAAGCATATGACAAATACCCGTGCATCAGGCTCTGACGATGCCTTAAAGCTTACACCACCGTCAATTATGTCACTTGAACAGTGCCTTGAGTTTATTGGTGACGATGAGCTTGTTGAGGTTACACCTGAAAATATCCGTATGAGAAAAACAATTCTTTCCCGTGAACAGAGAATGAAAAATCAGAATCGTAAAAAATAATGAACTATGTTATTCTTGATTTAGAGTGGAATGCTTCATACAGCAAAAGGGACAAGCGCTTTTACAACGAAATTATCGAGTATGGTGCGGTGAAAACCGATGAAAACCTGAACATAGTCGATACCTTTTCAATGCTGATTAAGCCTCAAATCGGTAAAAAGCTGAATTCCCGTATAAAGGAGCTTACCCACATCACCAACGAGGAACTGGAAACCTCCCACAACAGCTTTCAGACTGTTTCTCCCTTATTTGAAGAATTTTTGGGTGATGCAGTTTTGCTCACATGGGGTACAAGCGATATCCACGCCCTAATGGAAAATTACGGCTACTACAATAAGGACAGCCGTCCGTCTTTCCTGAAATATTACTGCGATTTACAGCTATACTGCGAATTTGCCCTTGATAAGCACGACAAAGGAAAACAGATGGGACTTTCCACCTGTGCTGAATTGCTGAATATCGACAGCGGAGAACTGACCCTGCACCGTGCATTAACAGATGCAGAGCTGAGCCTGCTGTGCTTTAAAAAGCTGTATGACCCGGAAAAAATAAAGAAGTACATCAGAAAGTGCGATGATGAATTTTATCGGAAAATCACCTTCAAAACCTGCTATATAACTGACATAAATAATCCACTTATTGATAAATCCCAAATGGATTTTGACTGTCCAAAGTGCAGTCATAAGGCGAAAAGGACAACAAAGTGGATTGTGAAAAACCGCTCATTCCGAGCAAACTTTACTTGTGAAAACTGCGGATATGAGTTTATGGGAAGAATTATGTATAAACTGAGGTACGAGGGACTAAAGGTAAACAAAAGGGCAATTCCAATTCCACCTCCAAAGGAAAAAGAGGAAGAAAACACTACAACAAAAACAAATACAGATTAGTTACCACCTGAGAAAGTCAAAAGCTTTCTTGGGTGTTTTTGTTTTGAGATTGAGTTAAAACCTCTGTCATTCCAAGGGAGTGAAACGACCGAGGAATCTTTAGGAAAAGCAGTAGTTCATTAACTGACACCAATAGGCAATACGAAATAATTTTCCATTTTTCATTTTCAATTTTCCATTTCCGCCCCTAAATCCCCAACAAATTCCCCCATATTCATCATAATTTCGTCACTACCCTTGACAAAACCCCGTTAAAATAGTAAATTAAAAGGGTACAATTTATTGGGAGGTATTACAATGAAAAAAATATTAACACTTGCTATCACAGCAGTATTAATCGCTGCTTGCCTCGTAGGTTGCGGCAGTTCAAGCGATTCCAAAGATGACAGCAAGCTTGAAACAGTAACAGAGGGTAAGCTCACAATGGCAACAAATGCCGAGTTCCCACCATATGAGTATTACGAAGGCGAAAAGGTTGTTGGTATCGACGCCGAAGTAGCTGAAAAAATTGCAGAAAAGCTTGGTCTTGAGCTTGAAATTGCAGATGTTTCCTTTGACTCCATCATTCCCGGTGTTCAGAGCGGAAAGTACGATATGGGTATGGCAGGTATGACTGTTACAGACGAAAGAAAGAGAAGCGTTAACTTCTCCGATTCTTACGCAACAGGTATCCAGTCTGTTATCGTAAAGGAAGATTCAAAAATTAAGTCCATTGACGACCTTGACGGCAAGAAGATTGGTGTTCAGACAGCAACAACAGGCGACATCTACGCTTCTGACGATTACGGCGATGACAATGTAAAGAGATTTGAAAACGGTGCTGCTGCAGTTGCAGCCCTGACAGCTAACAAGGTTGATTGCGTAATCATCGACAATGAGCCTGCAAAGGCATATGTTGATGCAAATGACGGTCTTAAGATTCTTGACACAGAGTATGCTGTTGAGGACTATGCAATCTGCTTCTCCAAGGACAGCGAGGAACTTCAGAAGGAAGTTAACAATGCCCTTAACGAGCTTAAAGAAGACGGCACAATCCAGAAGATTGTTGATAAGTACATCACAGCAGATTAATTATTGCAGATTAATTATTACTAAAGCAATGGGGCTGTTGCAAAACAATGAATTGCGACAGCCTCTTATTTTCGGAAACATTGGATTTTTCTGTGTTTCCTTAGTTTAAGGGGTTCACTTTATGTGGGATGCTATTTGTAATTGGTTTGCAGATATTTGCGACCAACTTAATTTTGTTTTTATTGAAAGCGATAGATACAAGCAGATGCTTACAGGTCTTAAGAATACCCTTCTTATTACCGCTGGGGCATTGATATTAGGTGTTGTAATCGGTGTTGTAGTAGCTTCAATCCGTTCTTCCTACGACAAGAATAAGGAGTCTATGAAGCTTCGCAAGGGTGTTGGCTACTATGTTCTTTCAGTTCTTAACGCAATTTGTAAGATTTACCTCACCGTAATCAGAGGCACACCTGTTGTAGTTCAGCTGATGATTTCATATTTCATCATCTTTGTTTCAGCAAAGGACGGTGTTCCCGTGGGTATTTTTGCTTTTGGTATCAATTCCGGTGCCTATGTGGCAGAAATATTCCGTGGGGGAATTATGGCAGTTGACAACGGACAGTTTGAGGCAGGCAGAAGCCTTGGCTTTAACTATCTTCAAACAATGCGCCATATTGTTGTACCACAGATGTTCAAGGCGGTTTTGCCAACTCTATGTAATGAATTTATCACATTGCTTAAGGAAACCTCAGTTGTAGGTTATGTTGGAGTTATCGACCTTACAAAGGCAGGTAATGTTATCGCCGGCAGAACATACTCCTACTTTATTCCGCTTCTGACAGTTGCGGCAATCTACCTTGTAATGGTAATGATTCTTTCCTACTTTGTTGGCAAGCTTGAAAGGAAGTTAAGAAAAAATGAGCGATAATGTATTGATAAAGGTTAACGACTTAAAAAAGCATTACAACAACGGCGAGGTAAAGGCTCTTGACGGCGTAAGCTGTACCATTAACAGCGGAGAGGTTGTAGTTATAATCGGACCTTCCGGAAGCGGAAAGTCAACTCTCCTTCGCTCCCTTAATCTTCTTGAAATCCCCACATCAGGTACAATTCTCCTTGATGATGTCGACATTACAAACCCAAAGGTTAACATCAATGTTCACCGTCAGAAGATGGGTATGGTGTTCCAGCATTTTAACCTTTTCCCAAATATGACAGTGCTTAAAAATATGATAATCGCCCCGATAAAGCTACTTAAAAAGTCCAAAGAAGAGGCCACAAAAACAGCAATGAACCTGCTTGAAAGAGTAGGACTTGCCGACAGGGCAGATGCCTATCCGGACCAGCTTTCCGGCGGACAAAAGCAGAGGGTGGCAATCGTAAGAGCACTTTGTATGGAGCCGGAGGTTATGCTTTTTGACGAACCCACTTCCGCCCTCGACCCCGAAATGGTAGGAGAAGTTCTTGATGTTATGAAGGAACTTGCAAAAGAGGGAATGACAATGGTTGTAGTTACCCATGAAATGGGCTTTGCCCGTGAGGTTGCCGACAGGGTAATCTTTATGAGTGACGGAACTATTGTAGAGGAAGGCACCCCCGAAGAAATTTTTACATCCCCAAAAGAGGACAGAACAAAAGAATTTTTGAGATGTGTTCTCTGATTGATTTTAATAACAAAAGCTTCACCCAAGCATTCCCTACGGTTTGCTTGGGTGTTTTTATGCTTAGCTCTGTCAATTAAAATTCTTATCAAGAAAAATAACTGAATAAAAGACCCATAAAGGGTACTATAACAAAAATAATTAGAACAAATGTTCTAAAAACTATTGCCCATGCTGTGAATATTCGCTACAATAATAATTGCTAAACAGATTTAGCCCCAAATGCCATTGTGAATTATTATGATTAATATTAATTTTAGGAAGTGAATGTATGAATTATAAGTTATGGGCGGAAGAATATTTAACAGATGCACAAAATATCAAAAGTGCCATTGATAAAGAAAAAGAGAGGCTGAAAAAAGCAAAAAAATTTGATGAAACACAGGAGATTAACCGAAGAATACAGATTTTGCGCTCTATGTATTACGAATGCAAGCTGACAGCCTCACTGTTAGCCGGAAAGGAATGTGAGCAGGTTGCGTAACTCTGTTAATATGAATGATTATATTGACAATATGGTTTCCTATAAGCTGTACACACAGTCCGGTATATGCAACTCACAGGATGTACATATGGCTAAGGATATGCTACTTAATGCAATCGAAACTATCCTTACCGAAAAGCAAAAGAAGTGCGTCAAAATGCACTATTTTATGGATATGCCAATGAATCAGATAGCAAAGGAGCTTGGCGTAAATCCATCAACAGTAACACGGACAATCCAGTGTGCAAAAAAGCGACTGTCCATTCTCAGCTTTTTTCTCAAATAAAACAAAGAGGACTATCCCAAAGAAAGGGGTAGTCCTTTAAAATGTTATTGTAAAAAAGCCTCCACCAGACGGGGGAGGGGGACCGCTTGCGGTGGAAGGAGGGAAAAAGT
>JBJEOU010000131.1:0-1736 GCA_051880875.1 Ruminococcus sp. | reverse complement strand
TGGTGCTGTCCCACTTCAAGGGACATCCCATGGGCGGCTACGGCGGCGCGCTGAAGCAGCTTTCCATCGGTTTTGCCTCATCTGCCGGGAAATGCCTTATCCACTCCGGAGGATATACGGGCAGTCAGGATGAGGTATGGCAGCATACCGCACCGCAGGACAAATTCTGCGAGGCTATGGCTGACGCCGCAAGCAGCGTTACGGACTTTTTCGGAGGACGCGCCGTATATGTGAATATGGTGTGCAATCTGTCGGTAGACTGCGACTGCTGTGCCGTTGCTGAAGACCCCTGCATGAAGGATATAGGCATACTGTCAAGCGCAGATCCCGTTGCGCTGGACACGGCGTGTCTCGACCTTGTGTATTCGTCAAAGGATCCGGGCAGAGAACATTTTGTGGAAAGAGTGGAATCCCGTCACGGCAAACACACAATAGACGCGGCGGCAGCGCTGGGAGTGGGTACAAAGGATTACGAGCTTATAGAAGTATAGTTTATATTACGCAAAAAGGCTGCTGTTTGCAGCCTTTTTGCGTGATTGCTCTTCCGAAAACCACCTGCTATCGAGGTGGTTCAAAAGATGCTTTTGCCGCTTGGCAATCCCGCCGCAGCGGAGGCTCCCCTGTGTAAGGGGAGCCGGACAGGTTATAAT
This sequence comes from Ruminococcus sp., assembly GCA_051880875.1. Taxonomy (GTDB): domain Bacteria; phylum Bacillota; class Clostridia; order Oscillospirales; family Acutalibacteraceae; genus Ruminococcoides. The sequence goes on along the minus strand of JBJEOU010000131.1, from coordinate 1,086 downwards.
ACGAAGTGCAACACCTAATAAAAAGTAGACAATATACCGACCAAGGTGTAAAATGTAATCACCACAAAACACTAACACCGGAGGTCAATATATTGTCCTATACACATTTTACACTATCTGAAAGAAAATATCTACAAAAACTTTTATCCGAGGATAAAAGTTTTCGCGAAATTGCAAGAATTTTGGAACGCAGTCCGTCTTCTGTCAGCCGAGAAGTTAACAGAAATCGGGCAAAGTACAAACCTCACAGACCTGTAGATAACAAATATTGGTACAATCATTGGCGAGCCGAAAATCTTGCCACTATTCGTCGCAGAGACCGTAGAAGAACCGCTTTGGTTGAGGGAACTTTTAAATTTAACTATGTTGTTGAAAAACTTTCCCTTTATTGGTCACCTGAACAAATTTCTATGCGGTTGAGGATGGATTATCCCAACGAAAAGGTTTGTTCAGCTACTATTTACCGTTATTTAAAAAGAGGAGAGCTTCCCAAGGTGGCGGTAAAAACACATCTTCGCAGGCGAGGAAAGTTTATTTTACCGCGCAACACATCATATAACACTATTCAACCCGAACGTATTATTCCGGAATGGGATCAAAGCATTAAAGACCGTGTCCGTATCGGAGATTTCGAGGGCGATACGGTTTATGGCGGTGTCGGCAAAGGTTTGTTAGTTACTTTGGTAGACAGAAAATCCCGTTATTTGTTGGCGGGTAAACTACATAGCAGAAATGCTGAATTAACAGAAAACGTTATTGTTGATCTTTTGAAAAATATACCTGTTAAGAGTATTTCCTTAGATAACGGTTCGGAATTTTCGAGATTTAAAGAAATTGAGAAACAATTAAACGTTCCTATTTATTTTGCCGAGCCTCACAAGCCTTGGCAGCGTGGTACTAACGAAAATACTAATGATATTATTCGTTTCTTCTTTCCCAAAGGTTGTAATTTTCATCAGATTTCTGATGATGATATTCAAACTGTGGTTGATCTCATTAACACCAGACCCAGAAAATGTCTTAATTGGAAAACTCCTAAAGAAGTTTTCTTTAATGAATGTGTTGCACTTGCTTGACATTCTGCCG
>JBJEOU010000130.1:0-1736 GCA_051880875.1 Ruminococcus sp. | reverse complement strand
CTATGTACACAAACATTTTTGACGCACATTGCCACTATGACGACGAGTGGTTTGATAACGACCGAGCCGAATTAATAGAAAAACTGCCCTCAAGGGGTGTTTGTGGTGTTGTTACAAATGCCACAGACCTTAAAAATGTAAACCTGGTTCTGGAGCTTTCTGAAAAATTTTCATATGTTTACGGAACTGTGGGTATTCACCCGGAATGTCTTGAAAATCTGCCGGATGATTACCTTGACAGGGTAGCCGAAATCAGTAAAAATGAAAAAATCGTAGCTATCGGCGAAATCGGACTGGACTACCACTGGGATATTCCAAAGGACGCACAAATGAAAGTTGTTAAGGAACAGCTTACCCTTGCCAACGACCTTGATATGCCTGTTGTTTTCCACGACCGTGAGGCTCACGGAGATACTATGGAACTGCTTAGAAAGTACAAGCCAAAGGGACTGCTCCACTGTTACAGCGGTAGCACAGAAATGCTGAAAGAGGTAATAAAGCTGGGAATGTACATTTCCCTTGGGGGAGTTGTCACCTTTAAAAATGCAAGAGTTCCTGTTGAAGTGGCAAAGGAAGTCCCCCTTGACCGTCTGCTACTGGAAACCGACGCCCCCTACCTTGCACCTGTACCCTATAGAGGAAAGAGAAACGACAGCTCACTTATCCCCTATGTAGCAGAAAAAATAGCCGAAATCAGGGGAATATCTCCACAAGAACTGATTAACATCACAACAGAAAACGCAAAGAGAATGTATGGGATAAAATAAATTCATTTATTCCCTATTCCCATAAAAAATGACTGATGCAGTAAAAAGCATCAGTCATTTCTTATATTATATGAAGTTTCTCAAAATTTGCATTAATACTTTTCCAAAATCCTGTCATAAGTTCCGTCGTCTATAATGCCCTGCAATCCTGTGTTAAAACCGTCTAAAAATTCCTTGTTCGTTCCGGAATTCACCGCAAAGGTAAGCTCCGCTGTGCTTTCGGCATTTTCAAAGGTTTTCAGCTTTCTGCCCTTTTTTATCTCCGAATTTACCGCAAGCTCATCGTCAAAAAATCCGTCTATTTTACCCTTTTCCCCATCGTTGTACATATCCTCAGCCGATGTATATGTCTTAACCGTCAAATTGTACTGGGGCGCAATCTGATTTGCAAAATTTTCTCCGTCACTTCCGGAAATAACTCCCACCTTGCTGTGCAAAAGCTCCTCATATGAGTTGATTTTACTCTTTGACGAGGTGGTAAAGATTATACCCTTGGTGTAATAGGGCTGTGTGTAGTCGTACTTTTCACTTCCGTCAGTAAGTTCTCCCGCTGTGCAGTTAAATTCACCCTGCTTATCGGTAGTGATTGTCAGATTCATACCCGATTTTTCGGCAACAGCCTGTAAAATTTCAGCCTCCAAACCCTTAACCTCACCGTTTTCAACATAGCTGTAAGGATAATTTTCACTATCCAACAATACGGTATAGGTTATATCCTCTGTACATCCACAGGTAAAGCCGACTATTGAAACCGTCAGAATAAATACTAAAATCGTTCCTAATAATTTTTTCATAATAAACCTCTGTAAATCTAAAACTTTCTCATAATCTCATAAATCATAAATGCGCCGTTGTTGTAAAAGTTATAAACTTATTTTTTGTTTTCCGTCAGATTAGTCCACCTAAATATTAAAATCAATTTGCTTTTTAATTTCCGAAAAACTATCAAATACAGGCACACCGCATTGT
>JBJEOU010000129.1:0-7052 GCA_051880875.1 Ruminococcus sp. | reverse complement strand
ACAGGGGACAGGCTTTCCTTTACAGAACAGCGTGAGGAGCTTTCTGAAAAACTTCAAAACATCCGCCTTGAAATTGTGACATACGAAAAGGATTGTGAGGCACTTCAAAGTGAAATTCTTATTTCACAGAGCAGTAACTCCGGTCAGAGTATGCGAAAGGCTGATTTAAACAGGCAGATAGATTCTGTAAATGCCAATATTGAAATAATCAAAAAGAAAATTGAAAACTACAATAAAATCTCAAATACATATAAGGAAAAAATCCTTGAAGCTCAGGACAGCATTGAAAAGCTTAATACTGAGAGAGATGAATTTGAGAAAAAGACGGTTAACCTCCGCCAGAAGGAAAAGGACTTAAATTCCACAAGAGAAATTTCCGGCAGAGAGCTTGCACGACTTGAAGAGCGAAAAATCAATCTGCAAAAGCAGTATGACGACATCATCTCAAAGCTATGGGAGGAATACGAGCTTAGCAAACGACAGGCTGAGGAAATCTCCATTGAAATTGACAATGTTCAGGAGGCTAAAAAGCGACTTAACGAAATCAAGTCAGGTATAAAGAGCCTTGGTTCTGTCAATGTTTCTGCAATTGAGGAATATAAAGAGGTTTCCGAAAGGTACGAATTTTTAAGCACTCAGGTAAAGGATGTTGAAAAGTCAAAGAGCGAAATTGAAAAGCTGATTAACACCCTTACAAAGCAGATGAAAGAGGCTTTTGTAGAGAGCTTTTACGAAATCAATAAGAATTTCGGCGAAACCTTCAAGGAACTGTTTGGAGGCGGTACAGCTTCTCTTAAGCTTGCTGACCCCGAGGATATACTCAACAGCGGTATTGACATCATTGCCCAGCCACCGGGAAAAATTGTTGTTCACCTTGAGGCTTTGTCCGGCGGAGAAAAAGCACTTGTAGCAATAGCACTTTACTTCTCAATTATGAAGGTTCGTCCTGCTCCGTTCTGCGTAATGGACGAAATTGAGGCGGCACTTGACGATGTGAATGTTGACAGGTTTGCATCATATATGAGAAGACTTACAGAAAAAACACAGTTTATCCTCATCACCCACAGGCGTGGTACAATGGAAGAGGCTGATGTTCTCTACGGTGTAACAATGCAGGACGAGGGTATTTCCAAACTTCTTGAACTGCGAGCATCCGAGGTTGCATCCAAGCTTGGTATGAAAGCAAATTAATTAAAGATTAGTTACAGAGGTCAAAATTATGGGACTATTTAAGAAAATCAAAGAGGGATTAAAAAAGACTAGGGACAGCGTTGTAGGTCAGATTGACTCAATGCTAAAATCCTTTACAAAAATTGACGAGGAGCTTTTTGAGGAGCTTACAGAACTTCTTGTTATGGGTGATGTGGGAGTTACCACAGCGGAACAAATTACCGACGAACTCCGTGCAAGGGTTAAAAAGGACGGTATAAAGGATCCAACAGAGATTAAGCATCTCCTTGAAGAGGTTGTTGCGGATATGCTCCGTGGTGACGAGGAACTTAAAATCAGCACAAAGCCGTCTATAATTCTTGTTATAGGAGTAAATGGTGTTGGAAAAACTACTACCATAGGCAAGCTTGCAAATAACCTTAGAAATCAGGGCAAGAGTGTGCTCTTGGCTGCCGCCGATACATTCAGAGCCGCAGCAATAGAACAGCTTGAGGTCTGGGCAGAAAGAAGCGGATGCGACATTGTAAAGCAAAAGGAAGGCTCCGACCCTGCCGCCGTTATCTTTGATGCAATTTCAGCCGCAAAGGCAAGAAACACAGATGTTATCATCTGCGACACAGCAGGCAGACTTCATAACAAAAAACACCTTATGGACGAGCTTGCCAAAATCGGCAGAGTTATTGACAGAGAACTTCCCGATGCTGACAAGGAATTTTTGCTTGTACTGGATGCTACAACAGGTCAGAATGCTGTTAATCAGGCAGAGCAGTTCAGCAAGGCAACAGGCATTACAGGAATTGTCCTTACAAAGCTGGACGGCACAGCCAAGGGCGGTGTAGTGCTTGCCATTAAGAACGGTCTTGGAATACCTGTAAAATACATCGGTGTAGGTGAACAGATTGACGATTTACAAGAGTTTGTTCCCGAGGACTTTTCAAAAGCACTTTTCGATTACGGTGAAGAATAATGAAGAAATTTTTAATCGCTTCAAACAACCTGCATAAGGTTGTTGAATTAAACAGAATACTAAATCCCCTTGGCATAAACGCCGTTACACCAAAGGAATGTGGCGTTGACCTTGGAGATGTTGAGGAAACAGGTACAACATTTGCTGAAAACGCTGAAATCAAGGCAATGTCAGCATACAAAAAAACATCTATGCCAACGGTTGCAGACGATTCAGGACTGATGGTTGATGCCCTTGACGGCAGACCCGGGGTGTATTCCGCAAGATATGCAGGGGAGAATGCAACCGACGAGGACAGATATAATAAACTCCTTCTTGAGATGAAAGATGTTCCCGAAGATAAGCGAACAGCCCACTTTGTTTCAAGTATATGCTGTATTCTTGATGACAAAACTATAATAAAGGTCGAGGGTACAGTAGAGGGAAAAATCGCCTACGCACCAAAGGGTGAGGACGGTTTCGGATACGACCCGGTTTTCATCACTCAAAGCGGAAAAACCTTTGCACAGCTTTCTTCTGAAGAAAAGGACGCAATAAGTCACAGGGGAAACGCACTTAGAAAACTTGAAAAAGAAATTAAGAGATATATTTAGGAGAACTTATGTTAAACGGAAAACAAAGAGCTTATTTAAGAAGTATTGCAAATACAATAGACACAATCCTTATTATTGGCAAGGGCGGTATCACAGATCAGGTGGTAAAGCAGGCAGACGATGCACTTACTGCAAGAGAAATCATAAAGGGAAAAGTGCTGGAAAACAGCGAGCTAAGCTCCCGACAAGTGGCTGATATGCTTTCAGAGGAAACCTCCTGTGATGTTGTTCAGGTCATAGGTTCAAAGTTTGTGCTTTACAGACCAAACCCTGACGAGCCGCAAATTACATTGCCTAAGGCAAAGTCTAAAAGATAAATGAATATTGCATTGTTTGGCGGTGCCTTTAACCCAATTCATAAGGCACACATATTACTTGCTGAGAGGGCAATGGAGGAGTTTGATATTGACAGGACTATCCTTATGCCCACCTATATAAGCCCCCACAAGGACACAACCGCAAGGGTTTCCTACAACCACAGAATGGCTATGTGCAGGCTTGCGTCAAAGGACGACAGCAGATTTATTGTGTCTGACTTAGAAAGTCACATTGAGGGAAAAAGCTACTCCTACAAAACCTTGTCCATACTAAAAGAGAAGTACAAGGAGGATAATCTGTTTATGATTATCGGTGCAGATATGTATATGTCCCTGCTAAGCTGGAAGAATCCCAAGGTGATTTTTCACCTTGCATCAATCATTACCTGCCCAAGGGATAATGATGATTATAATTCTTTATTAGAATATTCAAAAGTTTTGAAAAAAGAGGGATGTGCTTCCTATATTCTAAAGGAACCCATTATGCAACTTTCTTCAACTTATATAAGAGAGAATATTTCCTTAGCAAGCAAACAGGATTTTCTTGATAAATCCGTTTATGAATATATCGTAAAAAATAAACTATATGGGGTGAAGTGATGGATATTAATTATCTCAAAGGTCTTATAAAACCCAGAATGGGTGAACACCGATATGTTCATTCTGTTAATGTTTCAAAAAAAGCGGTGGAACTTGCCAAAATCTACGGCTGTGATACAGAGAAGGCAATGATTGCAGGAATGCTTCACGACATTACAAAGGAAACCCCTGCCCAAGAACAGTTGAAAATTATCACAGAGGGTGGTATAATTTTGGATGATGTTGAAAAAAGCAGTACCAAGCTGTGGCATCCCATATCAGGTTCTGTATATATCCGTGACACAGTGGGTATAACAGACAGTGATATTGTTAACTCCGTAAGATACCACACCACAGGCAGGGCAGGAATGTCCTTACTTGAGAAGATAATTTTTGTAGCCGACTTTACAGGTGACGAAAGAAATTACGACGGTGTGGATATTATGAGGGAAAAATCTCTCAGAAGTCTTGAAGAGGCTATGCTGTATGGTTTGCAGTTTACAATTAATGATTTGTCAAAGCGGATGATGACTATTCACCCAAACGCTTTGGCTTGCTATAATGAATTATTACTAAAGGATGAAAAGAATGGAAACTAAAGAACAGGCAAGATTAATCGCCAAGGTATTAAACGATAAAAAGGGTATTGATGTAAAGGTAATCAAAATATCCGATGTGTCTGTGCTTGCAGACTATATGGTAATTGCAACAGGTACAAGCTCAACCCATGTAAAGTCCCTTGCTGACGAAGTTGAATATCAGCTTGACGAGGCAGGATTTTCTGTCAGCCATATTGAGGGTCATAGGGGCAACGGTTGGATATTGCTTGACTATATTGACATTATTGTTCATATATTTGATGACGATTCCCGTGAGTACTACGACCTTGAAAGACTGTGGCAGGACGGTACAGTAGTGGAATTTGAGGATATAGATTAACGGAGGGACAGACAGTGAAATATAATCATAGAGAAATTGAGCCAAAGTGGCAAAAAATCTGGGAAGAAAAGGGATGCTTTCACGCAGAAGAAAACAGCGACAAAGAGAAATTCTTTGCACTTATCGAATTCCCTTATCCATCAGGACAGGGACTTCATGTTGGTCACCCAAGACCATACACAGCCCTTGATGTAGTTTCAAGAAAGAGAAGACTCCAGGGCTACAATGTACTTTATCCAATAGGTTGGGACGCCTTTGGTCTTCCAACAGAAAACTATGCTATCAAGAATCACATTCACCCGGAAGAGGTTACAAAGAGGAATGTTGCCCGCTTTAAGAAGCAGATTCAGTCCCTTGGTATTTCCTTTGACTGGAGTCGTGAGATTAACACCACTGACCCTGATTATTACAAATGGACTCAGTGGATTTTCCTGCAACTCTTCAAAAAGGGACTTGCCTACAAAAAGGAAATGGCTGTTAACTGGTGTACATCCTGTAAATGCGTTCTTGCAAATGAAGAGGTTGTCAACGGTGTTTGTGAACGCTGTGGCAGTGAGGTTGTAAGAAAAGTTAAGTCACAATGGATGCTTAAAATCACCGAGTATGCCGACAGACTTATCAGCGACCTTGATTTGGTTGACTATCCCGACAGAGTAAAGGCACAGCAGAAAAACTGGATTGGAAAGTCCACAGGTGCCGAGGTTGACTTTAAGACTACCGAGGGGGATATTCTCACAGTATATACAACAAGATGCGACACACTCTTTGGCGCTACATATATGGTAATTTCACCTGAGCATCCTTGCATTGAAAAGTGGAGCGACAAGATTGCTAACATTGACGAAGTAAAGGCTTATCAGGCAGAGGCGTCTAAAAAGTCCGACTTTGAAAGAACAGAGCTTGTAAAGGAAAAGACAGGTGTTCTCATTGACGGCGTTAAGGCTGTTAATCCTGTTAACGGCAAGGAAATTCCTATCTTTGTTTCCGACTATGTTCTTGTTTCCTACGGAACAGGTGCAATTATGGCTGTTCCTGCTCACGATACACGAGATTGGGAGTTTGCTAAGAAGTTCAACCTTCCTATCATTGAGGTTGTTAAGGGCGGAAAAGATGTGCAGGAGGAGGCATTTACCGACTGTGCAACAGGGGTTATGGTAAACTCCGATTTCTTAACAGGTCTTTCTGTAGAAGATGCCAAGAAAAAGATGATTTCCTGGCTTGAAGAAAATGGCGTAGGCAGAGCCAAGGTTAACTATAAGCTCAGAGACTGGGTGTTCTCCCGTCAGAGATACTGGGGCGAGCCTATTCCTATTGTTCATTGTGACAAATGCGGTTATGTTCCTATCCCTGAAAGTGAACTTCCACTTAAATTACCAATGGTTGACTCTTATGAGCCAACAGACACAGGTGAGTCACCACTTTCAAAAATTACAGATTGGGTAGAAACAACTTGTCCTCACTGCGGTGGCAAGGCATACAGAGAAACCGACACTATGCCACAGTGGGCAGGTTCTTCATGGTACTTCCTTAGATATATGGATCCCCATAATAACGAGGCGCTTGCAAGCAAGGAGGCACTTGAGTACTGGTCACCTGTTGATTGGTACAACGGCGGTATGGAGCATACAACACTTCACCTTCTTTACAGCCGTTTCTGGCACAAATTCCTCTATGATATCGGCGTAGTGCCAACTCCCGAGCCATATGCAAAGCGTACAAGTCACGGTATGATTCTGGGTGAAAACGGGGAGAAGATGAGTAAATCCCGTGGTAATGTTGTAAATCCTGATGAAATTGTTGAGCAGTACGGCGCAGATACAATGCGTATGTACGAAATGTTTATCGGTGACTTTGAAAAGGCTGCTCCTTGGAGTGCCTCAAGCATTAAGGGCTGCAGAAGATTCCTTGAAAGATACTATAATCTCCAGGAAAAGCTCATTGACGGTGATGAAATCAGACCTGAGCTTGAATGTGCTTTCCATAAAACCATCAAAAAGGTTGGGGATGATATAGAAAATATCAAGTTCAACACAGCTATCGCATCCCTTATGGCACTTATGAACGACATTAGTGCAGTTGGCAATATCAATAAAAAGGAATATGCAATCTTCACTATTCTTCTTAACCCATTTGCACCTCATATTACAGAAGAGGTATGGGAAAGCTGTTCACTTGGCAATGGCATTGTTGCAGAACAAAGCTGGCCTGAGTTTGATGAATCCAAGTGCAAAGAGGAAGAAATTGAAATTGTTGTTCAGGTTAACGGAAAAATAAAGGCAAAGCTTATGATTCCTGCTGACGCTGAACAGAGCGAGGCAATTTCTCTTGCAAAAGCAGACGAAAATGTTAAAAAAGCTGTTGACGGTATGAATATTATCAAGGAAATATATGTAAAAGGCAGACTTGTTAACATCGTTGTTAAGCCTTAAAATAACATTTTTCTACTAATATTTATATTTTCCTTGACAAAGATTGCTATAGATTGTA
>JBJEOU010000128.1:0-1769 GCA_051880875.1 Ruminococcus sp. | reverse complement strand
CGACTCGGGTACAGTTACCCAGACTGCTATGGATGTTGCCAATGGCAACTATAATTCCTTCATCACCAGCAACGATGAATTTTACAACAATGTGAGCTACTATCAGCTTTATCCCTTCCAGCTGGGATTTGTATTTATCTGCGAGATTTTCTACAGAATTTTCGGCACAGATTCTTCTATGATAATGCAGGTGGTAAATGTCCTTGCTTTAACTGCTCTGTATATGGCTATTCTTAAGCTGAGCAAGATGATTTTCAAAAGCAAGGCTGTTACATTCATCACAACCTTTATGCTTGCAGGATGTGTACAGGCTATCTTCTTTACCACATTTGTTTACGGCAACCTGATTGGTATTGCAAGTGCAATGTGGGGATGCTATTTCGTTATAAAGTTTATGCAAAGCGAAAAGAAGAACAGATACCTGCTGTTTATTCCGGCTTCACTTCTTATGGCATTGTCCATAATAGCAAAATACAACAATATGATTTGGCTTGTAGCTGTCTGCATTGGCCTTATCATATACATAATCAGGTCTAAAAAATGGCTTTACTTTATTTCTGTTGTATTCGTATGTGTGATTGCATTAGGCTCATTCAACCTTATTATTTACAGCTACGAAGTACGAAGCGGTGTTAATCTTGGGGACGGCGTCAGCCAGACCCTCTACCTTGACGCAGGAATGAACGAGTCAAGTATGGCTCCCGGCTGGTACAATGATATGAGCAAATCAACATACCTCACCGCCGACTGCAACACAGAGGAGGCAAACAAGCTTGCCAAGGATGACCTTGAGCTGAGAAAGGAAAAGTTCAAATCCGACTCTGCGTACACAAGGGACTTCTTCAGCAAAAAGGTGCTTTCACAGTGGAATGAACCTTCATACGAATGTCTGTGGGTAAGTCAGGTTAAGTCCCATTCCTTTGGGGAGGTTGAGGACGGCTCATTACTGCAAAGCATATACACAGGAGGCTGGAGCAAGTTCTTCTACGATTATTTTGACTTCTTCCAGATGATTTCATTCATACTCTTTGCTGTTGGTATGGCGGCACTAATCAAAAAGAAAATCGGGGCAGAGGGGATAATGCTCCTCACCGGTCTTATCGGCGGATTTTTGTATCACCTGTTGTTTGAGGCAAAGAGCCAGTATGTGCTTACATACTTCATTATTATGCTCCTTTTCGCATCCTACGGACTTTACTTCATCATCAAGCCAAGGACATTCAGCGAGGGTGAAAACTCCGAAAAGAAAACCGTTGGCAAGTATATCTCAAACATCATTATGAAGATTGAAAGCAAAACAAGGTAAATTTTAAGAAATAATTTCAAGGTCGGGTAATCCAAAAGATTGCCCGACCTTTTTTATTGGTTTAACATTTAAGGAATAAGATTCTACCTGCTTTGAGAATAACACAAACAAAGGCTCCATCGGATGAGGGAGCTGGCACGGCTTTAGCCGTGACTGAGGGAGTGAAAAAGTAGTCAATATATCTTGGTATGTCTTTAGAAACCAAGGTTTAAGTTAGAACATATAACCGCACTATATTCTAAAGACGAAAAGAGATAAAGAGAACACTTTTTGAATGTGGTATAATGTTTTTGGAAGGAAGTCAAATAACAAAAAGGGTTGTCGCCAAAGCAACAACCCCTATTTTACTTATACTTTTCATACTGTCATTAATCGTCCACAACTGACCTTAGCTTTTTGCTTGGAATGGAGAAAGCAACATTGTTTGCGTGGTCGCCCACCCTTTCCAAGGTTGTAAGCATTT
>JBJEOU010000127.1:0-1773 GCA_051880875.1 Ruminococcus sp. | reverse complement strand
GCAGTTATCACTTCTTTAGCCTGAGATTTATCCATTGCTCTCACCTCTTTTCCTGGTCTGCCATCATCAGCACTGGGCGACCATTCCCAGTGGACAGCGGAATTACTCCGCTGTTTCGGCTTTCTATTATATAACACCCGCAAAGTAATCAACCGCTCCTGCTCGGTCGGTAAAATAAACTCCGCTGCTTACTCCTTTGCCGTCGGGTTCTAAGTGCCATACCACATAATCTGCACAGTTCATCTTTTTTATACGCTGTGCAACGCACCTTTTACCGCTTATGGCAAATATTCTGTATCCTGCAATTTCGGTGCCTATGGTCACATTTTTAATTGCCAGGGATTTGACCTGCTGTTCCAGACTGTTACAGCGTTCTGTAAGGCTGTTAATTCTGTAAGCAAAGCCTTCGATTTCGCCAGGGGTAAAGCCTGTATCTTCGTAGTCTGCTAATTTATCCACCGCCCTGCAAATGCATTCAGGCAAATTATTTATTTCGGCACATTTTAACCCCCGCACGCCGTTATCCTCACGAAATGTAAGTCTGCTCATTATATTTTCTCCTTTCCGAGTTTTCCGAGAGTACGAAGTACCCATATGGTCGAATGCTCCCGCTCCCATTTGTAAACAAGTGCATACGGTACGCCAAACCTATCCGCCACTTTAACAGTTGAGTTGCTTTTCATACATTCAAAAAGTATGAGTGCTATTTCCTGATTGTTGTAACCTTTGCTCATGCCGACACCTCTTTTCCGTCTGCATCAACATTTCTTCCTACCAGTTCATCAAGGGTACAGCCGAAAATATCCGCAAGCTGGATAAGCCTCTCAACTGGTATTTTTCTTTCACCGTTTTCAATCTGAGTAACAAACGGACGGGGAATTCCGAGTCTTTCGGCAATTTCTTTCTGAGTAATGCCCCTTGACGTCCTGCACTTTCTGATACTTTCATTAATTGTCATAGTTATCACCTCTTTCTGTGGTCTTTAAGAATATAGACAATGACAGCTCCCCAGAGGATAAGCTCTATAATATCCCAAATCATTTTATTTCACTCCTTTTTTAGGAGTTGACAAGTGATTTTATATGTGGTATAATAACCTTGAAAGGCGGAGGGATTTCTCCCTCCTGTTTTCAGCTCTGAATTCCTTTTACTTTATGAATTCTTCTACAATATCATGAAGTGCTTTAAGGAAATTCATAATTGCTGTGGCGAGAAGTATTCTTTCTTTGGCGGAAAGCTTCTCGTCATTTTTTTGTGCATTTTCAAGCTGTTTCACTTTGTTTTCAAGTTCTTCAAGCTTTTTTTGCATTTCAAGGCGATTACCTTTACTCACTTGTTTCACCTCCTATTTACTTTTTGTGGATATTGTGCTATACTTTAGGTAAGCTTTTTTGCTTTCCATATTTATATTATAATACTAAAAATAGAATTTGTCAATAATTTTATACTAATTTTAGAACTTTTGTCGTTTTAGACAAATTCTATTTTTAGAACTTGTGAAAGGTGTATAATTTATGTCGAAAAAATTACAGAAATCTGAAGAATTTTCTCCTATTTTTAACCGAATCATAGATTTATCTGAGCTTAGAGGTATAACAGTCAGCAATTTACTCGATGAATTTACCACCAGTCGTAGTACGATAAATGCATGGAAAAATGGTAATATTAACATTGCAATAATTCCCGATATTGCTAAAAGATTAGGGGTTTCTATAGAATATTTACTTACAGGTGCAGATGAGCCTGGAATAAAATATGATTTTGGAAATAATA
>JBJEOU010000126.1:0-1777 GCA_051880875.1 Ruminococcus sp. | reverse complement strand
TGAGCAACAGACGAAACGGAAGATACTGCGGACTGAAACATCTTTTGTTGAAGGACAACATCATATGAAATTTACAAAGCTGATAAGGCGGTTTTTCTTTCCGGCAAGGTGTCCCTTTTGCAAAAGGGTTATCAAGATTGATGAATACTGCTGTTCTTCCTGCAAAGAAAAACTCCCCTCCTCCTACATATCCTGCTATGCACGGGGAAGGTTCAGGTGTGTTTCCTCATTTCCCTATGACGGCATTTTCAGTTCGGCTGTTAAAGACTTTAAATTTCACAATAAACCATGGTGGAAAACACAGCTTGCTATGGTTATGGAGGGCGACATCAGGGATTACTACAAGGACACCTACTTTGACATAATAACCGCCGTTCCTCTCCACAAAAACAGACTAAAACTCCGTGGGTACAATCAGTCCCGTCTTTTGGGCGAGGAGCTTTCCCTTCTCCTGAATATTCCGTATGTTGAAGTCCTTGAAAAGCACAGGGACAACAAAATCCAGCACACCTTAAAGGCAAGGGATAGAATATATAATGTAAAAAACGCATACAGGTTAATTGACAGGGCTTTGGTAAAAAATAAGACAATATTAATTGTGGACGACATAATCACCACAGGATGCACCTTGGGAGAATGTTGCAGGGTTATAAGAAACGGCGGTGCAAGGTATGTTGTCTGCTGTACCTTTTGCAAGACCCTCCCCCACTTGAAAAGAAATTCAGATTGAACTATAATATTACAGATAATGGCAAACAGAAACAGGAGGTCATATTATGAATATTGCTATTGATATAGGCACTTGCAACACAAGAATAGCAACACAAAGCGACGGTATAATTATTGATGAGCCTTCCGTAATAACTTACGATACATACACCAATTCCATAATCGCTGTGGGCGAAGGGGCATACAAAACCCTTGGCAAAACACCAAAGAGAGTTCAGGCTACCTTCCCTATGGCTGACGGTGCAATTTCTGCGTCGGAGCTTGTGGAGAATATGGTGCGGATTTTTATAGGAAAAATCGGGAAAAAGAAGATTTCTATGCCCCGAGTTATAACCGCTGTTCCCGGTGGAATCACCGAGGTGGAAAAAAGGGCAATTGTAAACGCAATAAGCTCCTACGGTGTGAGAACAGTTTACCTCATAGAGTCGGCAAAGGCGGCGGCACTTGGGGCAGGACTTGACATACTCTCCGGGGAGGGTCAGCTTGTAGCCGACCTTGGCGGTGGCACAAGCGACATTGCTGTGCTTTCCCTTGGTGGTGTAAGCTCGGGAATTTCTCTGAGAAAAGCCGGAAACGAAATGGACAAAAACATCATCAAATATATGAAGAACAAGTACAAGCTGGCAATAGGCTTGCAAATGGCAGAGCAATGCAAAAAGGAAATCGGTTTTGTAAAAATGGTTGGCGATGACAAAACCTTTGTGATGAAGGGAATTGAGCTGACAAAGGGTCTGCCAAAGGCAATAGAGGTGAAGAAAAGCGAGCTTGTGCCAATCTATCAGAACACAATGCTGGAAATCATCAGAGGAATTGTGGATGTGCTGGAAAATACACCCCCGGAGCTTAACGGCGACCTGCTGAACAACGGAATTGTTTTCACAGGGGGGCTGAGCAAAATCGGCGGACTTAGGGAGCTTGTCAGCGACTACATCAGAAATCTGAAAATCACCATTGCCGATGAGCCGGACACCTGCGTAATCAGAGGAATTACTCAGGCTATACAGTACATCAAAAAGGTGGAAAACAAAAAGGGACACGAAATCAACCC
>JBJEOU010000125.1:0-7162 GCA_051880875.1 Ruminococcus sp. | reverse complement strand
AAATCTTCTTATGCGTTTTTATGACATTGACAGGGGAAAAATTATGCTGGACGGCATTGACATTAACTCCGTCAGCCGTAAGTCCCTAAGAGAAAATATGGGGATGGTGCTACAGGAAACATGGCTTAAGTCAGGCACTATAAGGGAAAATATTGCATTTGGCAATCAGAGTGCAACAATGGAAGAAATCATTGAGGCATCAAAAAAGAGCCACGCTCATTCCTTTATTAAAAAGCTCCCCAAGGGGTACGACACCTATGTTGGCGAGGACGGTGGCAATCTTTCAACCGGTCAAAAACAGCTTATCTGTATAACAAGGCTTATGCTCAACCCCCCTCCTATTCTAATTCTGGACGAGGCAACCAGCTCCATTGACCTTGTAACAGAGCAGAGAATCACACGCTCCTTTATGAAGCTGATGAAGGACAGAACAAGCTTTGTGGTGGCACACCGCCTTAAGACCATTGTGGAAAGCGATTTGATACTTGTTATGAAGGACGGCAAGGTTATCGAAAGAGGCACACACAGGGAATTGCTTGCACAAAAGGGCTTCTACTTTGAGCTTTATAAAAGCCAATTTGATTAGTTTTGTAAAATATATTGTAATTATATGGGTTTGTGTGGTATAATACTCTTTAATACAGGAGGGGCAATGGATGGCTTATTTTGGTTCCTTAAATGAATTAACAGATAAAGAAGTTTTTATAAAGGGTGTTGTTCGCGCTGAATTGGTTTCCTGCGGGGACAAAAGCGTCACCGTCAGATTT
Source organism: Ruminococcus sp. (assembly GCA_051880875.1). Taxonomy (GTDB): domain Bacteria; phylum Bacillota; class Clostridia; order Oscillospirales; family Acutalibacteraceae; genus Ruminococcoides. The sequence goes on along the minus strand of JBJEOU010000125.1, from coordinate 6,395 downwards.
ACGGGGGATAGTGAAAGTTATACCCCTGCTGTTGCTTTTGCAATACTTGATACCTTCAACAAAAGCGTATGGTACGATAAGGTGGATTTGCAAAGCGACACCTACACAATGGATATCAGCGACCTTGACTTTTTGTCCTACAAAAAGCCGGCAATGCGTTTTAAGCTGTATCTGGTATTTGAAAGCGACAACATCTTAACCCTTAAGCGCCTTTACAACCCAAGCATCAAGTCGGAGTTCAAGGCTACAAGCAACAAGCGTTTGCTGTTTTACGATGTAGTTGCACAGGGTGAATTGGAGGGAGAAAAAGAACTCCTTGCTATGAATATCACTTCAAACGGTTTCTTTGGTTTTGCACTATATCAGGATTCACGCAAGCTGAACTACTGCACCAACAACTGCATTCTCAATTTTGATGTTGTAGATGATAAATTCTGTTTTGACTTAAAGTTAGAAAAGTATTCTTTGGCTTCCAAAATGGGTATATCCCTTTTGGCATCCCCAAAAACTGAGGACGCCCCGGAGGTTTACTACGAAATTCAGCCCACAGAGGTTGAGGAACATGAGGAATACTGTATCTTCAAGTGCAGATACGACAGACACTTTTTAAATCTTGAAAATCCCGAGGTGCTGAAACTCCGTGTTTTTTATGACCTTGAGAACGGGCGCTACTATACGAACATAAAGACCGTCACTCCGGAGCTTAGTCTTGACATAAGGCGCCTTGCCATAGTGGACAACGGCCGTGAGAATATGGACCTGATGGAGTTTACCTTCCGTTCCAACAACAACGAGCTACAGTTTGTCAATGTCATCCCGAATATCGGTAAAGAAATTACCACAATTGCTGAAATTGACGACCTTATTATGGCGCCTGACTTTGTAGCCAACAGAGTAATGTTTGGTGACCATAGTGTGGAAAACGATGAATATTATCTCCACTTTAACGCAGATATGAGCACTGTTGACAATGTAAAGGTGTTTGTGTACAACTCCAAAACAAAAGAAAAGGTTATCCTTGACACCACAAGGATTGATAACAGCAGTTTTAAGGCAACCTTTGAAAATATGAAAGAGAATGTCAGGGATTTTTCTGCAAGGGCATATCTTATATGTGCATCTTTTTCCTACAACGGTTATCTTTACTGTGCCAGGATTAAGTCGGCAGATTATGTGGGTGACAAGACCGACGAAAATCTTCTGGACCTCCACGAAAGAGTACTGCCAAGTGTTGCCTCCTTTAATGTGGGTGAAACACTTGTAATTCTTGAGCCTATGTACAGCCAAAACGGTTTCTTCTATGTAAGGCTCAGGGACAGCATTATGTCCCGCAAGGATCTGGATTTTGTAAAACTGCAAAAGCTGAAATTCAAGGATAGCAAGCTCCTTGTAAGTGCAGACATCACCGACAGCAGTTACGATTTTGTCAGCTTTGCCCTGTCCTACCGCTACAAAAAGAGCGAGGACAAGCAGGTGCATTTTGAGAAGGCCATACACTATACTAAAAAGGGCAGAAACTACATCAAAGCCACCTTTGACCTTTCAAAAATTGATTTACGCAGGATAATCTGGGATATTTTTGCAGTATATAAAGAGGGAGAAAACCTCTACTTTGCGTCAATCAGCGTTGACGACAAGCAGATTGACAACAAGCTTTTCAGCTTTAAGAATCTGTTTGCAAAGAACGATTACCGAATGAAAACAGATGAGGGAACTGACGTGTTCTTCCCTTACTTTACCACCATTAACACCATTGCATTTATGGTGCGTGAGCAGGCTTCCTTTGATTCAAGGCTGTTTAAAATCAAGGAATTTATTGCAATGGTGATTTACAAGCTGTTTAAAAAGCACTTCCGCCAAAAGAAGATAATTCTCACATACGAAAAGTTCTGCAACTGTGCACAGGACAACGGATACTGCTTCTTTAAGCACTGTATGGAGCACGGCGCACAGCAAAGGCTGGACGCAGAGATTTATTATGTCATTGACAAAAAGTCCGGCGACTATCAAAGGGTGAAGAAGTACGACAAAAATGTTATAGACTTCCTTTCCCTTAAGCATATGATTTATCTCCTTTCAAGCCGACTTCTTGTGTCCTCCGACTCCATTCCTCACATTTACGCATGGCGTCCCAATTGCTCACCAATCGAAAAGTTTGTCAAGCAGAAAAAGCTGTTCTTCCTCCAGCACGGAGTTCTGGCGCTGAAGAGGGTTGACTTCCTTTACGGCCGTACAAAGCCAAGCGCCGCAAGTGTGTTTGTCACATCATCCAATGCTGAAAAGAATATTGTAACCAAAATCTTCGGATATGCTCCCGAGGAGGTCTGTGTAACAGGACTTGCAAGGTGGGATGAGCTTGAGGACAAATCTCAGAATTGCAGAGAAATCCTCCTGATGCCCACATGGCGTAGCTGGCTTGACGAAATTCAGGACAGCGACTTTGTGAAGAGCGACTACTACAAGCGCTATATGGAGTTTTTGCACAGCGAAAGGCTCAAGAAAATTCTTGAAGATAACGATTTGAACCTGAACTTCTATATTCATCCCAAGTTTAAGGATTATATAGGCAACTTCAATGTTGACAGCAACCGCATCAGAATTATTCCATACGGCGAAGAACCGCTGAATGAGCTGATGATGAGGTGTAAGCTCCTTATCACCGACTATAGCTCCGTGTGCTGGGATGTGTTCTATATGAACAAGCCCATACTGTTCTATCAGTTTGACTACGATGTGTACAACAGTATCCACGGCTCCTACATCAATATGGAAACCGAGCTTTTCGGCGACAGAAGTCTTACTCTGGACAAGCTACTTGACGACCTTGAAAAGTCCATTAGTATGAACTTCAAACTGCCTTACGAATACAAGCTTATGCGTGAGGATAGCTTTGCCTTTATAGACAAAAACAACTGTTCAAGAATAGTGCAGGAAATCCGCCATCTTAAGTGGTAAATTAAAAACTAAGAATAACTTTTCCGGTCAGTCCACGTGGCTGACCGGTATTTTTTTGGCGGAAAATATTACAAAAAGATATTTAGTTTTTAACTGGAGTTTAGTATTATGTATAATTCTTTTTAAATTTGACAATTCGTATTGTAATTCCTTATTTTTATGTGCTATAATTTATTTCCACAGGAGGTAATTGCTGTATGAGATATTTTGGTTCATTTGATGAGCTGACTACTAAGACAATTAATATAAAAGACCGTATTAAGGCGGATATTATTTCCTGCGGGGATAACTCAATTACTCTGAAATTCCCAAAGCAGGAGGTTGACTACACCTCTGCCGTTGCCTTTGCCCTCCTGGATTCTCATAACAGATATGTTTGGTACAGCACCTGTAACATCAACAGCAGTCGTCATACCGTAAATTTTGACGGCTTTGATTATACATCTATTGACGAAGTACCTCTGCGTTTTAAACTTTATATAGTTTTTGAAAATAACGGGGTCTTAAACTTTAGCCGATTGTATTCAAAATCCGTTAAGGAGGAGTACCGCAGTACAAGAAACAAACGTATTCTGTACCTTAAGGCTGTTTCCAAGGCGGAAATGTCCGGTGAAAAGGTGAGCCTTATTACCAACATCACCACCTCCGGCTACCTTGGTTTTATCCTCATTGAGCAGAAGAGCTTTGTGGACTACATTGTGGACAACACAGTAGAAGATTTTGGTGTGAAGGGCAGAAACTTCACCTTTGATGTTAAGATAGAAAAGCTTGCAAACTGCTCCGATTTGGGAGTTACGCTAAAAACTTCTCTGGAGTCAGACTCCTGCTATGACATCGCTCCCGACGAAATAAAGGATATGGAGGACAGCTATATTCTGAAATATACCCTGTCAAGAGATTTCCTGAAGGACAAAGAGCCCTGTGTGCTGAATATTTACGCATACTATCAGATTAAGGGCTTCAGATACTACACAACTGTAAAAATTGCAAACGACCCACTTGTGCAGAAGATTACTCAGGTTGCCGAGGAGGACAACATCTCCGGCAAGGGACTTGACGAGATAACTGTTTCCGTTGCACACAACAAAAGGGTTCGTTTTTCCAGCGTTATTACCCACAAAGGTACTAAGATAACAATAGAGGACAACCAGCGTCGCATCTTGTTTTCTCCCGATTTCCTGCCGAAATGCAAAATTTTCGGCGAGCATTATGTGGATAATAACGGAAGCTACAGGGTGCTACTTTACCCCGATATGAGGGAAGTGGGGGACATCAGCGTATTTCTCCATTGTCCGTCAAGGAGGGAGAAAATCGTCCTTGATGTTGTCAGCTTTGACAGGAAAAAGGGCGAGATTACCGTTGACTTTTCTTCAATGAAAAATTCCGTTGAGGATTTTGTTGAGAGAATATACAACCTGTGCGTTGCCTTTTCTTACAAGGGAAATATGTACAGCGTGAATGTAATGTCACCTGACTATGAAGTACCAAAGGATGGCAGAGAGGAATGTCTTAAAAGCGTTGCCACCTTTAATGTAAAGGACACCGTTGTAATAATGGAGCCTATGTGTGACAAAACAGGCTCCTTCTGCATACGGTTAAGGGACAGGCTTGTTTCTCACAGGGAGAATGTAAGCGTCAAGTACCGCAGCGTCCACTTTAAAAAGAATTTTCTCTACATCACAAGTGACGTAACCGACAATATGGAGCGTTTTACCGGCTATGCCCTTTCCTACAGATACAAGCAGTGCGAGGACAAGAGAATCTATTACGCCAAGGGCGACCTTGTGGCAAGCGGTGACAAAACCCTTTTGAAGGCTCGCTTTGACCTATCTGCAATAGAACTGCAAAGTGTAATCTGGGATTTGTACGCTGTGTATGTGGAGGACGGTGCCACATATTTTGCAAGTGTTGCCGTTGACAACAGCCAGGTTAACAGCTATCTTTTCAGCTTTAAAAATATTTTTGACCAGAACCACTACCGATTTGTAAGTGGTGACAACAAGGTAAATCTGTTCTTCCCCTACTTTACAATGGAAAACACCTTGTCATTCATTATGAGGAGTAAGCAGGACTACGACTCCAAAAAGTTCAGGCTAAAGGAGCTTTTGGCTCTGGCGATTTTTAAGCTGAGAAAATCTCACTATACAAAAAAGCGTATTGCCCTTGTGTATGAGAAAAACAGCAACTATGCGCAGGACAACGGCTACTACTTCTTCGCCCATTGTATGAGACACAAAATCCAGCGCCGACTGAATGCAAACATCTTTTATGTAATCCAGAAGGACTCAAAGGATTATTCTAATTTAGAAAAATACTCCAAGAATGTGCTGGAGTTTATGTCACTAAAGCATATGGTTTACGCCTTGGCGTCAAGGCTGTTGATTTCCACAGAATCCCGTTCAAACTGCTACATCTGGCGACCCAACAATTCCCCTATTGCCAGGAGCATAAGGGATAAAAAGCTGTTTTCACTAAGGCACGGTGTAACAGGTTTAAAGCGTATTGGCGGAATTTACAACAGGACAAATCCTCACCACCCCAGTATGATTGTGGCATCCTCTGACGGTGAAAAAGAAATTCTTTTAAAGAATTTAAATTACTCCTCAAACGAGGTTTGCGTTACAGGACTGGCAAGGTGGGATGCCCTTGAGGACAAGTCAAAGGACAGCAAGGAGATTTTGTTTGTTCCTGCAATGAGGAGCTGGCTTGAGGATGTTGACGACGAAACATTCCTTGAAAGCGACTACTACACCAGCTACATTCAGCTTTTGCGCAGTGAAGGACTGGAAGATATTCTGGAAAAGAACGATTTGACCCTTGACTTTTTTGTCAATAATAAGCTGAGGGATTACATTTCAAAATTCTCTGTGGGAAATAAGAGGATTAATATTCTCACAGAGGATGATGTTCAGCTTAACAGTCTTATTATGAGGTGCAAAGCCTTAATCACCGATTACAGCTCGGTATGCTGGGATGTTCTTTACCTCAACAAGCCTGTGCTTTTCTATCAGTTTGACTACGAAAAGTACAAGAATACAACCGGCTCATACATTGATATGGAAAGGGATTTGCCGGGGGACAGGAGTACATCAGTCAACGTACTTTGCAACGACTTGCAAAGGCTCATAAGCTCAGACTACCGAATATCCTACAAGTACCAGCTTAAGAGGGAATTGAGCTTTAAATATTTCGACACAAGCAACTGCGTCCGCCTTGTGCAGGAAATCCGTAAAATGAAGTGGTGACCACTTCTACTTACAAATTCCCCACATATTCAAGATTATAGTTCACAGAATAAACAGACAAAGAGCTACCCTTAGAGGGTGGCTCTTTTATATCGTGGCATAAGAAAAGGGCATACACACTAATCTTTTGAGAAGTGTGCATGCCTGATTTTTATTTGTGGAATTTTTCAATTTAAGCTAAACTAAAATTTTTGT
>JBJEOU010000124.1:5228-7208 GCA_051880875.1 Ruminococcus sp. | reverse complement strand
CTGTTTTATCTATAATCAAAACAACGGTCAAAAGTGAAAAATAGAGATACTGAAAGGAAATCTCTATCCCACATAAACGCTTAACCATTATTTACAAAATAGTCGTTGAGGTTGTTACCGTCAACAATAAGGGAATCGTTAATGAGATTATTCACCTCATTCATAACTGTGCTGAAAAAGTCCGGGAAGTAGTTTTTGCTCACATACATAAAACCGCCAAGAATAAAGCACACAATGAGCTGAAATATCAAAACAGAGGGAATTGATTTTTCTTTCTTTTCCTTTACTTTTTCAATATCCCTTTGATAATTCTCTTCACCTGTGTAGTATTCTGTACCGGCATTTGACTTAAAATCCTCGTCATATGTTATTTCGTCATTTCTGTCATACTGCATATTATCACCGCTAAATTATATGCGGTGATAATATAATTATGAGTAAGGTTTCAGCCTTTTGAAGTCGCCCCTCACAAGGTTGATGAAGAACAGTATTGCTACAACCAAGGAAACAGCCTCGGCAATTGGGAATGCAAACCACATAACCTTAATGCTGATTTTTGACAGCAGAAAAGCTACCGGAACAATTACTCCAAGCTGACGGAGAAGTGACATTATCAGACTGCGGATACCCTTGCCCACAGCCTGGAACACACCGGTAAGCACTATTCCCAATGCGGCAGGAATAAAGCACAGGGAAATAATCCTCAGGGCAACAGTGCCGATTTCTATCATTTCTTCGTTAGGACTGAACATACCAAGTAGAGCCTCGGGGAACAGCTGGAATACTATGAATCCACAGGTCATAATGATTACTGCAAAGACGGCCGCCCATTTGATTGCGCCGTACATTCTCTTGCGGTTTCCGGCACCATAGTTGTAGCCGATTATCGGTGTACTGCCCTGATTTATGCCAAACACAGGCATAAATACGAAGGACTGGAGCTTAAAATACACACCGAAAACATTTGTGGCGGCATCCTTTACTACTGCGCTTACACTTGTAAGGGAAATAATAAAGTTGATACCCATAACCATAAATGAGCCTATTGCCTGCATTACCATTGCCGGGAGTGCAACAACATAGATATTTTTTAGTGTTGCAGAATTAAACTTAAATCCTTTAAGCTTGATTTTTACAAGTTGCTTTTTTCCGAAAAGGAAAAATATGCAAAGCAATGCGCTGAGGTGCTGGGCAATTACTGTGGCAATAGCCGCACCCGTAACACCTAAATCAAACACATAGATAAACACAGGGTCAAGTAAAATGTTGATAACTGCACCTGTAAGCTGGCTTATCATCGGCATTATCATATTGCCTGTTGACTGTAAAATCTTTTCCAGAACACCTGAAATGTTAACACCAAGGGAGCATATTAGGACAATCCTGATATAAGCCATACTGCTTTCAAGAACCTGGGGGTCGTTTGTGTAAAGGGAGATAAAAGGCTTTGTGACAATCATTCCTATCAAGACAAAAATTACCCAATCTATAATGGACATAAAAAATCCATGGGTTGCGGCGGAGTCTGCCTCTTTTTGCATTTTTGCACCAAGTCTTCTGGCTATCAGGGAGTTTACGCCCACCCCTGTGCCCACAGCAACAGCCACCAAAACCATTTGCAGGGGATATGCTATGTTGACTGCAAGAAGTGACTCTCCTCCTGTGATTACATCGTTACTGTAATTACTTACAAAAATACTATCCACAATGTTGTAAAGCGCCTGAATAAGCATACTAAACATTGCAGGCAGACTCATACTGAGTATAAGCCTGAACATTGGGGCTGTGCCCAGTTTGTTTTCTCTTACTTTTTCCATTTCTTTTCTACCTTTTCCTTTTAAAATATATAACAATTCCAATGACTAATGTTGTAATAATTAATCCGAACAGACATCCTGAAAAATCAAGAAGAATATCGCTGACCTGTCCGCTTCTTCCGGATACATTCAGCTGAATCGCCTCGTCGCACACGGCGGTGGC
>JBJEOU010000124.1:0-5128 GCA_051880875.1 Ruminococcus sp. | reverse complement strand
TATTCTACATTTTTCTTATGATATTGTCAAATCAGAGGGTTGTAAAATCTTTAAGTATACTATATAATATCTTAGTGACATTTACTTAAGCGTGACATTTACTTAAGCGTGACATTTACTTAAGCGGATTTCCTTATGTAAACGAAGGGAGAATTTTATGGAATCATTTATCAGTATGCTCAACGACACACTGCATATGAACGGACAGCTTTTTTGCTTTTTGGTATCGCTGTTCCCTATTTTGGAATTAAGAGGAGGGCTTATTGCCGCCGCACTTTGTAAGGTGCCTCTTTGGCAGGCTTTGCCACTTTGCATAGCAGGTAACTTTTTGCCAATTCCGTTTCTTGTTCTTTTTATTGAAAAGCTGTTAAAATTTTTAAGAAAAACAAAGCTAAGTCCAATTGTTAAGTTTGTTGATTTCCTGGAGGAAAAAGCTAACAAGAGCGCACCAAAGATTATGAAACACAAAACCTTTGGTCTTACTATTTTTGTTGGTATTCCTTTGCCTGTAACAGGTGCCTGGACAGGTGGACTTGTTGCAGGACTGTTTAAGTTTAACCTGAAGCAGACATTTATTGCAACAATTCTGGGACTTTGTATGTCGGCAACTATTATGACAATAATCACATACGGTATTCCTTGGATTGTAACCACCTTTAACATTCCCACAAGTGTTGTTGTAACTGTGCTGATTGCATTAGTTGTGTTTGTTGTTGGTTTCTTTGTGGTTAAGGCTTTGCTTAAAAAAAGAAAGAATAAAGTGACAGATTGACATATTGAAACACTATTTTTAGCGGGAGTAATCCCGCTAAATTTATATAACTATGTAAGAGGATAATATGAAAATATATGATGTTGTTGTCATAGGCGGTGGTGCGTCGGGACTAGTTGCCGCCATTGAAGCCGGAAAACAATTTGAAAATGTTGCTGTTCTTGAAAAAGAAAACCGAATCGGGAAAAAGATTCTTGCAACAGGTAACGGAAAATGCAACCTTACTAACACAAATGCAAGTGTTAAGAACTACTCCGGCTCACTAAGCTATGGGGTTAAAAAGCTGTTTGCAGAGTATTCTCCAAAATACATTATGGAATATTTTAGTGATATGGGACTTGTCACCTACTGTGATGACCATGGCAGGGTATATCCCCTTTGCAATCAGTCGTCTGCTGTACTTGACACCCTGAGGAACAATTTGCGACTTAATGATGTGGATGAATTTACTGAATGTAAGGTGAATGACATAGCTGTTGGGGAAAACTTTGAGATTGTTACAGGTAACGGAAAGTTTTTCTCCAAAAGAATTATTATTGCCTGTGGGGGGAAAAGCAGTCCTAACCTTGGCAGTGACGGAAGTATGTTTGAAGTAATTGAAAGACTGGGGCACACCTTTACAGAGGTTACCCCTGCCCTTTGCCCTATCAATGTTAAGTCGGACATTATAAAGTCGCTGAAAGGCGTCAGGGCTAAGGGAAAAGTTTCCGTACTTAATAAAGGCAAGGTTGTAAAGAGTGATAACGGTGAAATTCAGTTTACAGAAAACAGTATTTCAGGTATTTGCGCTTTTAATTTAAGTGGTCTTAATTATGATACCGTAAGGGTTTCACTTCTGCCTGATATAGACAAAAATGAAATTATCAATATGCTGAAAAACAGGCGTGAGATGCTAAGGAAGCTTACTGTTGACAACTTTTTGCTAAGTATTTTTAACAACAAGCTTAGTATGGTTTTGCTGAAAAAATCAAACATCAACTCCTTAAACAGAAGATGCGGTGACATATCTAACAAAGAAATTCAAGATTTGGCACATAACATAAACAACCTTGACTTTAAGTCCACTGGCAAAAACGATTTTGGCAGAAGTCAGGTCACTAAGGGCGGAATACCCGGTGGTGAAATTAACATAGAAACAATGGAAAGTATGTATATTCCAAACCTTTACTTTTGTGGTGAGGTACTGGACATTGATGGAATTTGCGGAGGCTACAACCTGCAGTTTGCCTTTGCATCGGGAATAAAGGCAGGTCAGACACAATGATTAGAATAAGCGGTATATATCTTCCGCCAAATTACACAGATGAAATGCTTAGAACGAAAATTCAAAAAGAGCTTAGGTGTAAGAGCGAAGAAATTAAAAGCATAAAGATTTTTAAGCTGTCTATTGACGCAAGAAAGAAGAATGATGTTCACTTTCTGGCTACTGTGGATGTAGAATTAAAGAGCGAAAACAGGGTGCTGAAACACATAAAAAGCAAAAAAGTGACTGTTCCAAAGGAATACAAATATGTTCAGCCCATTTGCAAAAATACTTCTCACACAGTTGTTGTGGGTGCAGGTCCTGCCGGACTTTTTGCTTCCCTTATACTTGCCCGTTCAGGGATGGAGGTTACCCTTGTTGAAAGGGGAAAATCTGTTGAGGAAAGAACTAAGGATGTTGAAAATTTTTGGAATAACCGAAAGCTGAATACAAACAGCAACGTTCAGTTTGGCGAGGGTGGTGCAGGTGCTTTCTCTGACGGAAAGCTGACAACAGGCACTAAGGATGTACGAATCAGGAAGATTTTTGAGGAATTTGTAAGTCACGGTGCACCGCAGGAGATTTTGTATGACAGCAAGCCACACATAGGTACCGACAGGCTGAAACCAACAATTAAGAATATCAGGGAAGAAATTATCAGTCTTGGGGGTAAGGTGCTTTTCAGCACAAGGCTTACTGACATAAAAATCAAGGATAACAAGGTGTATGCCGCTGTGGTGGAAAATGATGGACTGGAAAAGGAAATCTTTTGCGACAATATAATTGTAGCCATTGGCCACTCCTCAAGAGATACCTTCAGAATGCTTAAAAATAAAGGTCTTATGATTGAGCCAAAGCCTTTCGCTGTTGGGGCAAGAATTGAGCATCTCAGGGAAAAGATTGACATTTCCCAGTACGGCGACTTTTACAAGGAAAAAAAGCTGGGTGCTGCGCCCTACAAGATAAGCACTCACCTTGAAAACGGTCGTGGAGTTTATACATTTTGTATGTGTCCAGGCGGAGTTGTTGTGGGTGCTCAAAGTGAGGAAAATACAGTCGTTACCAACGGTATGAGCTACTATGCAAGGGATGAAGTGAACTCAAACTCTGCGTTGCTTGTGGGTGTTTCTCCCGATGATTTCGGTTCTGATGATGTGCTTGCTGGAATGTATTTTCAGGAAGAAATTGAGAGAAAGGCATTTTTAGTTGGCGGTGGTAACTACAACGCACCTGTTCAAAGGGTTGGCAACTTTTTGAAAAATGAGAAAAGCAAGTGCTTTGGTGAGGTTTTGCCAAGCTATAAGCCGGGCACTTCCTTTGCAAGGCTGGACGATATTCTTCCCGAATTTATAACTGACTCTATGCGACAAGGGATTGTAGAGATGGACAAGAGGTTAAACGGCTTTATGGACAATGACGCACTGCTTACCGGCGTTGAGTCAAGAAGCTCCTCCCCCATTAGAATTCTGCGAAACAAGGACACAATGGAGGCTTTGGGCATAGAGGGTCTTTACCCCTGTGGTGAGGGTGCCGGTTATGCCGGAGGAATTGTTTCTGCCGGTGTGGACGGGATTAAATGTGCGGAGAAGATTATTGAAAAGGTGAATAAATAGTTTCACTTTGTACATGACAAAAGGTGTGACACTATCTCGTAATGAACGAAAGTGTCACACCTTTAATTTTTAATCACTTAATAACTTAACCTCAAAGGGGGCATACAGCTTTGTTGGGTTTTCTGTGAGATTTTCATTTGTACTTACAGTTACTACAAGTCTGTATTCACCCGGATATAATAGTGTACCATATCTTTCAGATACATAAAGACTTTCGTCGATGGACTTTCCTTTATCAAGAGTTCTTAATAAATCGTCGGAGCTTTTCATATATTCAGCAACTATTTCCGGCTCTGTCCATTTATCACCCTCTTTTACCTCAAGGAGAAAATCATCACCAAAGTATATTGTATCATCGGAATTGTTTGTAACTGTAAAATCTATCTTTTCCACATCTTGGGAATAATCTGTTTTAGATAGCTCTACGGTTGCAGAAATATTTGACTTTGCTACTGTGGTTGTTGCTGTATCGCTTGTATTTGATTTTTCGCCTTCGGAATTACCGCACCCTGCAAAGGCAAGGAGCATAAATGCTGAAAGCAGGAATAAAGAAACTAACCTTTTCATAATAATCACCTTATGAAGTATTTTGCAGTATTTAGTCAATTAAAACTATACATCGCAATCATATCCTTTCACAAAGAATATATATCATCTTCTTTAATTTAATTTTACAACCAATTTATAGAAAAAGATACTGACATTTTATACCAATATTTGAGGCTTTATTTATGCATACTGCTATATCACAACAAATTCGCCAAGGCGGATGGAATAGATGATACATTTATCCACTTTATAGGGGGTACATTCCTCCATTGCCTGTTTATAAAGGCTTAGCTGTCGGGAGTAAAGCTCCTTAAGCTCTGAAACCTCCTTCACCCTGTCGGTTTTGTAGTCCACAATGTTTAGCTTTCCGTCTATCAGGTAGGCAAGGTCAACGGAGCCTTGGAGGATAATCTCTACATCAGCAAGGTTCTGTGGTGTATCTTCAAGTGCATCCTTTGCCCTAATCTTTGTGTTAAAGCGGAATTCTCTGTACACCTTTTGGGAATTTACAACCTCATTTATAATTTGTGAGGAGAGGAGATTCTTAAGCATTCTAATGTTCAGCACCTTGCTCTGCTGTGATGTGATATATCCAAAGTTGACAAGCCTTGCGATTTCTCCATCTAAATCGTCCTTTGCCTTTGCAAAGTCGATATGTTGCAAGGTATCATGGAATGCTGTTCCCCTTTCTGTCGGGGTCATTGAATTTTCTGACATAAATTGAGGGCGGTTCATTACCGTACTGAATTTTTCTTTTGAAATTTTGTGGGCAATGTCAGAAACGGAAACCTTTACAGGCAGGGTGTTGATGTCCTTGTTTTTGTACTCAAAGTTAAATCTGGTGTTTATTATCTCATCTATACTGTCGTCGGTGTCCTCTGTGACAACAGACAGGACTGTTTCATCCTTTTCCGAGATTTCTATGTCCTTTACAGGGTGACTTATGTACTT
>JBJEOU010000123.1:28486-31980 GCA_051880875.1 Ruminococcus sp. | reverse complement strand
TTAATACTGCTTTTCCTTAAGCGCCCTCTGGATATTCCTTTTGGCGTCACGGTCAGCCATTGTCGCCCTTTTGTCATAGAGCTTTTTACCCTTGCAAAGCCCCACCTGCATTTTCACCCTACTTCCCTTGAAGTAAAGGCTTATGGGTATCAGGGAAAGTCCCTGCTGTTGCAAAGTGCCGAAAAGCTTGTTGATTTCTTTTTTGTGCATCAGCAGTTTTCTCACCCTCATTGGGTCACGGTTAAAGATGTTTCCGTGGTCATAGGGTGAGATGTGCATACCGTTTACAAAAATTTCACCGTCTACAATGTTGCACCAGCTATCTTTAAGGTTCACCTTGCCGGCACGAAGTGACTTTACCTCCGTACCGCAAAGCTCAATTCCTGCCTCGTAGCTTTCCAGAACAAAGTAGTCGTGGTGAGCTTTTTTATTTTGTGTAATTGTCTTTGTACTTTCTTTCATAGCTTACACCAATTATCAAGTGTTCTCTTAAAGGTCTGTTCTGCCCTCCAAGGCCCTTGCAAGGGTTACTTCGTCGGCATATTCAAGGTCGCCCCCCACAGGAATACCATATGCAAGGCGGGTCACCTTAATGCCAAGAGGTTTCAGAAGTTTTGTAAGGTACATAGCTGTTGCCTCTCCCTCAACTGTGGGATTCGTTGCCATAATAACCTCCTGCACCTCTTGATTATTAAGCCTGCTAAGCAGTTCCTTAATCCTAATCTGGTCGGGGCCTATTCCGTTGAGAGGTGAAATTGCACCGTGGAGAACATGGTATGTTCCGTGATACTCATTTGTACCCTCCATAGCCATTGCGTCCCTTGGTGTTTCCACCACACAAATTACAGAATGATCACGGCTGTGACTTGTACAAACAGGGCATTTTTCTTTATCTGTAAAATTACAGCAAACTGTGCAATACTTTATCTTTTCCTTTGCATCAACTATGGCTTTGGAAAATTCCTCTGCCTCTGTTTTTGGCAGATTGAGGACAAAATATGCAAGTCTTTGGGCAGTTTTTGCACCTATTCCCGGAAGTTTTTCAAACTGTTCAATGAGCTTTTGCAGGGGAGCAACATTATATACTCCCATTAAAACATACCCGGAATGTTAAGTCCGCCGGAAATTGCGGAAATTGTATCTTCCTTGTCCTTTGCGGCATTTCTGAGAGCCTCGTTGACAGCGCCCATAACAATGTCGCTGAGCATTTCTACATCCTCAGGGTCAACAACCTCAGGGTCGATTTCAAGAGATTTTATCTCCATTCCCCCTGTTACAACTGCAGTTACTGCTCCGCCGCCGGCAGATGCCTTGTATTCCTTTTGTTCAAGCTCGGCTGTTTTGGTTTCCATTTCCTCCTGCATCTTCTGTGCCTGGCGGGCAAGCTGCTGCATATTGCCAATTCCACCGCCGCCATAATTCTTTGGTAATCTTGCTTTCATAGTAATTTCCTCACTTTTTATATAGTTTATATAGATTTTATTCTTCTGTCACATCAACACCGCTGTCCCTTAGCTTTTGTGCAAAGGTGGCAAGGGGGTCTGTTTTCTCCTGCTTTTTCACAGGAGGCTTGTATGGTCCAAGCTTGTACCTTTTTCCTGTCATCTCCTGAACAGCGTCCCTGATTCTGTCCTTCTGTTCGGGACTTCTCTTAAGAAGATTAAAAGGAATGTCCGTCTTAGCATCAATAAGCAGATAGTCACCGCTGACATAGGCGTCTGTGTTGTCAAAGGATGCGGCTATAGGACGGCTGTATTCCTTCAGATTTTCAACAACCTCCTGCCATCTTAAAAACGGCTCTGCATTGGCATATATTTCTTCAAGATTGACATGATTTCGCCTTACCGGTGCCTTTTCCTGTACAGGTGCGTTGCTGTCCTCAATAGTTGGGAAAGGAACGCTTGGGGGATTGTCACTAACCGGCTCGTCATTAAGTTGATTCTTAGTTTCTTCCTCTTTCACAGCAAGTCGACTGCGCATTTCCTCCAGTTTATTGTGGAGGTCATTTGCCACTGCTGTGGTTTCCTGTGTAGGAAAGGCAGGTGTACTCCTTGGCTGTGGTTTTTCCTCTGCTTTCACAGAGTTTTCTTCTATATTATCCGTCTTAATGTTGTGGGTGTTATCTTGTGTGTTAACAATGGGTCTTTCCTTAGAAAAGCCACCCATATTCACAGCCTTTTCCAGCTTTACAAGTCTTGCTGTCAAAGCCTCCTGGCTCACATCCAGCTCGGGGGAAGTCAACTTTACAAGGGCTGTTTCAATCTCCGTTCTGTTTGAGGAACTTTTGCCCATTCTCTCGGCACTTCGCTGGAGAACATCCATAAAATAAACAACATCAGCCAAGGAAACATAGTCGCACTGACTTTGCGCCTCTTCAAACTCATCGTCGTTCATAACAATCATTTCACGGGGATTGCGAACTGTTTTTATAAGCATAAAGTTTCTGAAATGGTCAATCAGCTCTGCACAAAGCCTTGCCATATCCATACTTTCGCTGTGTAACTTATCTATTATAGAAAGTGCCTTTTGCACATTCTTATTTATACAGGCAGATGAAAGTGAAAACAGGTAATCCTTTTGGGCAAGTCCTGCCGCCTTTCGCACCACATCGGCGTCAATATCCCGGCTGATTCCGATACATCTGTCCATAATGGACAGGGAATCCCTCATTGCACCGTCTGCAATAACAGCGGTTAAAAGGGCTGCCTCTTTGGTTATTGTAACATTCTCCTGCTGTGCAACATACATAAGTCTGTCGGCAATATCCTCAGGAGCGATTCGGTGAAAGTCAAACCTCTGGCATCTTGAAAGAATTGTTTGGGGCAGCTTATGCACCTCGGTAGTTGCAAGGATAAACACAACATGAGCAGGTGGCTCTTCAAGGGTTTTAAGCAGGGCGTTAAAGGCAGGCTCAGTAAGCATATGAACCTCGTCAATGATGTACACCCTGTACTTTCCCTTTGATGGTGAAAAAGCTGATTCCTCAATAAGGACACGAATGTCCTCGATACCACGGTTGCTGGCGGCGTCCATCTCAACAACATCAAGGAGGTTGCCCTCCTGAAAGTCAATGCAATTCTGACATTTTCCGCAGGGCTCTCCGTCGTGGCTGTCAAGGCAGTTTACAGCCTTGGCAAGAATTTTTGCACAGGTTGTCTTACCTGTTCCCCTTGATCCGGTGAAAAGATAGGCATGGTTAATTCTGCCGTTCTTGATTTCGTTTTTAAGGGTCTTTGTAACCTGGGGCTGACCTGAAACATCAGAGAATTTTTCGGGACGCCACTTGCGGTAAAGTACCTGATACATAAATTCACCACCCTGCAAATAAAAAATTGCAAACCGTTATACCGCCATAACGGCAGAGATTTATATAAGTGAACGACAGACTTACTACATCGCATCGGTAACACTGCTTAATGCTGCTCGGTTCCCCGCCTGACATGGTTCACAGGCACTAATCGTATAGGGCCTGTCGCTCGCTTATACAAACCTAA
>JBJEOU010000123.1:27282-28386 GCA_051880875.1 Ruminococcus sp. | reverse complement strand
CATAGCAAACAGGGAAAATCAAGTCGTTTTTTTGTGTTTTCCCCTTGAAATAGAATATTGTTTATTGTATAATATCTTTATATAAGAATGATTACTATCCACACTGATTAAAAAGTAATTCACTTTTTAATTGGTGTTTATATTAGTGTATCAAATTATTACATAGGAGCATTACAGATATATGATTAGCGGTGCAGACATAATGATAAAGTGCCTTGAAGCCGAGGGCGTTACAACCGTCTTTGGTTATCCCGGTGCGGCAATATGTCCATTTTATGATTCACTTTATAAATCAAATATTAAGCATATACTTGTAAGGATGGAGCAGTCTGCTGTCCACGCTGCAAACGGCTACAGCAGGTGCAGTAACAAGGTTGGTGTTTGCGTTGCAACCTCCGGCCCCGGTGCTACGAATATGATAACCGGAATTGCAACCGCCTATTCCGACAGTATTCCTGTAATCTGCATTACAGGTCAGGTTAAAAGGGAGCTTTTGGGCAGAGATGTTTTTCAGGAGGCCGACATAACAGGCGCCTGCGAGCCATTTGTAAAGCACAGCTACCTTGTAAACGACACAAAGGATTTGCCCAGGGTTTTTAAAGAGGCTTTTCACATTGCCACAACAGGACGAATGGGCCCTGTTCTCATCGACATTCCACAGGATGTTCAGGAGGAGGAGATTGAGTCCTTTGAGTACCCCGAAAGTGTTGACATTGTAGGCTACAAGCCAAATGTCCGTGGACACAAAATGCAGATTAAAAAGGCTGTTGAGCTGATTAAGGAGGCAAAGCGTCCTCTTATTGTTGCAGGTGGCGGTGTACTTTCTTCCGGAAGCAAGCTAAAACTTGTTAAATTTGCAGAAACCACAGGTATTCCTGTTATCTCAACACTTATGGGAATCGGCGTAATGCCAAGCGAGCATATGAGATACCTTGGTATGCTGGGAACTCACGGCAAAAAATACGCAAACCGTGCTTTGCACGAAAGCGACTTGCTCATTGTATGCGGTGCAAGGCTTGGGGACAGAGCTGTTGCAAGACCTGACCAGGTGAGCCAGACAAGCAAGATTATACATATTGACATTGACCCTGCTGAAATAGGAAA
>JBJEOU010000123.1:17841-27182 GCA_051880875.1 Ruminococcus sp. | reverse complement strand
CAGAATCAAATCTGGTGTGCCAACAACTTCCGTATCCGTGAAGGCAGATTCCTTACAACAGGCGGTATGGGCACAATGGGTTACAGCGTTCCGGCAGCAATAGGTGCAAAGCTGGCAAGACCTACAAGGGATGTTGTTGCTGTGTGCGGTGACGGTTCTTTCCAGATGAATCTCACAGAGCTTGGCACAATTATGCAGAACAACATTGACATAAAGATTATTGTTATGAGGAACAACCGTCTTGGTATGGTAAGGGAGCTACAGACAAAGCAGTACGAAAGCAGATACAGCGCTACAATTCTGGCTGACCCTGACTTTAAGGAAATAGCCAAGGCATACGGAATAAAGTCTGCCGAGGTTAATTCCAACGAAGAAGCCGAGCGTGTTGCAGAGGAAATGTTCAAGCTGAAGGAACCTTTCATCCTCATTTGCGATGTTTATCCCGACACACCGTCAATATAAATTAAAGAGTGAAATATACTATGAAATACACTTTATCAGTTATTGTTGAAAACCACTCAGGTGTTTTGTCAAAGATTTCAGGACTTTTCTCACGAAGAGCCTTTAACATTGACAGCCTTGCTGTTGGAGTAACAAGTAATCCTGCAATTTCCAGAATTACAATAGTTGCCGACGGTGACGAATATGTGGTGGAACAACTTGAAAAACAACTTAATAAACTTATCCCTGTTATCAAGGTAAAAAGGCTTGTGGAGGGTGAATACATCAGCCGTGAGCTTTTGCTTATCAAGGTGAGCTGTAACAACAAAAAGCGTGAAGAGATTATGCGTATCGCCCAGGTGATGTCGGCAAAGGTTGTTGATGTTGCCGCAAACACAATCACCCTTGAATACAGCGAAACCCTTGACAGGATTGACACACTGCTTGACCTTTTAAAGCCTTTCGGCATCAAGGAAATTGTGCGAACAGGCACAGTTGCCATTGAAAAGGGTCAGGGAGAAGCCTACCACAGCGGTTTTAACGACTAAGCGATTAATTAGCATTACTTTTTGATATGCTTTTTAACCATATATTTGCCAATTTTAAGGAGGAATATAAAATGGCAGCAAGTATTTTTTATCAATCAGACTGTGACCTTAATCTTTTAAAGGATAAGACAGTTGCTATCATTGGTTATGGCAGCCAGGGTCACGCTCACGCACTTAATCTTAAGGACAGCGGTGTAAATGTTATCATCGGCCTTTATGAGGGGTCTAAGAGCTGGAAAAAGGCTGAGGACCAGGGCTTTGAAGTTTTCACAGCTGCTGAGGCTGCAAAAAAGGCTGACATCATTATGATTCTTATCAATGATGAAAAGCAGGCAGCAATGTATAAGAAGGACATCGAACCAAACCTTGAAGAGGGTAACATGCTTATGTTCGCTCACGGTTTTGCTATTCACTTTGGTCAGATTGTACCACCTGCAAATGTTGATGTTACAATGATTGCACCAAAGGGACCCGGTCACACAGTTCGTTCTGAATATCAGGCTGGCAAGGGTGTTCCATGTCTTGTAGCTGTTCATCAGGATGCAACAGGTATGGCACAGCAGATGGCTCTTGCATATGCAGCAGGTATCGGCGGAAGCCGTGCAGGTGTTCTTGAAACAACCTTCAAGACAGAAACAGAAACAGACCTCTTTGGTGAGCAGGCTGTTCTCTGCGGTGGTGTTTGCGCACTTATGCAGTGCGGTTTCGAAACACTTGTTGAAGCAGGCTACGACCCAAGAAACGCTTACTTTGAGTGTATTCACGAAATGAAGCTTATTGTTGACCTTATTTATCAGTCAGGCTTTGCAGGTATGAGATATTCTATCTCCAACACAGCTGAATACGGCGACTACATCACAGGTCCAAAGATTGTTACAGAGGACACAAAGAAGGCTATGAAGCAGGTTCTCGCAGACATCCAGAGCGGTGCTTTTGCTAAGGACTTCCTTCTTGATATGTCACCTGCCGGCGGCCAGGCACACTTCAGAGCTATGCGCAACAATGCCGCTCAGCATCCATCAGAAATCGTTGGTGCAGAAATCAGAAAGCTGTATAGCTGGGACGAAGAGGATAAGCTCATCAACAACTAATTCCTTAATATTTAATATTTTTATTTACAAAAGGCTGTTCCGTTTTGGGACAGCCTTTTTGGATATATATAACAATATTTGTTCATAAATTCTTAATATTTCTACCCATAGATAATTGTTTTATTTATAAAATAACATTATAATTATACAGAGGAATAAAGGAGGCTATTATGAAAAAAATTATTTCTTTGGTTATGGCAACAGTAATGCTATTAACAGTAATGACAACAGCAGTTTCTGTTTCTGCATCAGTAGTAGAAACAACATCAACCGGCGATTCCGGTACAGTTGGCACAATCAGCTGGTACCTTGACGGTGACGGTACACTGACCCTTTCAGGTAACGGATATATGCCTGAGTTCGGTTATAGTGGTGCACCATGGTGTAGTTATGATTTAAGAAAAAATGTTAAAACAGTTATTATCGGTGCAGGAATCAAGAGCATAGGTTCTCATGCATTTTACAGAAACGAAAATCTAAAGACTGTTACATTTTTGGCTAATTCCAGCCTTGAAAAGATAGGTGAATACGCCTTTGAATATACAGGAATTGAGTCAATCGTTTTGCCAAGTTCCGTAAAGACCATTGAGGGATACGCATTTTCTTATACTGACAGCCTTAAGGATGTTTCAAGCAGTGCCTCTGCAACAGTTAACAGCTATGCCTTCTCTCATAGTGATAATTTAGTTAAAGTAAATATGCCAAAGGCAACATTTGGCCCATATTCTTTCGGCTATGATTCCAACCTGCAAACCTTGAGTGCCGGCACATTAAAGGAAAATGCACTTTATGGAATCTCTTCACTTACAAGTGTAAACCTGACAAATGCAAAATCCATTGGCAAATGGGCACTTTACGGTTGTAACAACATCAAGACTATTTCTTCAAACGCAACCTCCGTTGGGGACAGAGCATTTTACAAGTGTTCTTCCTTGCAGACTGTAAACCTACCAAAAGCAACATCAATAGGCGAATATGTTTTTTATCAACTTCCTAATCTTACAACAGTAAAGCTTGGCAAGGTACAGACAATCGGTCAATTTGCTTTCTATCAATGTAACAAGCTTACAACTGTAACAGGCACAAGCTATCTCAAGACCATTGGTAATTACGCTTTTGACCTTGATACAAAGCTAAAGAATCTTTCCACATCAAGCAGACTCACCTATATTGGCGACTACTCTTTTTCAAACTGTAAATCTCTTACAGGTAGCATAAACACCACCAATGTAACTTATGTGGGCAGATACGCATTTGCAAACTGCTACAACCTTAAGTCAACCCTTGTATTTAAAAAGGTTAAGACTATTGAGTATGAGGCATTTACTAACTGCAAAAAAATCAAGTGTAATTCCTTAGGTTCAAAGATTACAAAGCTTGGTGCTTATTCTTTCCTTGGTTGCAGTTCAGTAAATTCACTTTACATTCCTTCTTGCTGTAAGGATGTTGGATTTGATTCATTAATCAAGAATGTTACATCCTGTACAGTATCTTCAACAGGATATATGGATGTAAAATACAACCGTAACGGTGCAAGAATTGCTATCTACGGTGACAAGGGTAGTGCAGCTCAGACTCATGCAAATATCTACAAAAACCGTTTTTACTATGCGGTAAAGAAAATCACTCTTAATAAAACCTCTGCCAAGATTAAGGTGAAGAAAACCACCAAGATTAAGGTTAAGGCTATCACACCAAAGAACGCAAAGATTAAGAGTGTATCCTTTAGCACATCCAACAAGAAGATTGCAACAGTTTCTTCCAAGGGTGTTGTAAAGGGCATCAAGAAGGGAACCTGCTATGTTTATGCAAAGGCAAAGGACGGTTCCGGCAAATACGCAAAGGTAAAGATTACTGTAAAATAAAAACAAATAAACTATGGGGTTGTCGCATTAGTGATGTGACAGCCCCATTTGCGTTTTATTTTCGTATTTTAAATAGTATAACTTATTGTTATATTCAACTTTCCTTCTATTCTGAGTAGTATCTGACTTCCCTGCTCTGTCATTCTGAAGGAGCAAAGCGACTGAAGAATCTTAAAGAAAAGCAATAGTGCATTAGTTGACACCATCAGGTCATATGAAAGGATAAAATTCCTAACAAGATAAGCAGAAGAGGAAGGAGATTCCTCGACAAGCTCGGAATGACAAATGAGGTGGCTGGGAATAGCCGGGTTGTGGATTAATTTATTTTAATAATCTCATTGAATACAGAATACAAATCATAGAAAGTCCTGTATCACTGAGAACCCCAAGCCACATGGGAGCAATTCCAACAACAGCCAGAGCAATAACAAGGGCTTTTACCACAAGGGCAAAGGTTATGTTCGCCTTGATTGTTGACATAATCTTTCGTGAAATCTTCACCATATAGGGCAACTGTTTCAGAGTACCGTCGGCGAGAACAGCGTCGCTTGCCTCAATGGCGGCGTCACTTCCAAGTCCCATTGCTATTCCGCAGTCAGCCAAAGCAATTACAGGTGCGTCATTTATTCCGTCCCCCACAAATACGGTGGAGTTGTGGTTTTTGCTAAGTTCCTTCATATGACTTACCTTTTCGTCAGGGAGAAGGTTACTGTACACAGTTGTAATGCCTGCAAGGCTTGCTATATTCTTTGCCTTGTCTTCCCTGTCACCTGTTAGCATTACAAGCTGATTTGCACCCATACTTTTCAGGTTATCAAGAACAGCTTTGCTTTCCTCACGGATTGTGTCGGTTACTGTGATTCCCCCCTGCAATTTACCGTTGACAAGGAGGAAAACAGAGGAATTATCCTTTACTCTATCCCTGTCCTCATCCTTCAGAAGTCCAACACCTCCAACAGAGATTTTTTTGCCGTCTATTTCTGCCGATACACCGTGCCCTGCTTTTTCTGTGATGTTTTCAGCCTTATCCACAGCGATACCCATTTCCTTTGCTTTTGTCTTGATAGCAAGGGCTATGGGGTGGGTGCTGTATTCCTCCCCGGAGGCACAGTAGCCGAGGATTTCATCTTCACTCATATCACCAAAGGGTGTTACACTTCCCACCTTGATTTTGCCTGTGGTCAGTGTGCCTGTCTTATCAAAAACGAAACAATCAGCCTTAGAAAGAGCCTCAACATACTTTCCGCCCTTTATCATAATTCCCTTTTTGCTTGCTCCTCCTATGCCTGCAAAGTAAGCAAGGGGAACAGAAATTACAATAGCACAAGGGCAGGAGGCAACAAGGCACACAAGCGCCCTATAAAGCCATAGGGAGAAGTCGCCGAAAATAAGGGTAGGAACAACTGCAACCAATACTGAAATCACTATTACAATAGGGGTGTATACCTTTGCAAATCTTGTGATGAATTTTTCCGATTCACCTTTGTTTTTCTGGCTTTCCCCCACCATTTTCAGTATTCGTGATGCGGCGGAATTTTCTGCTGTCTTGGTGGTTACAACCTTAATAACACCCTCGCCGTTTTGCATACCGCTCATAACCTCTGTTCCCGGAGCTCCCTCCACAGGAACACTCTCCCCTGTTATGGCGGAGGTATCTATAGAGGAATTTCCCTGCACAACAGTACCGTCCAGGGGGATTCTTTGGTAAGGCTTTACAAGTATTGTACTGCCAATCTTTACATTTTCCGCAGGAACCTCAACTTCCTCCCCGTTTTCTATGAGAACCGCCTTGTCAGGTCTGATTTTTGCAAGAGTTTCAATATTCTTTTTGGAACGACTTACTGCAACATCCTCCAGAAGTTCCCCAAACTGAAACAGTATGGTTACAAGGGATGCCTCGGTAAATTCACCAAGGCAAAATGCCGCAATTACCGCTATGGTAAGGAGTGTGGTTTCGTCAAGCTTTAGCTTTATCGCCGACTTTATACCCTTGATAAAGGTTTCATTTCCGGCTAAAACGGTAGCCACACCACAGGCTATACCAATTACAACAGGGTTAAAATCAACACTCAGGTGGAGAATAATGCACAGAACTGTAACAACCGCCGAAAACGCAAGGAGTATCACCTTGATTTTACTGTTTGATTCTTCCTCATCATTGGAAGTATTATGGCTGTGTTCATCACTGCAACAGCAAGAACCTCCCTCACAACAACAGTCATTATGTTCACTACATTCTCCGCTGTGATTGTGCTTTTGTTCCTCACAATCATCGTGGCAATTTCCGCATCCGCAATGAATACCTGTTACCTTGAATTCTTCCATTACTCATCCTCCAGAATATGCTCAAGTCCCATCTGATAAATCAGCTCAACATGAAGGTCGTCAAGGCTGTAAAAGCTTTGCTTGCCCTGCTTTTCCACCTTTACAATATGGTTGTTGCGAAGAACCTTCAGCTGGTGGCTGATGGCGCTTTGCTCCATATTAAGGCAGTCGGCAATACAACAGACCGACAGACTGTTGTGGCGGAGCATACTGATTATTTTCAGCCTGGTGCTGTCCCCGAAAACCTTGAAAAAATCAGCAAGCAAGGTTACCTTTTTTTCATCAGGCAAATTCTTCTTTGCCATTTCCATCTCGTCTTTATGTTCACTATGATTTGTACATTTATTTTCCACAGTAATTCCTCCCGAATATATTTATGAATGTATGAACATATGAAGAATTATTCATATGTTATTTATATTATATGCCCCACCATATATTTTGTCAATATATTTTTGAAATTTTCTGAAATTGAGCACTTTATTATGGAAACAAAATTTTGTCGTCAATGACAAAAGCAAAAATCGGACAATCCGTAGATTGTCCGATACCCTTTTGGAGATACAAAAGCACCCCTCATTTTGAATCAAGCTCGTTAAGGTCATATGGTGTCTGCTGATAAACAAAGTAGTTAAGCCAGTTTGCAAAGAGCAGAAATGCTGTACTCCTCCACTTTTTATCAGGCACCTTAGTTACATCATCATTTGGAAAATATCTGAAAGGAATTTCCGGATTTAAACCCTTTTTAACATCTCTTTCGTACTCCTGTGCCAGAGTCATTCTGTCATATTCAGCGTGGCCGAAAACAAAGAATTTTCTGCACGGCTTGTCAGCAACTATGGCTATGCCGGACTTTTCCCCCGAGGCAAGCACCTCCAGGTTGGGATTGCTTAAGATTTCCTCAGGTACACTTTCGGTATACCGTGAATGAGGCATCATAAATACATCGTCAAGTCCCCTGAGCAAAGGATGAAGCTTTTGGAGAATTCTGTGTCGGTAAATTCCGCTTAGCTTTTTGGGCAGATCCCTTTTATTTATTCCGTAGTGGTAGTAAAGCCCTGCCTGTGCACCCCAGCAAATGTGCAGGGTTGACCACACATTCTTTTTGGACCACTCCATAATTTCGGTAAGCTCCTGCCAGTAGTCCACATCCTCAAATTTCATATGCTCCACAGGTGCTCCTGTGATTATCATTCCGTCATATCGGCTGTCCTTTATCTCGTCAAAGGTTTTGTAAAATGTGTCAAGGTGGTGCTTGCTTACATTTTTAGCCTGGTGACTGCGCATATGGAGCAAATCCACATCCACCTGAAGGGATGTGTTGCCCAAAAGACGGATAAGCTGTGTTTCGGTTTCTATCTTTGTGGGCATTATGTTAAGGATAACAATTTTGAGGGGTCGGATATCCTGTGTTATGGCCCTGTCCTCGGTCATAATAAAAATATTTTCCTCTTCCAATATTTTAATAGCCGGCAAATTGTTAGCAACCTTAATAGGCATATAACCCCTCCTTTCAAATTATAATCGGGTTATTATGGTTATTATTATAATTAATACTGCTTGCCCCAGTAAACCATATGCTTTGCAGGTTTACCACAGCATACGCAGGTGTCAGCAAGATGTTCTTCTTCAAAAGGAATACAGCGTGACTTAACTCCCCCTGTAACATCCTTAATCTTTTCTTCACATTCCTTGTCACCGCACCACATAGCCTTGATAAAGCCGGGATGATTCTCTGCTGTATCAACAAATTCATCGAATGTGGTTGCAGTAAAGGTTTTTTCCTGCATATTCTTAAGTGCTTTTTCGTACATTCCGTCGTGTACCATTTGCAGAGCCTCTGCCACCTTGGACTCAAGCTCATCAAGAGAAACAAAAATCTTCTCCCTTGTATCACGGCGAACAATTACGCACTGGTTCTTTTCTATATCCTTAGGACCGATTTCTATTCTGACAGGCACACCCTTCATCTCGTACTGGGAGAACTTCCAGCCCGGTGAATTGTCGCTGTCGTCCAGCTTGACACGGTAGTCCTTCTTAAGTCTGTCAAAGAGTTCCTGTGCCTTATCAAGCACACCCTCCTTGTGCTGTGCAATAGGAATTATTGCAACCTGAATCGGTGAAACCTTTGGTGGGAGAACAAGTCCCTCGTCGTCACCGTGCACCATTATTATTGCACCAATCATACGTGTAGATACGCCCCAGGAGGTCTGGTGTGGATAGTGCTGTTTGTTATCTCTGCCCTGGAAGGTGATGTCAAAGCTTTTTGCAAAACCATCGCCGAAGTAGTGGGATGTACCGCCCTGAAGTGCAACTCCGTTGTGCATCATTGGCTCGATTGTATATGTTTCCTCTGCACCGGCAAACTTTTCTTTTTCTGTCTTTCTGCCGATAACAGCAGGGATAGCAAGGGTTTCCTTGTAGAAATCTGCATAAACATGGAGCATTCTAAGGGTTTCTTCCCTTGCCTCCTCCTCGGTTTCGTGCATTGTGTGACCCTCCTGCCACAAAAATTCGCTTGTACGCAGGAATGGACGTGTGGTTTTCTCCCATCTTACAACGGAGCACCACTGGTTATAAAGCTTTGGCAAATCTCTGTATGTTTCAATAACCTTGCTGTAATGCTCACAAAACAGGGTTTCTGATGTTGGGCGGACACAGAGTCTTTCGTTAAGCTTTTCGTCACCGCCAACAGTTACCCATGCACATTCAGGGGCAAAGCCCTCAACATGGTCCTTCTCCTTCTGGAGCAGGCTTTCGGGGATAAACATAGGCATATAAACATTTTCGTGACCTGTTTCCTTAAATCTTCTGTCAAGGTCAGCCTGGATATTCTCCCAGATTGCATAACCGTAGGGACGGATAACCATACATCCCTTAACACCGCTGTAATCAATAAGCTCTGCCTTTTTTACAATGTCGGTGTACCACTTTGCAAAGTCCTCATCACGGCTTGTAATGGCAGAAACAAACTTTTTGTTATTTCCCATTTTCGTAAACCCCTTTCAAGTCTTAATACGCATTGTTTTTATTATACAAAAAACCTGATGCTTTTTCAAGTACAATCACAA
>JBJEOU010000123.1:9032-17741 GCA_051880875.1 Ruminococcus sp. | reverse complement strand
TACGCATTGTTTTTATTATACAAAAAACCTGATGCTTTTTCAAGTACAATCACAAAATTGGAGGAAAACACCCAAAAGATAAAAAGAAAAGAGGGACGGAAAACCGACCCTCTGACTGTTAATCAAAATTATCTACAATAATGATTAGGAATTCTGCTCGATATAAGAAACAAGAGCTCCTACTGTTTTGATGTTTTCAACATCCTCGTCAGGAACTTCAATGCTGAATTCGTCTTCGATAGACATAAGCAAATCTACAACATCAAGAGAATCTGCGCCTAAATCTTCCTGAAGAGAAGTATCCTCTGTAATTGTATCCTCCTCAACATCAAACTGATCAGCTAAGATAGTCTTTACTTTTTCTAATACCATAATAATATCCTCCTGTTTGTATAAACAAAATAATCATCAGCTTTTATAGACAAATTATCATTAATTTGATAAAATAGTCCCATAGCCGTTACAATTATACTATAAGCAAATTGTAACTTTGTCAATATTTATTTCAAAATTTTCATATTTTATTACAAATTTTAAGGAGAAATTATGCCAAAGAAAAAATATGCAGTTATCGGACATCCAATAGGACACACAATGTCACCATTCATTCATAAAAGACTTTTTTCCCTTGGGGGGATTGACGCCGAGTATAATGTTTACGATGTTCCGCCACAGGAACTAAAGGATACATTTAAAAGGGAATTATCAAATCTAAATGGTTTTAACATAACAATCCCTCACAAGCAGGCAATCATTCCCTTTCTGGATTACCTTGACCCGAAGGCAAAGCTGTACGGCAGTGTAAACACATTCTTCAATGACAACGGCACATTCAGAGGCTACACCACAGACCCCGATGGATTCCTTATGGCTTTAAAGAGTACAGGAATCCCTTTTAAGGGCAGGACTGTAATATTAGGGTGTGGCGGAGTTGCAAGAACAATGGCATATGAGGCAGTACTTGCAAAAAATGACCTTACCCTTGCTGTTCGTCCCGATGACCTACTTATGGCTGAGGACTTAAAGAAGGAGCTTGACGCCCTTGACGGCGACAATGTTAAGGTTTGCAAAATAGCCGACTTACAGGGTGATATTGATGTGCTAATCAATGCAACCCCTGTGGGAATGTTCCCTCACGAAGATAATTGCCCTGTCAGTGATGAGGTAATCAAAAATTCAAAGGCAGTTTTTGACGCTATCTACAATCCCCTTGAAACAAAGCTTATAAAGAAAGCAAAGGAAAACGGTGCTTTGGCTGTTGGGGGAATGTCAATGCTTGTGTGGCAGGCTGTTGTGGCACAGACAAAGTGGAATGACGTTTCCTTTGACAAAAATGATATAGACAAGCTGTGTTTGGACTGTCTTGAGGAGTTGAAGAATAAATAATGAGGAAAAACATTATTTTATGCGGATTTATGGGCTGTGGAAAAACCACCGTGGGCAAAAATTTACAAAAGCGTTCCGGTATGAATATGATAGACACAGACGCTTACATAGAAAAAAAGCAGGGTATGAAAATCTCTGAAATCTTTGACAAATACGGAGAAGAATATTTCAGAGATTTAGAATATGACGCTTGCTGTGAACTTTCTGATAAATCGGGGATTATAATATCAACAGGGGGCGGAGCGCTGACCTTTGAGCGAAATGTTAAGGCGCTGAAAAAGAACGGAACTATCGTACTTATTGACGTTTCCCTTGACACCATTAAAAAAAGGCTGAAAAACGACACCACAAGGCCTTTGCTACAGCGACCTGACAGGGACAAAGCCATGAAGGATTTGTACGAAAAGAGAATGCCCCTTTACAAAAGGGCGGCAGACATTATTGTTGACGGAGAATTTCCTCCGTTGCAGGTTGCTATTAACATTATTCACACCGCAAAAATCTAAAAATCGGGCAAAAAAGCTCCCTTGCTATTGATATAAACCCTTTAAAGTGGTAAAATATACTGGTATGACGATGCATTATTAAAAATATACAGCTATTAAATGACCATTTTTTAATGCAGAAACGAGGCACAAAATGATTATTGTACTTAAGAGAGGCACCGACAGAAAAACCATTGACGAATTTTCAGGTGCTTTAAAGAAAACATATAATGTTGATGTAAACGAGTGGCAGGGTGTTAACGAAACTGTCCTTGGACTTATCGGTGACACGACCACAGTTGACATTGGCACTATCAAGGCGCAGGACATTGTTTACTCCGTTAAGCGTGTCCAGGAGCCATACAAAAAAGCAAACAGAAAGTTCCACCCGGAGGATACTGTAATCACCCTTTCAAACGGCGCAAAAATCGGCGGAGGAAATCTCACCTTAATTGCCGGTCCTTGCTCTGTTGAGTCGGAAAGTCAGGTTACAGAAATTGCAAAGGCGGTAAAGAAGTCCGGTGCGTCTGTCCTGAGGGGCGGAGCTTTTAAGCCGAGAACTTCCCCCTACTCATTCCAGGGTTTAAAGGGAGAGGGTCTTTCTTTGCTGTTTAAGGCAAGACAAGAAACAGGTCTTCCTATTGTCACAGAAATTATGAGCGAAGCCGACATTGACCTCTTTAAGGATGTTGACATCATTCAGGTTGGCGCAAGAAATATGCAGAACTTCACCCTGCTGAAAAAGCTGGGCAAGCTTGATAAGCCTATTCTTCTTAAGAGGGGGCTTTGTGCTACCATTGAAGAATGGCTTATGAGCGCAGAATACATTATGGCAGAGGGCAACCAGCAGGTTATTCTTTGTGAAAGAGGAATAAGGACATACGAAAAATACACAAGGAACACCCTTGATTTGTCCGCTATTCCTATTGTAAAAAGCCTTAGCCATCTGCCTGTTATTGTTGACCCAAGCCACGCAACAGGACACAGCTGGCTTGTTGAGCCTTTGGCTATGGCGGCTGTGGCCGCCGGTGCAGACGGACTTATCATCGAGGTTCACAACGACCCTCCACACGCACTTTGCGACGGTGCACAGTCACTTACACCGGAGGAATTTGACTCTGTTGCTAAAAAGGTTAAGAATATAAAATCCGTACTTTAAAGGATTGATTTATTATGAAAATTGCAGTTGTTGGACTGGGAATCATTGGCGGTTCCTATTGCAAAGCAATCAAAAAATACACAGACCATTATGTAATAGGCATAAACCGCAGTCCTTTGCCCCTTGAAAAGGCATATAACTGCGGTGCCATAGACAAAATCGGTACGCCCGACGACCTTGGGGACGTAGATTTGGTAATTCTTGGGGTTTATCCCGGTGCCGCTGTGCAGTTTATTAAGAATAACGGCGACAAAATAAAAAAGGGTGCAATAGTAACCGACACCTCCGGCATAAAAACCGAGATTTGCAAGGAGCTTACGAACCTTAGCCACAGTTACGGCTTCACATTTGTAGGCGTTCACCCAATGGCAGGCAAAGAGAAAAACGGTTTTGATGTAAGCGACGCCGACCTATACAGGGGTGCAAGCTGTATTGTAATTCCCTGTGACGCTGATGAGGAGAAGGTAAAGGTTGTATCCGACTTTAACCTTTCCTTAGGCTTTGGAGGAATCAAAATCTCCACACCGGAAGAGCACGACAGGATGATTTCCTTTACAAGTCAGCTCCCACACATCCTTGCCTGCGCCTATGTGCTGTCGCCAAACTGTATGAATCACAAGGGATTTTCGGCAGGCAGCTACCGTGATGTTTCAAGGGTAGCAAATATAAACGCTGAGCTTTGGAGCGAATTGTTCCTTGATAACAAGGAACCCCTATTAAAGGAGCTTGACACGCTGATTAACAACATCAAAAGTATGGAAAAAGCCATTTCCAATAACGATAAAGAAAAACTTATGGCCCTGCTTAACAAAGGGCATCAGATTAAGGAGGCTTTAGGCGAATGAAAAAGCTTAAAGTAAATACAGGACGAAAATATGATATTATAATCGACAGGGGAATCATCAACAAATGCGGTGAATACATCAAGAAGATTGCATCCCCCACAAGGGTTACTGTTATAACAGACAGCAATGTTCACGCACTTTACAGTCAGAATGTTATAGCTTCCCTTAAGCAGTCGGGATTTATAGTATCAGAATTTGTATTCAAGGCTGGGGAAACCTCCAAGAATTTCAGAACTATTGAGGCGATTTACAGTCATCTGGCTGACAACAACATCACCAGAACCGACATTATACTTGCCCTTGGGGGCGGTGTAACAGGGGATATGGCAGGCTTTGCAGCCGCAACATATCTCAGGGGAATTAAGTTTGTTCAGGTTCCAACCTCTCTCCTTGCCCAGGTTGACTCCTCTGTGGGAGGCAAGACAGGCTATGACATCAAGCAGGGCAAAAATCTTGTTGGGGCATTCTGGCAGCCGAGCCTTGTTCTCATTGACCCTGACACACTCACCACCTTGCCTGAAAGATATGTTCACGACGGTATGGCAGAGGTAATAAAGTACGGATGTATCAAGTCCCTGGGTCTTTTCAGACTTCTTAAAAAAGGTATGGAGGAGCTTGACATTGAAAACATCATCTACAGATGCGTTTCTATCAAGCGTGACATAGTTCAGCGTGACGAAACCGAAGCAGGAGAAAGAAAGCTCCTTAACTTTGGCCACACAATCGGCCACGCTCTGGAAAAAATTTACGATTACAAAGGACTTTCCCACGGTGAAGCAGTCGCCATAGGAATGGTTATGATTACAAATGCCAGTGAGCAGGAAGGTCTGACGCCAAAGGGCACAACTAAAAAGATTATAGAGCTTTGTGAGATGTACCACCTTCCAATCCACGACGACAGCTCCATAAGGGACATAGCCTTTGCATCCCAAAGTGACAAAAAAAGCTCAGGCAAGGGTATTGACATTGTTATCCTTAAAACCATCGGAAATGCTGTTGTTAAAAATATAGACCAACGAAAGTTCCAGGAATACATTGATGTTACGGAGGAGGAATAAAATGGCGGAGGTTCTTATTAAACCATCCAAATTAAACGGTACCGTTACTGTTCCCCCATCAAAAAGCGACTGCCACAGAGCCATTATCTGCGGTGCTCTTTCTATGGGTAAATGTACTATCTCCCCTATATCCCTTTCCGAAGATATTAAAGCCACAATATCCTGCATCAACTCCCTTGGTGCAGAAACTGAAATTAAAGGTGACACACTGACAATAGACAGCAGTCACCTTTTTTCCCGTTGTAAGGCTGATTTTAACTGTAACGAAAGCGGAAGTACTCTGCGTTTCTTTATCCCTGTTGCAGGGGCGCTGGGAATGGAGGGAACCTTTACAGGAAAGGGACTTCTCCCCCAAAGGCCAATAGGGATTTACCTTGACGCTCTTCCAAAGCAGGGTGTGGATTGCAAAACAGAGGGCGGACTTCCCCTTGAAATCAGCGGACAGCTAAAAAGCGGGACTTTTGAAATACCCGGCAATGTTTCAAGCCAGTTTGTAACAGGACTTCTCCTTGCTCTCCCTATCCTTGAGGGGGACAGCAAAATTGTGCTTACTTCACCTCTGGAAAGCGTAGGCTACATAAATATGACCATTGACACAATGAAACGCTTTGGTGTTAATGTAGAAATAACTGATTACGGATATTTTGTAAAGGGCGGTCAGCGCTACACCCCCCAGGACTACACCGTTCAAGGTGACTGGAGCCAGGCGGCTTTCTTTATGGTTGCCGGTGCATTAGGGGGAGAAATCACAGTAAAGGGAGTTGACCCCGATTCTACACAGGGGGACAAGGAAATCTGCAACATTCTCAGAAGATTCGGGGCAGATGTAACCACCACCAAAAATTCCGTTACAGTAAAAAAAGGTAATTTACGGGGAATAAACATTGACGCAAGTCAAATTCCCGACCTTGTACCTGTTGTTTCCGTATGCGGTGCAGGTGCAACAGGTGTGACAAAGATATACAACGCAGAACGACTTAGAATTAAGGAAAGCGACAGACTTAAAACAACTATGGAGGCAATCAACAACCTTGGAGGAATGGTTGCTGAGCTTGACGACGGACTTCTTATTCAAGGGGTGGGCTCACTAAACGGAGGAAAAGCTGAAGGGTGCAACGACCACAGGATTGTAATGTCAAGTGCTGTTGCATCAGTTATTGCCAGAAATAATGTTACTATCACCGACAGTCAGGCTGTCAAAAAGAGTTACCCCGACTTTTTTGGGGATTTCAAAAAGCTGGGAGGTACTGTAAATGTCATCAACAATAGGTGAAAATATTAAAATTTCTGTATTCGGAGAAAGCCACGGCAAAGCAATCGGTGTGGTAATAGACGGACTTCCATCGGGCTTAAAGCTGGATATGGATAAAATTCTACTTGAAATGAAGAGAAGAGCACCGGGCAACGACAAAACCGCAACACCGAGAAAAGAGGCTGACTTCCCCGAAATACTTTCGGGTGTGGTTGACAACACCTTGACAGGCGCTCCACTTTGTGCAATCATTTACAACACTAACACAAAAAGCAAGGACTATTCCAACATCAAAAGGTGTCCCCGTCCCGGTCACAGCGACTACCCTGCATATGTTAAGTACAACGGTTTTAACGACATTGCAGGCGGAGGACATTTCAGCGGAAGAATCACAGCGCCAATCGTCTTTGCAGGTGCTGTTTGCAAGCAGATTCTCCTTGAAAAAGGAATAAAGGTAACTGCACACATCAACAGCATTGGAAATGCTTTTGACAATTCCTTTGACCCTTGCAATATTTCTGATGAAACAATAGACAATCTTCTCAACTCCTCTTTCCCACTCCTTGATAGCAACAAAGAGGAAGAAATGCGCAAGGAGGTTGCCGACGCAGCATTTAATAAGGATTCTGTGGGCGGAACTATTGAATGTGCTGTTGTTGGTATGCAAGCCGGAATCGGCTACCCAATGTTTGACGGAATAGAGGGCAGAATTGCCAAGGCTGTCTTTGGAATTCCTGCAATGAAGGGCATTGAATTCGGCAAAGGCTTTGACCTTGCCAGAATGCACGGAAGCGAAAGCAACGACAGCTTCAGATATGACGAAAAGGGCAATGTATACACCACAACAAACAACTGCGGAGGTATTCTGGGAGGCATTACAAACGGTATGCCAATCACCTTTAAGGTTGCCGTAAAGCCAACCGCCTCCATTGCCCAAAAGCAGGAAACAATCAACCTTGAAACCAAGAAAAACGACACCCTTGAAATAAAGGGACGACACGACCCTTGTATTGTTTTAAGGGCAGTACCGGTTATTGAGGCAATCACCGCAGTTACAATCTTGGATTTGCTCTCTTAAGGGAGGATAAGAAATGAGAAATTTGGATGAAATAAGGCTGGAAATCAACGAAATTGATGAAAAGCTGATTAAACTTTTTACCCAGAGAATGGAATGTGCAAGAGAAGTGGGACTGTACAAAAAGGAGAACGACATTCCAATCCTTAATGCCGACAGAGAAAAGGAAATTTTGGACGAAGTGCTTGTGAAGGGCGGAGAATTCGGATATGCCTCACAGCTTTTGTACAGCAATATTATGGAGCTTTCCAGAGCATTACAGCATAACATAGTAGGCTCAGGCAAGGAAATGAAAAAGCTTATTGAAAATGCAGGGAAGGACATTCCCTACACAAAGGACACCCGTGTTGCTGTTCAGGGAATTGCAGGGGCAAACAATCACGAGGCGACTCTTAAGATTTTCCCTGACTGTGAACCACAGTTCTGCAAAAGCTTTAAGGATGTTTTTGCATCTATTGAAAACGGGGACGCCGACTACGGTGTTCTTCCTGTGGAAAACTCCAGCGCAGGCTCTGTAAGCGATGTTTACGACCTTATCCTGAAACACCGTTTTTACATTGTAAAATCCATCGATATGGAAATTCACTACTGCCTTGCATCTATCCCCCAGGCTCAAATTGAGGATATTGAAGAGGTGTGGTCACACCCACAGGCACTTGCCCAATGCAGTAACAAAATCACAGAGAATAACTACAGAACCCTGCCGTCAGCCAACACAGCTATTGCCGCAAGGGATGTTGCTAAAAGCAAGAGGATTGACCTTGCCACGGTGTGCAACCGCAGTGCCGTTGAGGAATACGGTCTGAAAATTCTTGAGGAGCACTATGAAAACAGAAGTGACAACACCACAAGATTTATTGTCATTTCCAAAAAGCTGTATATCCCCGAGGACGCAGACAAAATCAGCCTTTGCTTTGCTCTGCCTCACATTACAGGCTCTCTGTACAGCGTGCTTTGCAGGTTTAACTCAATCGGTCTTAACCTTACAAAGATAGAGTCAAGGCCTATCGCCAACAGACCCTTTGAATATCTGTTTTATCTGGACTTTACAGGTAATGTTTGCAGTGAAAATGTTATGAATTTGCTGTGTGCCTTAAGCACCGAGTTGCCGGAATTCAGTTTTTTGGGCAACTACAGCGAAAAAAAAGCGTAGTCAGATTATTTTTACGGGACGGGAGAAAATTATGGACAAAAATGTTATCTTTACATTGGAGGACGACCTTGGAAACGAGGTAGAATTTGAACTCCTTGATGTAATTACCTACAAAAATGAAGAATATGCTGTTCTTATTGAGAACACGCCTGATGTTCAGGATCTTACCATACTTAAAATAGACAGCATTGACGACCAAGAAGAGGTTTATGTAGGCATTGATGATGAAGCATTGGTGCAAAAAATCTTTGAAATTTTCAAAAAGAATCATCCCGATGACTTTAACTATGCCTAAT
>JBJEOU010000123.1:4975-8932 GCA_051880875.1 Ruminococcus sp. | reverse complement strand
CATAACGAAAAAGGCACCCGTCTGGGTGCCTTCTCCGCTTTAGGATTTTAAAAAATTAACGCGTATAAACGCTCTTGCTATCAATGTCACTTAAGCAATATTCGCATTACCTGTGTCGCCAAGTAAGTTGAATCTGAAGAGTTTGCTTTCATCGTTCTTGTTTTCGCAATAAACGCAAGCCTCTGCAATTTTGCCGCCTTCGATAAGCTTTGTCAATCCAACGAGCTGACAAAGTTTGCTTCTGAGATTCAAACGGTCACCCTCGCTGGTAACGAGATAAACATTACCCTCGCAAGTATCGAGCACGGCAAGGAACTTAGTAACATCGATGTCATGAAGATTAATCATAGGTGTCATAAATTTTCCTCCTTAATAAAATAAAAAATTTCGTGCTGCCATTTACCATTTGGCTGTGAACAAATCGCATTTTGTTTTGCGATATCAGGTGGACTCTTAACCTGACATCTATTATTATACTCATTCTTTGGTGAATGTCAACAAACGAAAAGGCTTTTATTTGTACATAATAACGATTAAATATCAAAACTGACTAACAATCAGCCTACTCTTTTGTACAACTCGCACAACCATTTGTTTTCAAGGTAAAACAAAAGTTAAATGATTTTAATTTCCTTTAGTGAATATTATCAATTTATTTCCATAAAAGAATATATATTTAAACAACCATACAAAAAGCAGAATAGGGATATTTCCATTATTGAAAAATAAGTCGAAAAAAGCCCATTGTAATGGGAATTTGTAATATTATTTCGTTTATTGTATAATGGTACTATAAATTTATTTTAAGGGGTATTTTTATGCTAAATAATTTTTATAAGAACTTTAAAAGCGGTACAGACATCAGAGGAGTTGCCTCTGATGGTGTTGAGGGTCAAAGCGTTAACCTGACAGATGATGTAGTTAAAAGTATGGCTTTTGGCTTTGTGCTGTGGCTTTCTGGAAAATCAAAGAAAAACGCAAATGAGCTGACAATTTCTGTCGGCAGGGATTCCCGTATCAGCGGAGAAAGAATTGCCTCCTGTGTAATTGACAGCTTTAGGAAGGCAGGAGTAAAGGTTATTTACACCAATCTATCCTCCACTCCTTCTATGTTTATGACGACTGTTGACCTTGGCTGTGACGGCGCTGTGCAAATCACCGCATCCCATCACCCATTCAACAGAAACGGACTAAAGTTTTTCACCCCACATGGCGGTCTTGAGGGCTCTGACATTGAGGCCATCCTTCAGTATGCACAGGACAACGCTACTCCGGAGATTACAAATGATGGTACTGTGGAGGAAATTGACTATATGTCAAGGTACAGTAACCACCTTTGCGATATAATTAGGAAAGAAGTTAATTCCGAAGAAGATTACGACCACCCTCTTAAGGACTTTAAAATTGTTGTTGACGCAGGCAACGGCGTAGGGGGATTTTATGCCGAAAAGGTTTTAAAGGTTCTCGGTGCCGACACAGACGGCTCTGTTTACCTTGACCCTGACGGTATGTTCCCCAACCACATACCTAACCCTGAGGACAAAACAGCAATGGAATCCATCTCAAAGGCTGTTCTTGACAGCAAGGCTGACCTTGGTGTAATCTTCGACACCGATGTTGACAGAGGTGGTGCTGTTGACTCCTACGGTAAGGAAATCAACAGAAATCGACTTGTTGCCCTTGCATCTGCCATTGCCCTTGAAGGCAAGGAGGGTGGTACAATAGTTACCGACTCCGTAACATCCTCCGGTCTTAAAGAATTTATCGAAAACGAGCTTGGCGGAAAGCATTACAGATACAGACGAGGCTACAAGAATGTTATTGACAAGGGAATTGAGCTTAATAATAATGGCGAATACTGCCCCCTTGCCATTGAAACATCAGGCCATGCCGCTATGAAAGAAAACTACTTCCTTGACGACGGTGCCTACCTCTGCACTAAAATTATTATAAAAATGGCTCAGCTTAAAAAGGAAAACAAAACTATTGATATGCTCCTTGAAAAGCTGAAAGAACCTGTTGAAAGCAAGGAAATCCGCTTTAAAATTCCCGAGGAGGATTTTCGTGCCTGTGGCGAAAGGATTATCAAAAGTCTTGAGGAATACGCAAACAAAGAAGAAAACTGGATTGTTGCGGACGACAACCGTGAGGGCATCAGGGTTTCCTTTGACAAGGAGCACGGCGACGGCTGGCTACTGCTAAGGCTTTCTGTCCACGACCCAATTATGCCACTTAATATAGAAAGTGACTCTGTTGGCGGAGTGGACAAGATTTACAGTCAGTTCAGCGAATTTTTAAAGACAACACAGGGACTTGACTACTGATATGGTTATCCGCATTGCAACATCAAAGGACCTTGACCGCCTTTTTCCCCTTGTGCAAAGGGTATGGACATCTGTTTCCTCTTCCCTTGATTTGTATCTTCAATTCTCGGATATGGACAAAGAAACCTCTGCCTTTATAATTGCGGAGAATGATGATGAGGCTGTGGGCTTTGCATCTGTGGGACTGAGATTTGAATATGTTGAAGGCACAAAAACCTTACCTGTTGCCTACCTTGAGGGAATTTCTGTCAAGGAGGAACATATGGGCAAGGGCATTGCAAGGGAAATGGTTAAGTTTTGTGAGGACTGGGCAAGGGAAAGAAATTGCACGGAATTTGCCTCTGACTGCAACATCGAAAACACCCAAAGCCTTGATTTTCATAAGGCCTTGGGGTTTAATGAAGTGAGCCGAAATATTCATTTTGTAAAATCAATCGGAAACAAAATGAGTTAAAAAATCCCTTAAACAAGCCACTGCAACCTATAGTTGCGGAAATTGTAAACTAAAGTTGATAGTGCAACCGGCGACCGGATTGTATAATAAACCCATCATAAAGAAAGGCCCCACACGGGGGAGGGTAAATAGTGTGAACATTGAAACTGCAAACAAACTTTTACAGTACAGAAAGGCAAGCGGACTCAGTCAAGAGGAGCTTGCA
Source organism: Ruminococcus sp. (assembly GCA_051880875.1). Lineage (GTDB taxonomy): Bacteria > Bacillota > Clostridia > Oscillospirales > Acutalibacteraceae > Ruminococcoides. The sequence goes on along the minus strand of JBJEOU010000123.1, from coordinate 5,949 downwards.
GAAAAAATCGGCGTAAGCCGTCAGGCTGTCAGCAAATGGGAACGGGCGGAGGCATCCCCTGACACAGACAACCTGATATTATTGGCACAGATTTACGGTGTCACCCTTGATGAGCTTTTAATGGGTGATCCGGCAACAACATTAAATAAAGAAAAAGAGGACAATTCCCAAAACACCAATACTGATGATTGTAACAGTTCTGAGGAAAAGGACAATCAACAGGACAAAAAGGAATCCTATGTATCCTTTAAAAACGGAATACATATTAATGACGGCGATGACAAGGTGGACATCAGCTTTAAGGACGGAATTCACGTTGAAAGCAAGGACGGTGCCAAGGTTTCCGTTGACAAGGACGGAGTAAATGTTGTTGACGAGGACGGAAATACTAAATCATTTACCGATGAGCACGGCCACATCCATCATGATGACTGCAAATCCTCTGCACACAGCAAGGCAAAGCATTTTCCTTATTGGGCTGTTGCCCTTGCCGGATTCTTCGCCTTTGGTTTCATAAATATTTTTGGCGGTTGGGCAACAAGCTGGCTGTGGTTTTTGACAATCCCTATGTACTACACAGTTGTTGACGCAATCTTCAAGAAGAAATTAAGTCACTTTGCTTATCCTGTTCTTGTTGTATGGCTGTTCTGCTTTTTGGGTATGACCTGCGGACTGTGGCACCCATTGTGGCTGTTATTCCTCACAATTCCTCTCTACTACTACATTGCAGGAATTATAGATAAGAAGAATAATAAGGTTAACGAAGGCTTTAGTGAAAACGGATACGATGTAACTGTTGAAAACACTCCAAAAAAGCACAGCACATTAACTATTGTGATAGGCATTATATGCGCTGTTATAATTGTAACCGGGGCAACTGCAGGTCTTGCTTTTTTATTCGGTGACACCGAAACAATTTCAAAAACCTATCAGCTTGATGATAATTTTACAGACAACATCCGCCTTGATAACGC
>JBJEOU010000123.1:0-4875 GCA_051880875.1 Ruminococcus sp. | reverse complement strand
TGCGACAGCATTGAGATAGACTCCTCCAGCGGTACTATAACAGGAAGAAAGCTGACTGCTGACACCCTTACAGTTGATTCTGCATCAGGTAATATCTATCTTGAGGGCAATTTCAGAACAGCAGGATTTGATGTTTCCAGCGGAAACGTGCAGTTTAAGGACGGTATTATGCCGGAAAAGATAGACATAGACAGCAGTTCAGGTGATATTGAAATATATCTCCCCTACTATGAAGATGACGAGAAGACCAACGAAGAAGCAGGCTTTACAGTGAACTATTCCAAGGCATCCGGGGATATTACCTCAGAGTTCCCACTTCAAGGTGCAGTTGACTCTATGGACGGCAAGGCAATTTACGGCAACGGTAAATCAGAAATCACCATTGACATAGCATCCGGTGATGTTGAAATTAAAAAGAATAAATTAATGTCAACAAATTAAGATAGTAAAAGCTCGGCAAAATTGCCGAGCTTTCTTACTATAATTGAAATTACATTTTAAATTTTCTCTTGTACCACTTGTTAGCATATTTTTTGCCCGACACCTTGGTGTAGGCATTTATTCTCACATAGTAGGTTTTGCCCTTTTTAAGTTTTGTGAGGGCAGCTGACTTTTTACTGCATTTCACAGTCTTTGCACCCTTGAAGCTTTTGTTTGTGGCATACTGTACTGTGTAACCGCTTGCACCGGCAAGAGCTTTCCAAGTGATTTTGGCTTTTGTTTTGCTTATCTTTTTAACCTTTGATACATCCTTTGATGTAAAATTCCTTGGTGCAGATATTATTTTTGTCCTAAATTCGGTTGAATAGTAACCTCTGTTTTCAATAGCCTTAATGGTGATGTAAGCATATCCCCCTTTCTTAACAGTTATTTCACCCATTGAGGATACAACTGCAACATTTTTGTTACTGCTTGTGTAGGTCAGCCTTGACTTTGCCATTGGATGAACGGTAAAGCTGGAATTAGCTGTTTTAATATACTGCTCTCTCACATTTGTTATTTCTTGCGTTCCCTTACTCACTGTTACTTTCATTGTTGCAAAGGCAAAATTATACTCCTTGGTTTCCTTTGCTCCTATTATAATTGTTGCAGTACCTGCGCCTGTTGTTTTTACAATGCCGTTTCGGGAAATTTCCACTACATCCCGGTCTAAGCTTACAAATGTGCGGGTTGTAGTTGCGCTGGCATAGAGAGTAAGAGGTTCATCCATTGTAATATAATAATCAGCCTTATCAATCATCACTTTTTGATTTTTTCTTTCACCGGTTAAAATAACATAGCGAAGGTTATTCTTCTTTGCATACTCCTGTGCTGTTGGATTGCCCTTTCCATAGATAGTAAAATATGTGATTGATTTATCATCATATCTACCATAATAAGAATTATAGGAACTGTAATGGCCAAATGCTAACTCGCCGATTTCTGTTACACTATCGGGGATTGTAACGGTGGATAAATATTTGCAGTTATAAAACGCCTCTTCTCCTATACTTTTTACATTATCACCTATCCTTAATGACAATAATGATTCACACCCAAAAAAGGCTTCGCTCATTATATTATCTACATTGTCAGGTATAATAATTTCTGTTAAGGCGGTACAATAGAAAAATGCTTCTTCACCGATACTTTCTAATGAATCAGGAAATTTAATACCAACAAGATTTATTTTAAAACCAAATGCACCGTCAGCAATATGTTTTATGCCATTTTTAATCTCAATATTTGTATTTTCTTCTATATAACCTTTATATTCAATAACCCAATCGTCAATATATATTATTCCGTCAGGACAGCTGTTATAGTGAGCTGTGCCGTAAAATGCACTTGACTCGATTTTTTCCACACTATCGGGAATTGTAATATCCATTAGACTTCTGCAATACGCAAAAGCAAACAAGCCGATTTTCGTAATGCTGTTTGAAAATTTTACTTCCTTTAATCCTCTGCATTTTTCAAAGGCTTTATCGCATATTAACGTAACACTATCCGACATTTTAATCCCCACAAGATTATTTTGTTCACGAAAGGCTCCTTCAGAAATACCTACTATTCCGTCCTTTAGTTCAATTATTGTCTTTTGAGGCATTGTACCTTTGTAACCAATAGCCCAGTTACCTATATATGCTACTCCTTTTGGAAGTTTATTAAAAAAAGCAGTATTGTAGAAAGCATCTTCTCCTAAATATTCTAAAGTATCAGGTATGATAACAGACGATAAGCTGGTGCAATTTTTAAATGCACCCGTATCTATTTCTGTCACACTGCCACCCATAGTGACACTTGTTAAACTTTTACAACCACTAAATACATAAGCACTAATGGTTTTTATGGACTCAGGGAAAATGACTTTTTTCAAATTTGTACAACCCTCAAAAGCAAAAGAAGAAACACTTGTTATACCATCAGGGATTACTATACCGGATAATCCTTCACATTCTTTTAATGCTCCACGGGCTATTTCTTTCACAGTTGACGGTATTGACACCTTTTTCAGATTGATACAATTATAAAAAGCGTATTCCCCTATATAAGTTACACCGTTTTCAATGACAACATTTTCAATAACCCCACAACCACACCAAGACGGAAAATAATCATCTTCGTTGTAATCATACATTTTCCCATTACCTGATATGGTTAGGGTTTTTGAAGTTGGGTCATATTTCCATACACAGTCGCCTGTAATACCTGATGTTTTTGATGATACACTCTTAGTATTAGCATTATCACCCACAGTTTTTACATCGTTGGCACTTCCCTCTGCATTAGTTTCCACTGCAAAGACTGTGAACCCTGTGAAGGCGGAACAGACTATCACCAAGGACAAAATAACACTTATAATTCTTGTTGCTTTCATTAAAATCCCTCCATAATCATTATAGGATATTCTGAAATAAAGAAATTTTTTCCTTTCACTATATACAACAATGAAAAGCTGAAAAGTGGGACGAAATTTTGAAAATATTTTATTTTTTCTGAGATTCTATTTTTTTATTAAACAAGCCCTAATTAATACTATAATTGATTGTATATTTTCCGTATTTATCCAATGAAATATTCACAATGACAGTTTCGGTAGTTCCATTTTTGCAATGCAGTTCAAATGTTATTGTATCTCCAAAATAGTCGTCAAAATTTTCAATACTATCATATACTTCCTTTACTGCATTGGAATATTCAACCCTGTCATTTATATCACTATCATATTCAGGCTCTTCTCTTCCGATTAAGGACAAAACTTCCTTCGAAAATCTTTCACAAGTAGGTCGCCATGTAATGCTTCCATCATCTGAAATCATGATATTTTCAAATGATTTTTCCCAGCCGTTAGATGTGGTTGAATACTGATAATTTAGTACATTATTTTTTGCCTTTACACTGTAATCTGCTATAGTTTCGCTTTTAATTGAAAACTCAATGCTATCCGGTGCTATGCTGAATAATTTTTGATTGATAATCTTTCCCTTGTAAGAAGTATCTCTTTCGTCATAGGGATAACCATCTGATTTAAATTTAACTGTATAATTGACCTTTTGAATACCTGCATTGTTGTCGAGATAGGTTTTCACAGGGCTTAACATAACTTTTTGATATTTATTTTTATCATCATTTTTAGCGAGTCTTTTAGGTAAAGCATAAAGGTGAAAATCTGCACTATTGCTTGAAGAAGTTGTTGCATCAGTAGTTGGAATAATAACATTGTTATAGGTTTTGTTATTTGAATTGTGAGTATGTATAATTCCAAAAATAACAGCAATAACACATAAGCAGGCAACAAAGCTTGACCATTTTATTATTACTTTGCTCTTCGGCTTATAATTCAAAGAAGAAATTATAATATCTTCATCAATGTTACTGATTGCATTGTATAGAATTTCACTGTTTTGAGTTTTCATAGATATACTCCCTCCTTTTCAAGTGCTAATTTCAAACTTTTTCTAAGCCTGAAAATTTTACTTGACAGCTTGCCGGGTGACGTGTTCCACTTCTTTGCAATATTTTTAACAGATTCACCTTGCCAATACCTTAATACAAACAAAGATTGCTCCTGTTTGCTTAATGTTGATAACCATTTATTGATTGTTGATGTCAGTTCTGCAAGTTCATATTCATTCTCTATCTGCGTGGTGGATGATATGACATCTTCCAATTCACTGAAAAGAATTTCAATACCTGTATTTCTTTTTTGTGTATGTTTTTTCTTCCACAAATCAATAGCAATATTCCTTGTGATTTTGCCTATGTATGCTTTCAGGCTCGTGGGTCTGTTAGGTGGAATAGAATTCCACACCTTAAGGTAAGTATCATTTTCACATTCATCTGTATCTTCGTTATTTGAAAGGATGTTAAATGCAATTTTTCTGCAAAATGGACTGTATTTGTTCTTTGTTTCTTTAATCGCTTGTTCAGTTCTTGAAAAATACAGATTGATTATCTGCTTGTCCTCCAAATAAACCCCTCCTTTATTTTGCCCTTCACATATATAGACGAGAAAACTAAAAAAATATTCTCAGATGAATTCTATTTCTTATTAAAACTATTATTTTTCTTTTGGAACTATAAATTAACGGAGTATGCAAAAATCCCCTGTCAAAAGACAGGGGATAATTTTATGCAATAACTATAAATTATATCTTATAATTATTCGTTGATAGCTGTAACAGCACCTGAACCAACTGTTCTACCGCCTTCACGGATAGCGAAACGAAGACCCTCTTCGATAGCGATAGGAGTGATAAGCTCAACAGACATCTCAACGTTATCACCAGGCATACACATTTCTGTGCCCTCTGGAAGAGATATTGTACCTGTAACGTCAGTTGTTCTGAAGTAGAACTGTGGACGATAGTTGTTGAAGAATGGTGTATGACG
>JBJEOU010000122.1:1186-7428 GCA_051880875.1 Ruminococcus sp. | reverse complement strand
GAGCTACCGGCTCATAACCGGTCGGTCCGGGGTTCGAGTCCCTGTTGGCCCACCAACACGCTCAAAATGCGAATCAGTATTTCTATTAGATTCGCATTTTGGGATTTTGATTTACCGATTACCTCGATGATGTTCATCGGGGTTATTTTTTTATAAATTTTAGTTTAATCCGGAAACGATTTATGGGGGAAATTATGGAAAATGAACTTACTTATGAATTAGTTAAAAGTGGAGAGGACATCAACACCTTTGGGGATTTAGCAGACCACATATGGCACGAGTACTTCCCCTGCATTTTGGTGGAGGAGCAAATCGACTATATGGTAGATATGTTCTTCAGCTACAGGGCAATTACCGACTCTATAAACGACGGGTACGAATTTTACTTTGTAAAGTCGGGTGACAAAAACATAGGCTTTATTGCCATTCACCCTGAGGAAGAAAAGATGTTCTTAAGCAAGCTGTACCTTGCAAAGGAGTTCCGTGGCAACGGGTACGCAAGCCGTATGATGGACTTTGTGAAGGAGCAAACATTTAAAAAAGGACTTTCAAAAATCTACCTCACTGTAAACAAATACAACACTCACACCATTCAGGTGTACAAGCACCACGGTTTTCAGGTTATAAGGAGTGCAGAGTTTAACATTGGCAAGGGGTACATTATGGACGACTATGTGATGGAGCTTTCTCTTTAGGAAACACTACCACTGTCATTCCGAGCATAGCGAGGAATCTGAAAGGATAGCAGTAATGCCTTAACCGACACTAACAGGTTATAGGAAAGTATGGTTTCACTAACAAAATATGTTATAAAGGAAGGGGATTCCTCGACAAGCTCGGAATGACAGTGCTGTGACTGGTCATACAGGATTAGGTGTTTTCATCAGTTACAACAACGATAATTCAACAAAACCACTTAAAATCAATGTTTATTTGACTTATTCCCTTTAATATAGTAGAATGGTAAAGAATATTATTTTGGAGGGTTTTTATGAGTACGACCAACATATACATACTTATCTCCATAGCGGCTTACCTTGCTTTGGTGCTGATAATAGGTATTGTATGTTCAAAACAAAACAACACAGTTGACGATTTTTACCTTGGGGGACGAAAGTTAGGTCCTCTTGTAACAGCAATGAGCGCCGAGGCGTCGGATATGAGCTCATGGCTTTTGATGGGACTTCCGGGGGTTGCATACCTCACCGGTGCCAGCGAAGCTGTATGGACTGCCATCGGACTAGCTGTTGGCACATACCTCAACTGGCTTATCGTTTCAAAAAGGCTTAGAAATTACAGTCAGAAGATTGACGCTATTACCATTCCGGAATTTTTCTCAAAGAGATTCGGAGAAAAGAAAAATATCATTATGGCTATCTCCGCTGTAATAATCATTGTTTTCTTTGTTCCTTACACAGCCTCCGGCTTTGCAGCCTGCGGTAAGCTGTTCGGCACAATCTTCGGAATTGACTATCACCTTGCAATGGTTATCTCCGCCATAGTAATTGTGGGCTACACCACAATCGGCGGTTTCCTTGCGGCGTCCACAACCGACTTTATGCAGAGCATTGTAATGACTCTCGCCCTGCTGACCATCTTAGGCTTTGGTGTATATTCCGCCGGAGGATTTGCCAATGTTATTGACAACGCATCCGCTTTACCGGGCTACCTCAGCCTTACAAGCTCCTATGTTCCCGGAGAAAGCACTGCACAGCCATTCGGACTTTTGTCCGTATTCTCACTGCTGGCATGGGGTCTTGGCTACTTTGGTATGCCACACATTCTCCTTAGATTTATGGCTATCAAGGACAGCAAGCAGTTAAAAACTTCAAGAAGAGTTGCAACAGTTTGGGTTGTAATCTCCCTTGCAGTTGCAGTATTTATCGGCTTTGTAGGCCTTGCAATGACAAACAGCGGTGCAATGGAAAGCCTTGCAGACAGCGAAACAATCATCATCAACATAGCAAGTCTACTTGCAGAAAACGGCGCTGTGTTTGCACTTATTGCCGGTGTAATTCTTGCCGGTATTCTTGCCTCCACAATGAGCACAGCCGACAGCCAGCTCCTTACAGCGTCCTCCGGTGTTTCCGAAAACATCATCGGCGGTTTGTTCAAGATTAAGACCTCAAGGAGTATGGCTATGGTAATTGCAAGAGTAACCCTTGTGGTAATCTCTGTTATTGCCGTTATCCTTGCTTGGGACCCTAACTCCTCGGTATTTAACATCGTATCCTTTGCCTGGGCAGGCTTTGGCGCATCCTTCGGACCGATTATGCTTTGTGCATTGTTCTGGAAACGCACCAACAAGTACGGAGCACTTTGCGGTATGGTTGCCGGCGGTGCAATGGTATTCATCTGGAAATATGTAATTGCTCCAATAGGTGTTACAAACCAGTCACTTGCATTCCTGAACATCTACGAGCTTCTTCCTGCTTTTATCACAGGTCTTCTGTTCACCATTGTAGTCAGCCTGATTACCGGAAAGCCTGACAAGGAAATCATCGACACATTTGAAGAAGTTAAAAAGACTGCTTGATTTTTAAGCTGATGTGACAGCTTACAGATAAGTCAGTAAATAATCAGCCTCCGATGGATTAACCACCGGAGGTTTTTTGTTAAATATATAATAAAGAGTCATTTTAAAAAATTTTTATATTTTTTCATTTTGTTGCACTTTTGTTGCACTTTATACTGTATAATAGAGAAAAGCAAATACTTGGTTACATAAAAGCATCAGTTTAAAAGTTTAGTAGTATTAAGCACAATACAGAAATACAATATTCAAAGGGGAAAATAACTATGAACATCGGAAAAATTATAGAAAACGACACATTGACCTTATCGCCACAGGGCAGACTGGATTCAGTAACCTCTCCTGAGCTTGAATTGCTCCTTGACCAAAATCTTGACAAGGCAACAAACCTTATCCTTGACTTGAAAGACTTGGAGTACACATCATCGGCAGGTCTAAGGGTTTTGCTTAAGGCTCATAAGGCAATGAACTATAAAGGCGATATGAAGGTCTTAAATGTTAACGACAGCGTAATGGAAGTCCTGGAAATGACAGGCTTTGTTGATATGCTGACCATAGAATAATTTTGGTGACAGAAATGAAAACCTATCTACCACTTATAGCTACCTCGCTGTTTCCTGTTCTATTCACTCTGCTTATATATTTTGCTGAGAAAAAAACAGCCTTCAGAAAACTGCCCTATATGGCAAGGCAGATTGTTATGGGTATCGTTTTCGGAGGACTCGCCATACTTTCCACCACCTTTGGCATAGACCTTGGAGGAGCAGAGGTTAATTCCCGTGACGCATCAATTCTATCAGCCGGATTGATTTTCGGCGGTCCTGCCGGAATAATTGCAGGACTGATAGGCGGAATACACAGGTTTGTCATCACCCTTTGGGGTATTGGGGAATACACCGGCATTGCCTGCTCCATCGCCTCAATAGTTGCAGGACTTCTTGCAGGATGTATGCGCAAAATTATCTTTGACAACAAAATGCCAAACTGGGTTTATTCCCTTGCACTTGCCGTTACCACCGAATCTCTCCATATGCTCCTTGTACTTATTACAAATATGGGGGATATTTACACATCATTTGAATATGTAAGGCAATGTGCTTTGCCTATGACAATATGCACAGCCCTGTCGGTGGTGATTTCCGTAATACTTATATCCCTTTTGGATAAGGAAAAAAAAGTTGAAAAGGCGCAGGACAAAAAAATCACCCATATTTTTCACACCAGGCTTTTTGTGTGCTTTTTCACTATATTTGCACTCTTCTGCACATTAACCTTATTTATCGGAAGCGACATTGCCAAAGAGGACACAAACCATCTTCTGAATGTTAACCTGAAGGACATTAAAAACAGCATTGAGGAAATTGAGAATAAAAATCTTTCTGATGACGAAACATTAAGTCGGATTTCAAACCTTGCATACAACTGGCATATCGGTGAGGGAGGTTGTATTATAATCTGCGACAAAAACGGAAAAATCATCAGCGACAGCGAGGGTCATAACGGAGAATACCTTTGGGGAAATGGTAAAGATATTAATAAAATCAATATTCCAGAGGGTGAACTCTTCACAAGGGATATTCACGGTGAAAGCTCATTATGTATATACAACATATCTGATGACTACTGCATTCTTGCCACCTTGCCTGTGGAAGAAGCAACAATTACACAGAGGCTGACAATCTACGGTTTTATCCTTATGGAAGTAATCATATTCTCCGCTTTGCTGTTCCTAATATATTATTCCATCAAAAGGGTTGTTGTTGAAAATATACATAAGGTTAACAATTCTCTTGTCAATATCACAGACGGCGACCTTTCTGTAAAAGTAAATGTACAGGGTGCAGAGGAATTTTCTTCCCTTTCAAGGGACATAAACAAAACTGTTGACGCACTAAAGGGATATATTGCACAGGCAGAGGCACGAATTGACAAGGAGCTGGAAATTGCTCGGCAGATTCAGCACTCCGCCCTGCCCTCAGTTTTTCCGCCTTACCCAAACAGGCAGGACTTTGACATCTTTGCTTCAATGCACACAGCCAAGGAGGTGGGTGGAGATTTCTATGACTTTTACCTCCTTGGAGAGAACCGCCTTGCAATCCTCATTGCAGATGTTTCGGGCAAGGGAATACCGGCGGCTATGTTTATGATGACCGCCAAAACCCAGATTAAAGGTCTGGTGGAAAGCGGACTTGAAGTAGACGAGGTGCTGAAAAAGGCAAACAACAGACTTTGCGAGAATAACGAGGCAGGAATGTTCCTCACCTGCTGGCTGGGAATCCTTGACCTTGAAACAGGACTTTTAAAATATGTAAACGCAGGTCACAATCCCCCTGTGGTACGCCACGGTGACGGAAACTTTGAATACTTTTGCACAAATCCGAACTTTCTGCTTGCAAGTATTGAGAACATTTCCTACAAATCCTCTAAGCTGCAGCTATACCCTCGGGACAGGATTTTCCTTTACACGGACGGAGTGACAGAGGCTATAGACAGCAAAAATACACTTTTTGGTGCTGACAGGCTCCTTGAAAGCCTGAACACCCACAGCTCTCTACCGGTAAAAGAGCTTTGCTCCTGTGTTAAGAAAGATGTTGACTCTTTTGCAGGGGATGTACCCCAGTTTGACGACATCACAATGCTTGCCCTTAAGATAAACTATCTTCAAAGCAAGGACACCATCACACTAAAGCCGGACAGCCAATCCATTGACGATGTTTATCGCTTTGTTGACAACAGATTAAAGGAGCTTGGAATTGATAAAAAGACTGACAGCAAGGCAAAAATTGTTGTAGACGAAATTTACTCAAACATAGTAAATTACAGCAAGGCAACCCTTGCAAAAATCAGTATTGATAGAGATGAAAATATTCTCACGCTGAAATTTCAGGACAACGGAACACCCTACAATCCCCTGAAATCAAAATCCCCGGATGTTACCCTTTCGTCACAAGAAAGAAAAGTCGGGGGACTGGGTATTCACCTGGTGAAGAACATCTCCCACGAAATGACCTATTCCCACCCGGAGGGAATGAACACCCTCACAGTAAAATTAGATTTTAGCTAAGGAACAGCCTAACATTTCACTTTACACAGTGTTTTCCTAACTTTCCCCTTATAGACCGAAAACCGCCCTGTGGTGTAGTATCCACAGGGCGGTTTTCAATAGTTATTCGTATTAGTATTATTTTCCGATTTTTCCCCTTGAACTTTGCAATGCTCCGTTGGTCATCTCTGCCCAGGAATACTGTTTCATATAGTCTCCCTGATACTGGTTTACCGCATAGGGGTTTCCACGCAAAAAGTCAAAATAATCACAGTCCACAGCGTCGGGATTTATGCTGATGGTATTTCTGCCCTTAATCACCACATCGTCGGCATTTACCTTTGACATAGTATTCTTCAAATCGTAAATCAAGTTTCTCAGGTTACTGCGCTGGGAAATGCTTTCGGGCATATCCTCCCAAAGCACCGCCATAAGCTCGTTCATATCGCAGGATGTGCCACGCCTGTCAATCAGGTAGGCAAACATCTCCTTTGTCTTACTTCGGCTGAAAGAAAGTGGAGCTCCGTTTACAAAAACATCAAAGTTGCCAAAGCAACGAATTTTGATTTTTGAGCTTTTTGACGGCTGAACAGGATTTCGCAGATTGCAAAGTGCGTCCTTAATCTGTCGGGCATCAACAGGTTTCAAAAGGTAGTCGCTGGCATA
>JBJEOU010000122.1:0-1086 GCA_051880875.1 Ruminococcus sp. | reverse complement strand
GTTCTTTCAAGGACCTCAAGGGCAAGCTTTTCGTCGTCAACTGCAAGTATCTTCACGCTACTCACCCTCCTTGGGAATTTTTATAATTGCTTTTGTGCCTTTGCCCGGAGTGCTTTGAATTATGAGAATGCCTCCGCACACAAGGGCAAGGCGACTGCGTACATTTTCAATTCCTATATGCACCTTGATGTCTTTTTCTTTCTTTTCAAAATTCATTCCCACACCGTCGTCGGCAATTTCTACCTGAAAATAGTCAGGCAGTTCCTTTGAACTCACCTTGACCGTTCCGCCCTCAGGCTTTTCTCCCACACCGTGCTTAACTGCATTTTCTACCAAAGGCTGTACTGTAAGTGCCGGAACAAAAAAGTTGTGTGCCTTTATGTCAAAGACAATGTTAAGCTCATCTTCAAAACGCATTTTTTCTAATGCAAGGTAACTTTTCACGTGCTTCAGCTCGTCGTCAAAGGATATTGGCGTGTCACGGCTGATGGACTCCAGATTCCCCCTGAGATATGTGGAAAACTGGCTTATTGCCCACTTTGCCTCCTGCGGGTCTTTGTCGCACAGGCAGTATATGGACGTGAGGGTATTGTACAGAAAATGAGGCTGAATCTGACTTAGCATAATAGAAACCTTCATATCCGTATTCTCCCTTTCCTTTTCACAGTACCTCTCGGTCTGGTCGTCGATGATATAAAGGAACATTACAAATGCGGAGAAAATCTCGGCGAACATAGTAAGGAACAGTCCGTAATAGAATATCTGCACTGTAAGGGCAACGGCAGGCAAAATAAGATAGGTGGTAAAGGCACGCTTTTCTTTTACAGATAGGTATCTGCGGTTTACAATCATAATTGCAAAGTTAATTATAATTGATGCAATTCCTGCAATCTGAGAAATCCAGAACAGATTGCCACGGGTGTAAACATTGTTCCGGTCAAAATAGTAGTAGATCCCCGTAAACTGTGAAACAATGAGAAGAATTACCTCAACAACAAATAAAACTGTAATCAAACTTCTGATGGTATTTCTCTTTCGGTCGCTGTCCCTTTCAACACAGTAAAGGATGTAAAGGGTGAACAGAAA
>JBJEOU010000121.1:0-1847 GCA_051880875.1 Ruminococcus sp. | reverse complement strand
ACAGAAAACGAGGGTGAAACTGTTGTAATCACAAGTGCCCAGGCTTCTGATACATCTCTTGGTTTACAGTCTGAGTCACAGACCACAATTCCATCCGTTATCTTCCTTGGCGTATTGCCAATAGGTATACTTGTTCTTGGTATTGTGATTTGGGCAGTTAGGAGAAAGAAATAATGGCTAAGTCAAAAAAGAAAAACAACAAAAATTTGCTTAAAATAATCATTCCTGCTTTAGTTGTAGTGCTGATTGCTGTTGCCCTTGTGGTAGTGCTTAATCTGCCGGATTCTACAGAGGAAAGCACATTAGAATATACCGAGCCGGCAGAGATTACAACAGAGGTTGACGACGATAAGCTCCATCAGGTAGAGCCTGCAACAAACGAGGACGGCGAGGTTACCCAGAACGGTTCAGGCGAGCTGATGTCCTACATTCCACGAAACATAAAGTCAATTGTTGTTGAAAACGAAAAGAGCAAGTATGAGATTACAAGCTATACTCCTGTGGAAATAACCACCAATGAGGACGGCGAAGAGGAGGAGAGCACACAGGCAACCGAATATACCCTTGTGGGATATGAGGACAAGGAGCTTGCCGGAGGCAAGCCTGACTCCATTGCCAACGACGCCGCTTCCCTTGAATTTACAAAAGTTGTATCAACAGGGGATAAGGACGAAAAGGACTTTGGCTTTGATGCCCCTCGCTCCACAGTTGATGTAACATATGAGGACAAAACTAAGGTCAGAATTATTGTAGGTGCAGTTGCTCCTGCCAACGCCGGAGTTTATGTAAAGTTCGGCACAGGTAAGTCAATCTATCTTGTAGCCGAGGACGCTGTGGACTCCTTCCTCTACAGTATTAACGACCTTATCAGTCTGGATGTTACAGAGTCTGCATCAAGCGGTGACGACGCATCCCCTACAAAAATCGAACTCAGCGGTACGCTGTACAAGGACAAAATCACAATAGTGCCAAGCGATGATGAAACGGCTTCTTCCAACTACCTCATCACCACTCCTGAAAACTACTATGGCGACGACTCGGGATGCAGTGAGATTGAGGCAGGCATCCGAGGAGTAATGGCAAAGTCTGTTGTCTATGTAAATCCCGGTGAAAGCCAGCTTGAAAAGTACGGCCTAAGCCAGCCTTATGCAGAAATCAAGGCTACCTACCCCGACACCACCGTTAACATGATTGCAAGCAAGGGTGACGACAAGGGTTACTGCTACATTATGAACAAGGGCGGAGATGTAATTTACAAAATCCTCACCGACTCCGTAAAGTGGTCAAAGTCAAGTCTTGACAATCTGCGTTCAGACTATTTTGTTGACAATGAGCTTACCTCCCTTTCTAAAACTGAGGTTAAGTTTGACAATAAAAGCTACACCTTTGATATCAGCGGTAAAAGCTCATCGGCTGACACAGTTGTTAAGTACAACGGCAAAAAGGTGAGCACAGGCTCTTTCCAGACAGCATTTGACTATATGCACAGTGCAGACTTCCTGCGTCACGAATTTACCAATGACAAAATCAGCGGAAGTCCTGCCCTAACCATTAAGTTTACCTACAAGTCCGACACAGGCAGAAGTGCAGACGAGCTTAAATTCTACGATATGGGCAAGCAGAGATATTATGTTACTGTAAACGGCGAGCAGGTTTCCTATCTGTACAAGTCAGCGGTAACAAAGGTTGAAAAGCTGTTTACAAGTGTCACAAAGTCATCCCCTAAGGACGACCAGAACTGATAAAATAAAATAATTATATTTACACATTAAGAACCCTCCCCAGTGAGAAAAATGAGGTGACCCCAAAAAGTTAGACATTAAAGCGTAGTAGCAAATTTAGCTGCT
>JBJEOU010000120.1:17418-32643 GCA_051880875.1 Ruminococcus sp. | reverse complement strand
GCGATGCTCATAACAGTGCCCATTACCCTCTCATTTGTATTCATACTCTTCAGAGATTCTTCAAGCATCTCCTCAAAGCTCAATTCATTTTCATTCACGCTGGATGTGTTTACTTCACTCATTTTATCCAGAACCTCCTTAATAATCCTTGCCGGCGTTGACGCACCGGCTGTTACGCCTATACTATCTGCCTTACTTATCTCTTTTACCGGTAGTTCGTCTGCAGTTTCAATGAAAAAGGTGTTTTTGCAATTTGAAGAGCAGATACTATATAGCTTAAAAGAGTTTGAGCTGTGTTTATCGCCAACAACAAACATCATATCGACTGATTTTGAAATTTCAGCCGCCTCTTTCTGGCGTAAGGTCGTAGCATTACATATTGTATCAAAAATTTTTGCATTTGTATAGACATTTTTTAAACTTTTTATACTTTTTTCCCATTCTTTTAGGTCAAAAGTTGTTTGTGCAACAACTTTTATGGAATTATTTTTCTCTGGGGGAATTATTTTGAAAATTTCTGATAATTCTTCCAAATTTTTAAAAGTGTAGCACTTGGCGTTGCAATGCCCCATTATGCCCTGAACCTCGGGGTGGAGCTTGTCACCGGCAATAATGACAATCTCGTCTTCCTTTGCTTCCTTTACAATTTTGTGAATTTTTGCAACAAAGGGACAGGTGGCATCAACAAAGCTCAGATTTCTTTCTTTTATGCTGTCCATAACCTTTTGAGAAACTCCGTGGGAACGAATTACCACTGTGTCCTCCTGTTTTGCCTCATCTATTGAGTCAACAGCAACAGCACCTTTCTCCCTAAGCTCCTCAACCACCTGCATATTGTGAATGATTGGTCCAAGGGTACACACCGATTTATGCTGGTCAACAAGCTTATTCACAATTTCTATTGCCCTGTTTACACCAAAGCAAAAGCCTGCTGACTTTGCTAAAATTACTTTTTTCATTTTTCAACTCTGTCCATTTCTCTAAACTTTGTGATTTCGTTCATAATGGTTTTGGATGCCACACGGTATTCCCTTGGTGAAGGCTCTTCGTCATTGCTGAAACCGAGCTCCTCATAGGATAGTGGCTTTCCGATATGGATTATGCGCTTCGCAAAAATGCTTTTGCTCTTTCCCACAACGGTGATGCACATCGGCACAACAGGTGCTTTTGTCTGGCGGGCAACAACTGCACAACCGCTCCTTGGTCGTAAAAGTTCTCCTGTTTTACTTCTACCACCTTCAAGGAAGATTGTCATTACCTTGCCGTTGTTTATCAGGTCTTCACCTGTGGCTATAGCCTTTCCGTCATTCGCTCCTCTTGTGACAGGGAATGCACCCAGAACTCTTATTAATGCACCGAAAAAGGGATTTCTGAAAAGCTCTGACTTAGCCATAAAGAACACCCTTCTTTTGTGGGTTAATCCTACAAACACAGGGTCGGTGTAGGAAAGGTGATTACAGGCTATTATATAGCTTCCATCCTTTGGAAGCTCACACTCTCTGATAGTTTTGTAGCGGAAAATCAGTTTGAAAATGGGGAGAACAATTACTTTGCAGACCTTGTAAAAAATCAGATGCTCTTTTATCTTCATTTCTTTTGACTCAGACATTACATTCTCTCCCTTATAACCTTAAGCAACAAATTTTTTGAGCCTTCAAAGTCGTAGTCGCTTGTGTCAACTGTTACGCTGTCCTCAGCAGGCTTTAGGGGTGCTATGGCTCGGTGGCTGTCGTTGTAGTCCCTTTCGTTTACATCCTTAAGCACATCTTCATAGGAAACTTCTATTCCCTTTTCTATATTTTCCTTATATCTTCTCATTGCC
The DNA here is from genome assembly GCA_051880875.1 of Ruminococcus sp. Taxonomy (GTDB): domain Bacteria; phylum Bacillota; class Clostridia; order Oscillospirales; family Acutalibacteraceae; genus Ruminococcoides. The sequence goes on along the minus strand of JBJEOU010000120.1, from coordinate 30,821 downwards.
CGCTTTTCGGCTGAGGCTGTGAGGAAAATTTTTATTTTAGCGTCAGGCAGAACTACTGTGCCGATGTCCCTGCCATCCATTATAACATTGTCGTTTTTAGCCATATTACGCTGTAAATCAAGCAAAAATGCTCTTACCTCAGGAATTGCAGAAACAGCAGATGCGTAAATAGAAGCCTGTGGAGTTCTGATAAAGCCTGAAACATCCTCGCCGTTAAGGAGGACAATCTGTGTTCCCTCCTCATTAAAGGCAAGCTTTACCTCAATTTCATCAAGGAGTGACACAATCCCCTCCTTGTCATCCATAGAAATGCCCTTTCGTAAGGCGGCAAGACCGATGGTTCTATACAAGGCTCCTGTGTCAACATAGATGAAAGAAAGCTCCTTTGCAACCTCCTTTGAAAGAGATGATTTTCCTGCTCCGGCAGGTCCGTCAATAGCAATCGCAATAGACATAGTTTTATCCTTCCTTTATAGCACTGTAATATCCTGCAAGTCTGCCAGTTGAAAAGGCAATTTGCAGATTAAATCCCCCTGTGTAGGCATCAACATCAATTACTTCTCCGCAGAAGAAAAGGTTTGAAATCAGCTTGCTCTCCATAGTTTTGGGGTTGATTTCCTTGGTGGAAATCCCTCCCGATGTGATGATAGCCTCGCTGAGACTGCCTAAAGAGGAAATATTTACAGTAAAATTTTTAAGTAAATCAAGGAGAGTTTTTCGCTCTTCCTTTGTAATTGAATTGCACTTTTTTGTTTCGTCTATCCCCCACCTTTTGATGATGACAGGGATTAGCTTTTTGGGTAATAATTCTTTTAGTGAATTATTTATCTGATTATTTTTGTGGCTTGTAAATTCCCTTTGAAGTCTTAAGTCCAGCTTTTCATCAGACAAAGCAGGTTTAAGATCAAGGGAGATACTATAAGACTTTTTGTCAAAATTCCTCATATGAGCGCTTGCAGACAAAACAACAGGTCCTGACACACCTTTGTGGGTAAAAACCATTTCCCCAAAATCCTTGTAGATAACCTTGTTGTTTTCATAGGCTGTAAGGGCAACATTCCTAAGTGAAAGACCTTGGAGTTCACTGCAAAAGCTGTCACTTGAAACAAGTCCCACAAGAGATGGCTTTAACTTGGTAACGGTGTGACCAACAGACCTTGCAAGTACATATCCGTCACCTGTTGAGCCTGTCCCGGGGTAGCTCATACCACCTGTGGCTATGATTACGCTGTCTGCAAAAAATTCTCTGCCGTTAGCGTCAACTACTCCTGTCACCTTATCACTCTGTGTTATAAGGGATTTTACTGTTGCCTCAACTACCTTTACTCCGTTATGCTTAACATAGGAATAGAGGGTGTCGGCAACATCCATTGCCCTGTCAGAAACAGGAAAAACCCTGTTGCCACGCTCTGTTTTTGTTTCTAAGCCTAAATCATTAAAAAAAGAAATTGTATCCTGACTGTCAAAATTATTTATTGCACTGTACAAAAAACGAGGATTTGTGGGAACATTCTCTATGAATGTATCTATGTCGCAATCGTTTGTGATGTTACATCTTCCCTTGCCTGTGACAAGGATTTTTCTTCCTGTTCTGCTGTTCTTTTCAAGGAGGGTTACATTTGCTCCGTAGTATGCGGCTGTTCCCGCCGCCATCATTCCCGAAGCTCCTCCTCCAACAACAATAACATCAGGCATTTTCTTTTTCCTCTTTAAATTCTTTTTCCCTTTTGGTATATACACCCTGCTTTGTCCACACATCTTCAAGCTGATGGAAGGTATCCATTACCCTTTCTTTTTCGGACAAAACACAGGCTACAATCAATGCATTTATAAGTGAAAGAGGTGCGACAAGGGAATCCACAACAGATGCCATATCGCTCCTTGCAATCAGAATATGGTTTGCACACTCTACAAGAGGGGATGCCATACTGTCGGTGATGGCTATTACATCCGCCTTTCTCTCCTGTGCAAACTCCATAGCCTCAACAGCAGTTGTGCTGTACCGAGGAAAGCTGATGCCTATCATAACATCCTCTTCTGAAATTCTGAAAAGATTTTCGTAGGTTGAGCTTTTGGAAGTTGTGTTTATGATATGAACATTGCCAAAGATAAGCTGTAAGTAGTAACCTAAAAAGCTTGCAAGGGCGGAGGTTGACCTTACTGCAAAGACATAAATCTCCTTTGCCTTTGAAAGTGCCTTGATTGCATTGTCAAAATCCTCATGAGAGATTTCCTCAATAGTCCTTCTGATTTTGTCAATATCCTGATTGAGGACTGTGGTGAGGACATCATTATCGCCGATTCTGGTTTCTGTAACCTCAATACGCTGAACGGAAGTGAGTTTTTCCTTAATCATTTCCTGCATTGCCTTTTGAAGTTCGGGATAACCGTCGTAGCCAAGCTCTGAGGCAAAGCGGACAACGGTACTTTCGGAAACACCTACAGTTTCACCTAATTTAAGGGCGGTCATATAAGCCGCCTTGTCGTAATGTTCCTCAATATATTTTGCAATCCTCTTCTGTCCTTTTGAAAAGGAATTCATATTAATATCAATTCTGGCTAATAAATGCTTTATCATTTTTATACCCTCTTTTGCATAGTCAATTTATTTTAACATATTTAAACGAATTTTTCAATTAAATAAAATGAAAATTATTGGAATTTCACCTTATATGAATTTTATACTCCAAAGATATAAGAAAATGTATGTAACAAATCCTCATCTGTAGTGTGATAATGTTGCAAAAAATACTTTACTGTGCTAAAATGTACACATACTTTAGAGATGGAGAAACAGTATGATTGCAATTATTGACTACGGTGCCGGTAATATACAAAGCGTTTACAAGGCTTTGAAATTCATTGGTGCTGAATGTAAGGTGACCGATAACAAAGAAGAAATTATGAGTGCCGATGGTGCTATACTCCCGGGGGTCGGCTCCTTTGGGGACACTATGGACACTATGAACAGCCGTAACATAAAGGACACGGTAATTGAATTCACAAAAAGCGGAAAGCCATTTCTGGGCATATGCTTAGGCTTGCAGTTACTCTTCCCCGAAAGCGAGGAAAGCCCCGGTGTAAAGGGGTTATCTGTATTTGAGGGTAAAATCAGCAAAATTCCAAATCAAGAGGGAACTCTGAAAATACCACATATGGGATGGAACAGCATAAGCATTAAGCAAAATGACGGAATTTTTAAGGGCATTGAGGGTGAACCCTATGTTTACTTTATTCATTCATACTACCTTGATGCAAAGGACAAGGGTATTGTTGCCGCCACTACAAGCTACGGCGTTGAAATTGATGCCGCCGTGCAAAAGGGTAACATAATCGCAACCCAGTTCCACCCGGAAAAAAGCGGAGATGTGGGACTTAAAATGCTGAAGAATTTTGTGGAGATGGTGAAGTAATGTACGCTAAGAGAATTATTCCATGCCTTGATGTGAAAAACGGACGAGTTGTAAAGGGTATGAGCTTTGTAAATTTAATTGATGCCGGCGACCCTGTTGAGGCCGCTATTCAATATGACAAAGAGGGTGCAGACGAGCTTGTTCTGCTGGACATTACCGCAACAAGCGACGGTCGTGACACAATGGTTGACATTGTAGAAAAGGTTGCAAATTCTATTTTCATCCCCTTTACTGTTGGGGGCGGAATCAGAAGTGTTGACGACTTTAACACAATGCTTCGTGCCGGTGCTGACAAGGTTTCTGTCAACTCTGCCGCTGTTTACAGACCTGAACTGATTAACGAGGCATCCTACAAATTCGGCGCACAGTGCGTTGTTGTTGCCATTGATGCAAAGCGTAAGGGCGACTCCTGGGAGGTATATACAGCCGGTGGCAGAACCCCTACGGGAATTGATGCAGTAAAATGGGCAGTTGAAGCGGAAGAAAGAGGTGCAGGTGAACTCCTGGTCACCAGTATGGACGAGGACGGACAGAAAAACGGATATGACCTTGCTTTAACAAGGGCAATTTCCGAAAAGGTGAATATACCTGTTATAGCATCAGGTGGTGCCGGTGCTTATGAGCATTTTTATGACGCATTTGTAGAGGGCAAGGCAGACGCTGTACTGGCGGCGTCCCTGTTCCACTTCGGGGAAATTCCTATTCCGAAGCTAAAGGCATATTTGAGAGAAAAGGGAATTTCCGTTAGATTGTGATTTTCTAAAAATACATATCGACATATTAAAGGCTGTTGCAATTTTCTGCAACAGCCTTCTTGATTATAGTTATTATTTTTATTTCACAGCTTCGTCAAAGACATCCTTTGAAAAGCGGTTTATTGCCCTCACCACATTTGGTGAGGTTTTTTTGCTGATTAATTCAACAGCCTGCAAGAATTTGTCGGGGGAATTTCGCACTAAATTGTGGGCGTCACTTCCTATAAAGTCAACAAGACCTAACTTAATCAGCTTTTTAAGTTTTCGGAAAGTTCCCCTGTCAAGGTAGGAAACTGCATTTGTCTGGAACCTTATTCCGTAGGATGACAAGTCCTGCATCAGCTTTGGGTTGCCTATTAATGCTGGGTATCTTTCAATATGTGCTAAAATCGGCTTTACTCCGTAACGGTTCATAAGCCTAATGAGAAAGTCGTAGGAGCTGTCCTTGAAGGTAGTTTTGTAGGGAAACTCCAGCAGTATATAGTTGCTGTTGCCGTAGCACACAGGCTTAAGGGAAGTGTTGTTCATAATGATGTCCGTCACATACACCTCTGCCCCAAGGCACACCTTTATTTCCTTGGGAATATGTGGATTTAAAATGTTAAAGCAATACTCTCGCCTTTTCAGAAAATCCTCCATACTCTCCTTGTGAGAATAGTAATGAGGAGTCAGACAAATGTGACTGACTCCTTGACTGTAAAGGACATTTAGAATTTTTTTACTGACCTCAACATCCTCTGCCCCGTCATCCATTTCCGGCAGAATGTGTGAGTGCATATCGTAAAGTTCCATACTGACCTCAATTTTTATTTTGAAAGTTCCTCACATACAAGGTCGCCCATCTGTGAGCAGGTAACCTTGTTTGTTCCCTCTGTGTAAATATCAGGTGTTCTGTTGTTCTTGAGAACATTGTTAACAGCCTCTTCAATAGCATCTGCGGCAGAAGGTTCGTTGAGGGAGTACCTCAGCATCATAGAAACTGAAAGAATTGTTGCAAGAGGATTTGCAATATTCTGACCTGCAATATCAGGTGCAGAGCCGTGAATAGGCTCGTAAAGACCCTTGTTTGAGTCGGAAAGCGATGCAGATGCAAGCATACCGATTGAGCCGGAAATCATAGATGCCTCGTCGGAAAGAATGTCGCCAAAGATATTGTTTGTAAGGATAACATCAAACTGACCGGGATTGATAACAAGCTGCATAGCTGTGTTGTCAACATACAGGTGATTAAGCTCAACCTCAGGATAATCCTTGGAAACCTCGATTACTGTTTCTCTCCAAAGACGGGATGCCTCAAGAACATTTGCTTTGTCAACGGAGGTTACCTTTTTGTTTCTCTTCATAGCCATATCAAAGGCAACCTTGGCAATTCTCTTGATTTCGGAAACCTTGTACTGCTCGGTGTCGTAAGCCTCAACCTCGCCGTCAGCTGTTCTTCTTCCTCTTTCGCCAAAGTAAATTCCCCCTGTCAACTCACGGACAACCATAACATCAAGCTTTTCGCCGATGATTTCGTCCTTGATTGGGGACGCACCCTTAAGCGGTTCAAAAATAACAGCAGGGCGGAGATTTGCAAAAAGTCCCAATGCACCACGAATGCCTAAAAGACCTGCCTCAGGTCTGTCCTTGCCGGGGAGCTTATCCCACTTTGGGCCGCCAACTGCACCAAGAAGTACGGAGTCAGCCTCTTTACACTTATCTATTGTTTCCTGTGGTAGCGGAGTACCCTTAGCGTCAATGGCACATCCACCCAGGAGAGCCTCGTCATATTCTACGCCAAAGCCAAACCTTTCAGCACAGCAGTCAAGTACCTTAACAGCCTGATTAACAATTTCAGGGCCGATTCCGTCGCCCTTTAATAAACAAATTTTGTATGTATTCATAATAAATCCCCTTTTTTATTTTCTGAATTGAATCTCTTTGTATTGTAACACAAAACTAAGGTGATGTAAATATCTGTAAAGAATTACTCCTCTTCTTTGATTAGCGGTATCTTCTGAAAAACCTCGCACACCTTGTCCCTTTGCCAAAGGAGGGGTGTTATACGCACAGAGTAACCGTAACCGCCGTCCATTACCCAGTCAAAAGGCTTTGCCTGGGGCAGTCCGTAAATTGCAAGTAATGTCATAATTACACCGCCGTGGGTTACAATTATGCTTTCGGTTGTTCCTGTTTTCATCAGTCCTGTTACAATGTCCTCAAACATTCGGCAAATTCGCCTTGTAAAATCGGCTGAGCTTTCTCCACGGGGAGGTTTTATGTCGTTGCTACCACCAATCCACTTCTTAAAGTCCTCGTCGTCCTTTAACTCGTCGGCAGTTTTGCCCTCCCATTCACCAAAGTTACACTCTGTAAGCCGGTCAATAACTATGGGTTTTAGGTTTGGGTACAAAATTTCGCAGGTTTCCTTACACCTCTTTAAAGGGCCTGTAAAAAGGGCAGTACCTCCCGGATACTTCATATTGTGGTCAAGCTTTCTAAGCTCCATCTTACCCTTGTCGGAAAGGGGTACATTGGTTGTGCCTATGTACTTTCCCTTGTGGGTTTCGTCAATATTTCCGTGGCAAATAAAATGTATGTAGTATGACTTCATAATAACTCCAATCTTTACATTGTGTAAAATATATATTATACTATTTGTATAAGGATGTGATAAAATGAGCAAAGCATTTGGAAACACAATAACTTATCTGAGAAAAGAAAAAGGCATCAGCCAAAAGCAAGTAGCTGAGGATTTAGGGATAAGTCAGGCGCTGTTATCTCACTACGAAAAAGGAATCAGAGAATGCAGTCTTGACTTTGTTGTAAAAGCCGCAGAATACTATGGAGTAAGCTGTGACTACATTCTGGGGGCGTCTGCTCAGAGAAACCCGGGAGAAATTGAAGAATCCCCCCAACAGCAGGAAAACAAAGCCATGCTGGAAAACCTGAACAGAAGGGTGATTGTAAACACCGTTGACTTCATTTTCAGAATACTTATGGAAATTAACGAAAGAGAAATCACCAAAGCCTCTGCCGAGATGATTATGTCTGCTCTTTACTCTGTAATCCGTTTACTGTACAAAAACAGTAGTGATAATGACGAGGATTTCTTTAAAAAGCCGTCGTACAGCTATGCAAGCCGTAACAACTCACTTTTTGAGGACAGGAGAGCTAAACTTGCTGAGAGTATAGAGGAATACTCAAAAAGCAGAAACAAGGAAAAGGTTGACCTTTCTTACAGCATAATCACCGAGAAGTACAGCGATTTAGCGTCCTCTGTTCTGAACCTTATACACAACACAGAAAAGCTGATGAAATAGTTTTCAAATTTTCATTTAGAGAGAAATTCAATATTATTAAAATAGAAATGAGGCTGTCACATTTATATTGCGACAGCCCCTTATTTTTAGCCGTTGGTTGATTCCTCAGAGGTAGGTTCTTCGCCCATAGAAACACGAATTGTAACTGTTTTTCCGTACTCTATCTGGTCGCCTGCTTTCAGGTCTTTGTACTCAATAACCGTCTTGTCAGGGTACTTAGCGCTGTACTCAGCCTCCTGCATAACAAGCACACCGGCGTCAGCAAGGAGACTTGCCGCAGTTTTGATGTCCTTGCCGGAGATGTCAGGTAGAGTTCTCATCTTTTTGCCCTTGCTGATGGTGATAGAGATGTTGACAGGGTCACCCTCGGAGGTGATTGGTGTTCCGGGAGCAGGTGTCTGCTCGCAGATGTAACCCTCCTCTACCTTATCGTTAAACTTTTCTTCGTAGTTAACATTGAGTATGTATTTATCGGAATTCTCCAAATCCTTTGCAACGGAGGAATACTTTTTGCCCACAAAATTATCCACAGTTTCGCCCTTCCATGGAGCTGTTGTGGTAGTTTCTTCAATTCCGCCCTTGTTGGTATCAATAAGTCCAAAGCAATCTGTGGCAACAAGGAGAATACCTATACCCACAAAGACAACCATAGAAATAAGTGCTGCAATAAGGGTTGTCTTTTTGGACTTGGACAGCTTTTTCTCCTCCTCTTTTGCACTAAGCTCTGCAAGGCTTGCTGTTTTGCTGATTTCTTCCTGGATAGCCTGTGCTGTTGGTGCAACGGAAAGCTGACTCCTAAACTCATCAAAATCCGGTATTCTGTCTTTTCTGTCAACCTGAAGTCCGTTTGCAAGTGCTGTTACAACATGAGGAGGCAGTCTTTTTACTGTGTTGGTACTCATCAGCAGACTGCTGTCCTTCAGCCTGTCCTTGGCATTTGCCGGCACATGACCTGTTAAGGTGTAGAACAAGGTTGCTGTGATACCGTAAATTTCGGTGAGCACATCAAGGGTAAAGTTGTTTTCGTACTGCTCAGGTGCGGCACATCCGCTGTAAAGCTGGCTTTTGAGAGGTGTTCCTCTCTTGCGCTCCATTGAGGTGCAGAAGCCTGTCAGCTTTAGCTTGCCGTCATGTGTTACAAGGAGATTTGATGGGGAAACAGCGTAGTGACCTACTCCCCTTTTGTGCAGGGATTCCAAGGCTGAAATCAGTGGCATAAACAGTGGCCTTGCAACCTCCCACTCAAGCTGACCGTTACTCCTTTTGAGAAATTCATCAAAATGAATAAGGTCAAGCTTTTCCTCAATAACATATGCGGTATTATTTTCTTCAAAAATGTCGAGAATTTTAATCATTACCGACATATCGTTAAGTTCCCTTACTATCTGGTAGTAAGAAACGAACTTTGACTTTAAGTTTTTATAAACTGTTTCATCATTATAGCTTACAGAAAGCTCCTTCTCTCCTTTGCTACGGCTAAACATACCGATTGGGAGAAATTCCTTGATGATAACAGGAGTTTTATTTTCTTTGTCGTAACCAAGGTATCTTGTGCTTTCTCCGTTAGTGTCAATACCTCTGCCGACTATGTAACGATTTTTAAGAACAGTATTAAAGCCTAAAAAGGGCTCGGGCTGGGTTTCTGAATTGTTAAATCCACAATGAGGACAGATTTTTTCCTCTCCAATTTCCTGCATGCAACCCATACACAAAGACATACAGTTCACTCCTTATAAGTTAATAATATATGTTGTATATGATGCGGACAATAAAAACGCATAGTACTACATTATTTATCATAAATTATAACATAGTAAAATGTCATATTCAAGAACATTTAAAGTTAAGATGATTACATTTTTGTTATATACTGTGAAAAAAATAAGTTTTTCTGACGATAATACGCAAACAAGATGTGTAAATAAATTATAATTTAGTTGTGGTTTATTCGGTGTATCCCAAAATATTTTCATAAAAAATTTATATAATTCACATTAAATAGGTTAATCAAGTCTTGTTATAAAAAACTCTGTATTGTATAATATCCATATCATATAAGTTATTTAATGCAAGTGATTATAAAGAGGTATTATATTGAACATTCTACATTTATCGGACATACATTTCGGCAGAAATTACCCCTGCTATAAAATCAATGACAATTTTGCAAAGCACGATTTAATTCTTGATGAGTTAATTGAGTTTATTGAAAATCTTGATAAATCTCTGAAACCGAAACATATCGTCTTTACAGGCGACATAGTATGGCATGGAAAGACAGAAGAATACAGCGAAGCGTTAACTTGGTTCAAAAGGCTTCTTTCTGCTTGTAATCTTACCGGAAAGGATATTTCCTTTTGTGTAGGTAATCACGACATAGATTTAACCTATAACTGTCTTGATAATGAGTACACCGACGATATGATGAAAGAAATCGATCAGCTTTATATGTACGAAAATATCCATAAAATTGAACCTTCCCTCAATGCCTATAACAAATTCTGTTTTGATTTAGGGGTTGAGCCATACACCTTTCCCCTTGGCGGAAAGAGAATGTACAGCTATAGCGTGGGTTTTAAGGATGTTAATTTTTCTTCGGGGAAAACCATAAGGATTGTTTCACTAAATACATCTGTTCTTATGTCCCAAAAGAAGATTTCTGTGGACAAAATGTGGCTTGGACAAGAACAGCTTAAGACTCTTATGGAGTATGGTATTCTTCCTGCAAAAAATGATGTATGGTACACCGTTGCGCTGTTTCATCATTCAGACAGATTTTTGCACCCCAACGAAATCAGCACATACGACAACAGATTTGCAACTTTTCCATTACTATTAAACTGTGCAGACCTTCTTCTCTGCGGTCACACCGAAAGCGCAGAAAAACCAAGGCTTACTAAACAACCTGGAGGAGGTGCAATTCTGTTTGGAGGTGCAACCTATTACAATGACGACCATACCAATGCATTTTCTATGCTGTATGTTTCCGAAAGAAAAAAGACAATGGGCTTTATTCCCTATATATACGAAAACGGATGGCAGGATTATGACTTTGAAAAATCTCGATGGGAGCTTAAGAAGCAAAGGAATCTGCCTGAGATTGGGAAATTCTACGAAGATGTACGAATTGTTTTAAGGATTGATGAGAATGAATTTGTAATATACTTAAAATATCTGGAAGTTACAGAGGGAGAAGGCCGGATAAGGCTGGATAACCATAAGGATATACTGAACACATACAGAATAGATACTTCCGGTTCAAAGGAAAACTTTGATGTAAAAATTCGGATTTCAAAAAGAGGTGCTCAGTCAGTTTACGGAAATATTGAATTTAATAAGCTTTTGCAATTCAACAATAAAGCCGGTAATAAAAAGAGCATACGCTTTGTTAATTCAAATCAAGAAAATATTTTTGTCTCGGATAATTTTTCTGTTGAAGAAATTAATTCTTTTGATGAAGAAACATTAAAAAAGATGTACAAAATTGAGGAGTACTACAAGGTTAAACTGACGCTGACAGATAACATATCAAACAGTGACTATGACAAAATCAATTTGCTCCTTGATATAGCCGAAAACGGTTATTCGGATAAAATAGTATTTATTAATAATGATTCATATGTTGCAGATAAACAAGTGCTGGAAAACCTTTACTGCTTGGGAAATAGCAACAATCGGTTTTGTATTGTATCAAGGCAACCCTTTAGTGTTGAATTATTCGGTGTTAATATTGATATTTTTGATGCCAGACTTTACGGGGGTATTTATTGTGTTGATGTATCAGATATAAAACACAAATATACCACCTTTGCAGAGGGCGATATGAGAAAATATAAACTGCAAAATACAGAAAAACAGATTTTCTTCATTTCAAAAGGCGACAAGGATAATATTTTTGAATTTTTTTCAGACTGTAATATTCTTGAAATCAAAGAAGATATTAAGGTAGAGATAAAAACCAAATGAAAAAAATAATAGCAAAAGATAAAAATGTAATAATAGGCAAAATGCTTAGGAATGCCGCCTTGGGTATAATCCTTATGGAAATTTCCGGAGCTGTCACATACATAATTGACGGTATAATGACAAGTCGTTTTCTTGGTGATTCCGCATTGGCGGCAAGCGGTATTGCAAGTGTATCCTACACAATTCTTGCAATTATCAGCGGTATACTGTCTGCAGGCGGTCAAAAAATATGTTGCAGTGAAATCGGAAGCGGAAAAAAACAGCAGGCAAACAACACTTTTTCAATGGTTATTTTTATTACTGCTGTCATATCCATAATTGTATCCGTTTTAGGAATAATTTTTGCCGGTTCACTTGCCGGACTGATGGGGGCAGATGTAAGCAATACATCCCTTTACAACAACACCGCCGACTATATCAGAGGTTTTTTCATTGGCGCAACCGGACATATTTTCGTTGCAGTTCTTATTCCCCTTGTACAACTCAATGGTTCAAACAAGCTGATTACCGCTTCTATTGTAACACTTACAATAGGTGATATTCTTGGTGACTTTATTAATGTTACAGTACTTAAGTGGGGTCTTTTCGGTATGGGGCTTGCCACATCAGTAAGCTACTACTTAAGCGCAGTTGTGCTTATAATATCTTTTATAAGCAAAAAATCCCTCTTTAAATTCAGCGGGAAAAAAATATGTTTTGATAATTTCAGACCAATGCTTAGAATCGGTATGCCAAGGGCAACAAAAAGAATAGGTAATTTTTTAAGACCTTTCTTTATCAACAGACTCATTCTGTTTGCAGGTGCAGAAATTGCTATGGCATCCTTTACTGTACAGCAAAATATCCGTTATCTTGCCGAAAGTGTAGGGGTAGGTATTGGCGGAGGTATTTTCCTTATTGTGGGAATATTTTTGGCGGAAAAGGATATTAATTCACTAATTACCGCCTCCAAAAAAGCAATATGGTACATAACTTTTTTTGTAGGAGGACTTGCAATTCTCTACTTTGTGCTGTCACCCGCCCTTTCAATGCTGTATCTTGACACAAAATCCCCATCATACAACGGCGCTGTTATGGTATTGAGGTGTCACGCTGTAAGTCTGCCCTTCCTTGCATTCAATGAATACTACATTAACCTTTTACAAGCGGAAGAAAAAATTAAACTGACTAATATAGTAACGCTGATGAATAAACTGGTATATATTGTGATACTCAGTTTTATTTTAGTTTATCCCTTTGGTACGAATGGACTGTGGTTATCAATACCCCTCAGCGAAATACTCCTTACTGCTACAATAATCCTTGCAAACGGAATCAAAAACAAAAATAATCCCAAACGAAAAGGTTTTTTCAGTCTTTTTGATGATGTGGACAATATGCAAGGTAATCATCTGGAATTTGTTATTCATTCCAAAGAAGATTTTGGCGAGATGCAAAACAAGGTCATTGATTTTTGCGAAAGAATTGAAATAGACAAAAAAACCTCTTATATGATTCAGTTATTTTTTGAAGAGGTCGTTATGCTTATAATTGACCACGGCTTTAACGATAAAAAAGAATACAACATCAACATAAGAATTTACAAGGATAACGAAGAAATTATACTGAGAACAAAAGACAACTGCAGAGCTTTCTCGGCAAAGGAGCAGGATGAAATGTTCGCAAAAATAGACAGAAATGAGTATCTTGGTATTTCTATGGTGACTGAGATGGCAAAAAAGGTTGACTACATAAATATTATGAATATTAATAATTTTATCATATCAATATAAATGGAAACACTGATAAAATTAAAATTAACTTACATAATACAAAATAAAGCAGACTGCAATTTTTTAGTAAACTGCAGTCTGCTTTTTTCTACCTATTTTCACCCATCAATCTCATGCCGTCGTTGAATTTAAATATCAAAGTTCCGTCACTTTGAACCGTAACCATATCAACAACCGTCAGCCAAAGGCAATTAT
>JBJEOU010000120.1:0-17318 GCA_051880875.1 Ruminococcus sp. | reverse complement strand
ACAACTCTCTCAACGTCAGCCATAAGGGAAATAAGGTGGTTCGGGCAGGTTTTTACGCAGAGTCCGCAGCCGACGCAACGCCTTGAGTCAATGTGAGCAATTCCGTTGTTTATGCAGATTGCATCGTTGGGACAAACCTTTGCACAGTCGCCCAGACCCATACAGCCGTAGGGACATTCGCCCTTTGAGCCGAAAATCAGCTTAGCGGCGGCACAGCTTTCAATTCCGTCATACTCCACCTTGTCCTGAGTGTAGTTACAGTCGCCTGCGCAGTGCACAAGGGCAACCTGTTCAACAACGTCCTCAAATTCAACACCCAGGATTTCACTCAACCTTCTTGAAACCGAATCTCCGCCCGGTACGCACAGGTTTGTAGCCGTGCCCTCGTTTTCTGCAAGTGCCTTTGCGTAGCCGTCACAGCCTGCAAAGCCGCAGGCTCCGCAGTTAGCACCCGGCAGACACTCACGGATTTGGGGGATTTTTTCGTTTTCCTTTACAGCCATAATTTTTGATGCCACTGCAAGCACCACAGCGCAGATTGCGCCGATAATCACAACGGGGATAACCGCAGTTAAAATCTCATTCATAGCACACCAACCTTATGCAAACAGGTTTTCTACAACGCCCGAAAAGCCCAGGAAGGAAAGGGAGGTTATGGAAGCCGCAACAAGCGTTATGGGCAGTCCCTGAAATGCCTTTGGAATATCAGCTCCCTCAAGCTTTGAGCGAACACCCGAGAACATTACCATTGCAAGGAAGAATCCAAGTCCGCTTCCCAGGGAATTTACCATTGATTCAGCAAATGTATATCCCTCGTCAATGTTGAGGATTGTAACACCCAGTACGGCGCAATTTGTCGTAATCAGCGGAAGATACACGCCAAGGGACTTGTGGAGCGAGGGAATGTACTTTTTCAGTATAATCTCAACAAGCTGAACGAGAGATGCAATTACCAGGATAAAGACGATTGTCTGAAGATAACCCAGGTTGCTGGGTTCAAGCAGATACATCTGTATCGGCCACGTAACCGCCGTTGCAATGAGCATTACGAAGATTACCGCAAGGCTCATTCCCGTTGCCTGATTCAGCTTTTTGGAAACGCCCAGGAACGGGCAGATTCCCAAAAATCGTGACAATACGTAGTTGTTGATGAAAACGGCGGAGAGCATAATTATAATGAATTTTGTCATTTTGCTTCCTCCTTTTCACCGCAGGTGGCTTTGTTGCAAACCTCGGCTGACGGACAGCCGGCACAGCCAAAGCTCTTTTTGGAGTTTTTGCCGCCCGAGATTTTATTTACAATTGCAATTAATATACCGAATACAAGGAATCCGCCGGGCGCCATTGTCATAATGGAAATGTTGTTTTCGGCGAGAATCGGAATTGAAATTCCCAGCCACGTGCCGTTGCCCAGCACCTCACGGATTGTAGCCATCAAGAGTAGTGCAAGGGCAAAGCCTGCGCCCATTCCTACAGCGTCAATTGCTGAGTCGATTACCTTGTTTTTGTTTGCGAACATTTCGGCTCTGCCCAGGATTATGCAGTTTACCACAATCAGCGGAAGGTAAATTCCCAGCGCCTCGTCAAGGGCAGGAGCAAATGCCTTGACAAGCATCTGCACCATTGTTACAAAGCCTGCAATAAGTACGATGTAGCAGGGAATCCGCACCTTGTCGGGGATAATGTTGCGAAGTGCGGAGATTACCACATTTGAACAGAGCAGAACGATTGTAGCCGCCGCACCCATTCCCAGCGCACTCATTACGTTTGTCGTAACCGCAAGGGTGGGGCAGGTTCCCAGCACAAGCACAAGAACAGGGTTTTCCTTGATGATACCCTTCAGAAGATTCTGTCTTTTGTTCATTTCCCTGCCTCCTTTATCATATCATATGCCTTGAAAGCGTCCTCAATTGCATTTTTGTATGCACTTGAAGAAATTGTCGCACCTGTTATTGCGTCAACCTCGTTTAAGGTGTCGGCACTCTTTCCGCAGTACTGATTTCTGTAGGGATCCTCGGCTGTCTTTGAGCCAAGACCGCTTGTTTCTGCATGTGAAAGCGTTTTGCACTGCTCAATTACTCCGTCTGCGTCCATTCCGCATATCAGCTTCATATCTCCGCCGTAGCCCTTTGTCGTCAGCATAAAGACGTAACCTGCGCCGTTTGTAGCAGTATATACCTCGGTTACTCTGTCGGGGAGGTTTCCAATTTCCAGCTTTTCAAAGCCGTCTGCCTCACAAAGCACCTCCGACATAGCCTGCTCGGTCTTTTCCTGCTCGGCTTTTGCGATAATCGGCGAAGTCACCGAATTGATGTAGGCAAGCAGAGCCGTCACCACAAGGCAGATGCAGACCAGCACGAGAACGGGTTTTATTATCTCATTAAAACTCTTTTTCATTTTTTGCTACCTCCCACAAGAGGCTTTGAGCGTGTAAGCCTTGAAATGTAGGGCGTAAAGATGTTCATTAGCAGAATAGAGTATGAAACACCCTCGGGAGATGCGCCCCAGAAACGGATTAGTATTGTGATAAGACCACATCCTACTCCGAAAATTATCTTGCCCCACTTTGTGCAGGGGGTGGTTGCGTAGTCGGTAGCCATAAAGAATGCACCGATGATAAGACCGCCCGACATAAGCTGATAGAGAGGAGCTTTGTCGAAAATCAGCGACATAACAAGCACAGTGCCGATAAACGCAACGGGTGTGTGCCACGTAATTACCTTTCTTGCTATCAGGTAAATTCCACCTGCAAGCAAGGCAATTGTGCAGGTTTCGCCCAGACAGCCGCCACGCACGCCAAACAGCATATCAAGGTAGGAGGGCATTGAATCAGGCTCGCCCTTTGTTATAAGCGCAAGGGGAGTTGCACTTGACGAAGCGTCGGGGAAGGTCCAAGTTGTCATAGTGCCTGAAAACGCAGTCATCATCACAATTCTTGCGGTGATTGCTGGGTTTGCGAAGTTCTGACCGATTCCGCCGAAAAGCTGTTTTACAACAACGATTGCAAACACGCTTCCGAAAGCCGCCTGCCACAGCGGAATTGAAACAGGCAGGTTGTAGGCAAGCAGAACACCCGTTACAACAGCAGAAAGGTCAAAAATTGTGTTTTCCTTTTTGCAGATTTTTTCAAAAATCAATTCGGATAATATGCATACTGCCACGCAAACGCCGATAACCAGCAGTGAACGCCAGCCGAATATTATTATTGAGGCAACGCCTGCGGGTATCAAGGCGATAAGCACATCAAGCATAATTTTCTGCGTGGTCCTTGATGAATTTATGTGGGGTGAAACGGAGGAAATCAGCTTATTCATTTTTGTCCTCCTTATATTCTCTCAGGTATTTGTTAAGCTTTGCCTTTGCAAGCTTGTTGGTCTGGACAATGTGCCTCTTTGCAGGGCATACATACCCACAGCAGCCACATTCCATACACAAATCGGTGCACAAATTTTTCAGCTCGTCGCACCGGTCGAGCTTGTAAGCCTTTGCAATCGCACGTGGATCAAGCCTTAACGGACAGTGGTTTACGCACTCACCGCAGTTTATACAGGCGGTTGTCCTGGGAGGACGAGCATCCTTTTCGTCAAGTGCAATTGCGGCGTTGGTCATTTTGAGTACGGGAACATCCATGGAAGAAACGGCAATTCCCATCATCGGTCCGCCGTAGAGCACCTTTTTCGGCTCGCTCCTGAATCCGCCGCAGAATTCAAACAGCTTTTCAAGGGGAGTGCCGATTGGTGCAATTACGTTTTTAGGTTCTTTAACTGCTGAGCCGTCAACGGTAATGCACTTTTCAACAAGGGGCATACCTGTTTCAATATATTCTGCAATCTTTGCAAGGGTGGTGCAGTTGATTACGATTACTCCCACATCAAAGGGAAGTCCGCCCTTGGGAATCATTCTGCCCGTTGTGTTGTAGACAAGCACCTTTTCACCGCCCTGGGGATAAATTGAGGGCAGTACCTTTACTTCAACATTTTCCTTTGATTTTGCAAGCTGGCTCATCTTTTCAATGCAGGGCTTTTTGTTGTTTTCTATACCTATTATAATGCGTTTTTTGCCCAGGTACTTGTGGAGCAAGTCAATGCCCTTTGAAATATAGTCCGCATTGTCCAGCATTGTCCTTGTGTCCGAGGTTATGTACGGCTCGCACTCTGCCGAGTTGATAACGATTGTTTCAACAGCCGACAAATCCTTTACGCCCAACTTTACAAATGTGGGAAAGCCTGCACCGCCCATGCCGACGATTCCGCTTTCCTTGACTGCGTTTACAAAGCTCTGAAAGTCCGTAACAACGGGCGGCTTTACACTTTCGCAAACTGACTGTTCACCGTCTGTTTCAATTACAACGGCGGTCGTTTTCATCCCCCCCGACATTGTTATTTCATCAAGCTTTTTCACCTTGCCCGACACGCCGGAATGTACGGGTGCGCTGATAAAACCGTCGGACGAGCCAATAAGCTGACCCACCTTTACAAGCTCCCCTACCCTGACCGTCGGTACGGCAGGCTTGCCAATGTGCATTGACATGGGAATTACCACCGTTTCGGGCAACGGTAGCCTTTGGGATTCGCTGTCCGCTGTGTGTTTTCGGTGCGGAACTCTGATACCACTTAGTTTCATAGCCCTATCCTCCATAAAAAAAGTGATGTGTGACCTTCGGTCACGTAATGTTGTTTATACAATATATAATCATTATTTAAAGTTTATTTTTGAAAGCCTTATAAGCACAAGCTGGGCGCACAAGCCTGTAAAAGCTCCTGCAATAATTCCTGACAGAATCAGTACCGGCAGATAATATGCAATTGCCAATGTTTGCATAATAAGAATTGCCGCCAAAAGCTGACCTATGTTGTGTGTTACGGCACATAAAACGCTTAACACCCACATTTGCTTAAGAGAGAAAAAGCGTTTCAGCAGTATCATCAGCAAAAACGAAAGAAGTCCTCCCGTCAAGCTGTAGATAAACGACACAAGCTGTCCCGTTAATATATTTCCCAGCAGGATTCTCAGCGACATTACCGCCAACGCATAGCGTGTGCCAAGTGCATAGAGTGCAAAGAGTGTAAATACATTTGCAAGACCCAGCTTTACTCCGTAAATAGGTGTAAGCGGAGGGATTGCACCCTCAATCACAAACGCAACCAGGGCAAAGGCGGTGAGAATTGCGGTTAAAATCAATTTTTTTGTATTCATCCCACTGCTCCTGTTTTTGCGTCAGCACCGTCTGTACCGTCTTCAAATTTTATTACCACCTTGTTGGGCAGGCACACAATGGGAGAGGCACTGCTTTTCAGCTCGCCGTGCTCAACGCAAATCTTGTCGGGACAATCGGCTGACTTCATTTCAATGTGACCATTTGATACAAGGATTACATTGTCGCCGTATTCACCCGAAATCGTGATTTCACGCTGACCTGTGACGCTGTTCAAGTCGATTTTTTCAACAAGACTGCCGTTTTGGTAAATTCCCACAACCTTTGACGGTGATGAAGCATTTGAAATAAAAAGCCACACTCCAAGGCAAAGTACAGCCACAACCGAAAATAAAATTATCCATATGCGGTTTTTCATACTGAAATCACCTCAAAGCCTTGCTTTGACATAAAGCTGTCATTCAGATTGTCAGTAACGTAAATTTCCCCTTTGTCGGTAATGAAAACCGCTCCGAAAAGCAAGCTGTTTTCGCTGTAAAACTCTTTCGACTTTTCAAGCCCCATAACAAAAAGCGAAGTTGAAAGAGCGTCTGCAAGGGTATCATCTTCCGAAACAACAGTGACGGATTTCAATCCGCTATCAGCGGGATAACCCGTTTTAGTATCTATTATATGATGGTAGGTTTGTCCGTTTTCTTCAAAGTAACGCTGGTAGCCCCCCGAGGTAACAACGGCTTTGTCGGAAATTTTAAGGGTTCCGATACTCTTTGAGTTGTCGTCGGGGTTTGTTATTGCAACGCTCCAGCTTTCTCCGTCAGGCTTTGAGCCGACGGCTCGTACATTTCCTCCCAACGACATAAGTGCAGAGGAAACGCCGTTTTCTTTTAATATTTCATATGCTTTACGGGATGCATAACCCTTTGCGATTCCGCCCAGGTCGAGGGAAGTATTTTCGTCAAGCTTTACTCTGCTGTTTTCTATATTTATATGCTCTGCTCCCACGCCTTTAAGCGCATTTTCAATAGCCTGTTGTGACGGAACCTTGTTTTCAAGTCCCGAATAAAATCCCCATTCACGGGTAAGAGGCTCGCAGCTTATGTCAAATGCACCGTCTGTAAGTGTGTAGATTTCCTTTGAACGTGTGATAAGAGTCAGCGTATCTTCCGAAACGGTCATTTCTTTTAACCGGTTGAGCCTATGAATCTCGCTGTTTTCCCTTTGTACGGACAACAGCTTATCAAGTCTGTTGATTTCATTCTGCGCCGCTTTTACCGCACTTTCGCTTTTACTGCCGTAGGCGTTAATCGTCATAACCGTATCCATTGCGAAAAACTCGCAGTTGTATTCTGAATCAAGACTGCACCCCGAAGAAAAAATTACGGCGACAGTCATAATTAAAATGCAAGATTTGCGCAGAAGTTTCAAAGAATCATACCCTTATAAACAGTATATAAAATTAATTATACAACAAAATTTCAAAACAGCCAATATTTTTTATAAAAAAACTGAAATTTTATATATTGTTCAGTCGGATTTTGAAGTAAAAAGGACACGCATAAACATGCCCTTGAAGTTTGGAATTGATTTTTAAGCTGAACGATAATTTAGTCGAGTGCCTCGACAGGCAAATTTTAAATTGAAGTCAGAAAAGACTTGAATACAAGCACTTTAAAAATTAATCGGTGCAAAAAGAAAGAAACCGCAGTCTTGACACATTGTATCAAAATTGCGGTTCTTATTTGGTGGAGACGAAGGGGATCGAACCCTCGACTCCCACAATGCCATTGTGGTACTCTCCCAGCTGAGCTACGCCCCCATAACATTTGATATTCTAACATAACAATGATAAAAAATCAAGAGTTTTCTTTAATTATGTCGGCAGGAACAACATCAATTACCCTTTGAAGTGAAGAAAGTGAGGTTGACACCTGACTTCCCACTCTGCCGGCTGAAAAATAGAAGTTGTCAAAATCCTGTGCTGTGGTGTGGATAAAAGTTTTGAACTGCTTTTTCATTCCGATTGGTGAGCAACCGCCGTGAATGTACCCGGTTAGGGGCAAAAGCTCCCTCTGGGGTATCATTTCTATGGATTTTTCCCCGGCGCATTTTGCCGCCTTCTTAAGGTCAAGCTCCCTGTTTGCAGGCACAACAAAAACATAATGCTCTCCGCTTTTTCCAACGGTTACAAGGGTTTTGAAAACCTTTTCCACACTCTGACCAAGGCAGTTTGCCACCTCTTCTGCGTTTAGCTTTGTGTTGTCGTAGGCAAAATGGCTGTACTCAATTTTCTTTTGGTCAAGTATTCTCATTACATTTGTTTTTTCTTGCTTTTTAGCCATAGCACACACCAGATTTTTACTTCATACCGTTATATGATGTCAATACAGCGTCTTCTGAAATATCACAGTAGAGCTTGTAAACATCCACACTCTTTATCACCCTGTCAAGCACATCCAAAAGGTTGTTAACTCCAGTCCTGTGGGGTACAAGGAGGGTTTGCTGCATTAGTTTTTGAATCGCCTCACGGTTGCTGATTTTTTCTATGTGATTTTCTTTCCCTTGATTAAGACAGCATATGCCCTTTAGGGGAACTAAAACATTACTGTTAATATCGTGCTTGCCGGAAAAAGGCGTTCCGCAGGCATAGATTTTTTCGTCAATAATCCTTATTACAGGCTTGTCGTCATTTATCATTACCGCTCTGTCGCCGAAATAATCCATCCAAAGCTTTGTGTGGGTGGACTTTCCTGTTCCGCTGTCGGCTGTAAAAAGATATGCCTTGTTGTCAACAGCTATGGCGGAGGAATGGAGTAAAATTGCATCAAAATCCAGAACAGCCTCGTAAAAGGATGCTCCATAGATTACATACTCCGCAAGTGAGTGGGAAACCTGAGGGTAAATACTTATGTAGTTATCAATTCTTTCCTCGGTGACATCAAGGGTGATGTCCGGGGTACGGTTCTGGTCATCTGCAATATATTTTTCTGAACGGCTGATGGTCTGTGGATATTTTGCAGTATACTGAACATTGAGTCCGCAAATATTGTATAGCATAATTACCTCTTGGAAATACTGATTAAATATATTGTGATTTATTTAGTATTCCCCTTGTAATAGGTGAGCAGGATGGCTCGTCCTCTGTTAATAGTTATTTCTGCCTTATCATCACAGAAAACATTGCTGATTCCCTTTGATACATTGTAGGTCAGGGTGTCGTTGTCAAGAGGGTATTTTGCACCCTTATATGTAACATTTACGCTTTCGCATCCATAAGGGAAAACAGAAAAAGTAAGTCCCTTTTTGCCGTCCATATTGTAGGTACCCTCTTTGAGAATCTGGATTTCTTCACCGTTATTCCTTGCAACTCCGTGGTAGTTATATTCTGACAAAAAGGAAAGGATTGCAATGTTGGCAAAGGTGTGGTCTGTTCTGCCACCCACTGAGCCAAGGAGCAAAAAGTCCTTGTAACCCCTGCGGATGCACTCCATAACACAATGCTCTGTGTCGGTGTCGTCCTTAACGGTGTTGAGCTTTACCACCTCTGTGTCGGAGGGGAGTTCCTCCTGTAGGGAATCGAAATCGCCGATTATAAGGTCGGGGTTTAGTCCTGCTTTTCTGGCAAAGGTATAGCCGGAATCTGCACAAACAATGAAGTCATCGTTGCTGCAAAGGGTTTTGATTTCTTCTATGCTGGTATCAGGAGAACCAGAAATAATAACACATCTCATTTTTTTCGCTCCCATTCTTTTATATTTTTTATTTCATTATACATTTCCACATAGCTGTTGTGTCGGGAAAGGGGAATTTGCCCCTGCTTTACACCCTCAATTACAGCACAGCCCTTTTCGCAGGTGTGACTGCAGGAGGTGAATTTGCAGTTGCCTATATAATCCTGAAACTCGGGAAATGTGTATTGCAAGCTGTCTTTGTCAATTATATTAAATCTCTCTAACTGAACTGTGGAAAATCCAGGAGTGTCGCACACATAGCCGTCCCTTGTTTTAAACAGCTCAACCGTTCTGGTGGTGTGACGGCCTCTGCCCAGCTTTTCGCTTATCTCCCCTGTTTTCAGGTTAAAGTCGGGGAAAAGCTTGTTAAGAAGGGTGGACTTTCCCACTCCGCTGTTTCCTATAAAGGCTGTGATTTTGTTTGGCAAAATACTGTAGATTTCTTCCACACCAACACCTGTTACGGAGGAATAAAGGATTGTCTTTATCCCTGTTTTGCTGTATATATCATACAACTCGTCACCGGAGGAAATATCCGACTTTGAAATCACAATAACAGGCTCCATATCGTTGTACACCGCTGTTGAAATCATTTTGTCAATAACTGTGTAGTTAGGTGATGGTGAAACGGTACTGCACACAATTACAATATTATCTATGTTGGCCATTGGAGGCCTTACAAGGGAATTTTTCCGTGGACGGATTTCGTCAATTACACAGTAGCCGTTTTGGGAAAGAGAAATTGTAACTAAATCACCAACAAGAGGTGCGCTCTTGTCCTTGCGGAACGCTCCCCTTGCCTTACATTCATATATTTTATCAGCGACTTCCACATAATAGAAGCCGCTGATTGCTTTAACAATTAGACCCTCTGCTTTAGTATCTTTCATCAAATTACTCCGGTGTGTCATTATCCATCGGCGCTGTTGTAGGCTGTACTGGTGCGTCTGTTTGATTTGTTACCGGTTCGGTGGAAGAAACCTCTGGAACAGAGTATTCTGTTGAGGACTCGATTTCCGGAGCAGTTGTTTCCTCAGTTGTTTCGGTTGGTGTTGTGGCAACCTTGTATTCGTGATAGGTTGGAGAAGCTGTCTTGTTCTGGAAGTCGATTGTGTATTCCTGATACAGCTGACCGTTGAGGTAAACCTTAACATTGGAGTTGCTTTCTGTGCCTGTAAGGGTAAACTTGTACACCTTAAGTTCTGACGGAATAACATTTGTTGTTACAAAAACATCACCGTCAAACACAACCTGCAGGGAAACGCTGTTTGTTTCATCTGTTGGTAGCTGAACCTCAATGTCAATGGACTGACTGTCCTTCTTTCCGCCGGAAAGCACCAGCTTGACAGTATATCCCTTCTTGACAGTTCCGCCCTGGAGAGGATTCTGACGGATTACAGTATCCTTTTCTTCATAGCTGTTTTCGTCATACTCGTACTCAACCTGGAGTCCTTTCTTTTCCAGTTCTGCCCTGGCTTCGTCCAGCTTTTTGCCTGTTACATCCGGGATTTTAACTTTTGAAGGGGCAGGGCCCTTTGAAACATAGAGGTAAATAGTTGAGCCGATTGTTGTTTTTTCTCCCGGATTCGGGAATTCTGAGGACACATAGTCTGTGTTCACATCGTCACTGCGGATATACACAATTTCGGGAACAAGACTGCGGCTTTCAAGCTGTTTGATGGCGTCCTCTTCTGTTGTGTTAAGGAGATGAGGAACTACAACCTGGGAATTTTTTCCGTTTACGGTAAGCTGAATTGTTGCACCCTGCTTAACCATTTTCGAGTTTGCCTCCGGCTTCTGAGAGAGAACTACGCCCTCCTTTTGACTGGAATCATACTCAAATTCTATATCAAAATTAAAGTCGTTTTTATCGGATTCCTGCTTGATGTCAACGATTGTTCTGCCCACATAGTCCGGTACCTCTGTATCGGCAGAACCTCCTGTGAGAGAATGAACAAGGAAGTAAACTCCAAAGCCCACAAGGCAGATAAGGAATGATGCTACAATGCCTATGATTACGGACTGCTTTTGGGAACGCTCCTTCTTCTCTTCCTTTTCATCGTTGTCAAAGTCAACAGGCTCTTCTTTCTTTTTGCTTTCCTCCGGTTCAACCTTTTTCTTTGGCTCTCTTCTTTCGGAAACAGGCTCAACATACTTTGTCTGTTCCTCAGGTCTGTTCAGGCTGTAGCCAAACACAATGCCGGGGTTAAGTCGGAATCTGTCTATATCATTAAGCATAGCCTGTGCAGACTCGTACCTTGCCCTTGGATCCTTCTGCATTGCGTGAAGGGTTATCTCCTGGAGTCCTGCCGGAATGTCAGGGTTGATGTCACGAGGGAGCTTTGGTGTGGACTGGAGCTGCATTATAGCTACGGAAACTGCGTTGTCGGCAACAAATGGCAGTTTGCCTGTAAGCATTTCGTACATCATTACGCCGACGGAGTAGATGTCGGTTTTTCCGTCAGTGTTGCCTCCCTTTGCCTGCTCGGGGGCGATATAGTGGACAGAACCGATTGCCTGTTCTGTCATTGTTCTTGTGGCAGAATTAAAGTTTCTGGCAATGCCAAAGTCTGTAACCTTGATTGTGCCGTCCTGCAAAAGCATAATGTTCTGAGGCTTGATGTCACGGTGGACAATGCCCTTTTCGTGGGCGTGCTGTAATGCCCTTAAAATCTGGGTTGTAAGGTGGAGAGCCTCTTTCCACTTGATTACACCCTGCTGTGCTATATATTCCTTGAGGGTAATGCCGTCAATGTACTCCATTACAATGTACTGAATCATATCTCCAAAGGAAACATCGTACACCTTTACAATGTTTGGGTGGGACAATACGGCGATTGACCTGCTTTCGTTCTTGAAGCGTCGGATAAATTCGGCATTATCCAAAAATTCTTCCTTGAGAATTTTGATGGCTACTTCTCTGTCGTCAATGGTATCGTAGCACCTGTAAACATTTGCCATACCACCAACACCGATAAGTTCGTGGATTTCGTAGCGTCCGTCAAGCTTTTTGCCTGTGTACTTATCCATGACTATTCCTCCTAAAATATTGTTATGACGGTAATATTATCGGTGCCGCCACCGTTGTTTGCTGCGTCAACAAGTTTATTGACAACCTTACTGCTGCGGTTGTTCTTGATTATCTCTACAATTTCTTCTTCGGAAACACAGTTTGTAAGTCCGTCTGTGCAGATAAGGATTGTGTCGCCCCTTTGGTAAGGGCACTCCACATAATCCACATTTACATCAAAGCGGATTCCCACCGCCCTGGTGATGAAGTTTTTGTTGGGATGAACCATAGCCTCTTCTTTTGTGATTTCCCCACGGTTGACCATCTCCTGCACAAGGGAATGGTCCTCGGTGAGTTGAATGGCTTTGCCGTCCCTTATTATGTATGTCCTTGAGTCACCCACATGGACTATGTGAATGATGTTGTCACGGATGAACACAAGCTCGCAGGTTGTGCCCATTCCGGTGAGTTCAATATTTTTTCGTGCAATGTTGTAAACCTCAAGGTTTGCACCAACAACAACATTGGTTAAGAGGGTAATGAGTTCTTCTTTGGTAAAGTCACCTGTGTAGAGATTTTTGATTTCACGGGCTATGTATTCGGAGGCTGTTGTGGAGGCTGTGTGCCCTCCGTTAGCTCCGCCCATACCGTCACAGACAACCGCCCAAAGGGAATCCTCGGCAATTTTCCCCGAAAGACAATAATCCTGATTGTCCTGGCGTACTTTTCCTCTGTCTGTCTTGCTGTAAATATTCAAGATTATTATCCTCCTTCCTTGTATTTACCCTTTAGCTGGCCACAGCTTGCGTCAATGTCACTGCCCAGAGTTCGCCTTACGGTGGCGCTTATGCCGTAAGAATTAAGTATGTTTGTAAAGGAAATCAGCCTTTCCTTGTTGCTCTTGCGGTAGTCGCTTCCCTTGACCGAATTGACCGGGATTAAATTGACATGAACAAGCATTCCTTTGATTAGTCTGCCAAGCTCATTTGCACAGGAGTCGCTGTCGTTTACGCCGTCTATCATAGCGTACTCAAAGCTTACCCTCCTGTGGGTTTTATCTATATAATATCTGACAGCCTCCATAAGACTGTTGATATTGTAAGCGTCATTAACAGGCATTGTGGCACTTCTCATTTTGTCGTTTGGTGCGTGAAGAGAAACAGAAAGTGTAATCTGCATTCCTAAATCTGCTAAGGAGTAGATTTTAGGTACTACACCACTTGTTGAAAGGGTGATGTGCCTTTTGCCTATGTTCAGTCCCTTTTCTGAGGAAACTAAATCTATAAACTTTACCACATTGTCATAGTTGTCAAGGGGTTCACCCATACCCATAAGGACGATGTTTGAAATTCTGATTCCCAAGTCCTTTTGAGCGGCTTCAATCTGGCAGAGCATTTCACCGGCGGTTAAGTTCCTTGTGAAACCCTGCATACCTGTGGCGCAGAACTTGCACCCCATCTTGCACCCCACCTGGGTTGAAATGCAGATTGTATAACCGTGGTGATAGCTCATTACAACTGATTCCACGCACTCGCCGTCACCGAATTTAAAGAGATACTTAACTGTTTTATCATAACTTGAAACTTGCTTTTTTTCAATATTTACAACAGAAATGTAATAATATTCAGACAGTTTACTGCGTAAATCCTTGGGAATATTCTTCATTTCGTCAAAGGACGACACGCCGGTGTTTACCCAGCGGAAGATTTGCTCTGCCCTGTATTTGGGAAAATTATGCTTTACGACAAAATCCTGAATTTCCAGAGTTTTCATTGATTTTAAATCAGTCATTTGTCTTTCCTCCTTAATATGGCAAAGTAGAAACCGTCTGAATTGTTTGTCTGGGGGAAAAGTGAACATTCGTAGGACTTTTCCTCAACTGTTCTTTTAATATTCTTTGGGAGAATTATATCCTCTCCCTGAAAATCCTGGTTTTCACAGAGGAATTTTTCTACCATCTTGTTATTTTCGTCAGGATTAAGGGTGCAGGTGGAGTAGAGAAGTCTGCCTCCCTTTTTTACAAGGCGTGATGAAGCGGTGAGGATTTTGTATTGAATTTCTTTTAAAGAATTATCAAACAAATCCTCCTTGTATCTTATCTCCGGTTTTCTGCGGATTAGACCAAGTCCGGAGCAGGGTACATCACATATAACTGCATCTGCTGTTTCTTCCTCATCATTTTCCAAAGCGTCCTTGACACTTGCATTAATTATGTGGATTTTCAGCCTTTTACAGCTTGAATTTATCAGATTAATCTTGTGAGGATAAAGGTCAAAGGAATTGATTTTTCCTGTGTTATTCATAAGAATTGCTGATGCAAAGGACTTTCCACCCGGTGCGGAGCAGACGTCATACAGAGTTTGTCCCGACTTTGGAGAAAAGCATTCCACAGCAATATTTGAGGACAAATCCTGAATGTAGAACTTTCCCTCCTTAAAGGAAGGGGAATTTTCCACTGCACCTGTGGAGCTGATTTTTATAACATTTTCAAGGGGTGTACTCTCACACCCTATGCCCTCTTTTTCAAGGGAAATGAGCAAATCCTCTTTTGTTGTAATGAGGGTATTAACCCTTGCATAAAGTGGGGGTCTGCCTGTTATGCTGTTGAGCATTTCAAGGGTGACCTCTTCCCCGTAGCTTTCTTTCCAAAGGGATATGATTTCCTGGGGAACAGAATATTTTACTGAGAGGTACTTATTTTTGTCCTTGATATTTTCAAGGTTATACTTTTCCTCTGCCCTTGTAATGCTCCTTAAAAGTCCATTGATAAAGCCTGACGACTTATAGAGCTTAAGGCTTTTTGCCAGCTTTACTGTTTCGTTGACGGCGGCACTTTCGGGAACCTTATCCATAAAAAGCATTTGGTAAACAGCCATTCTAAGGAGAATGAGAGTTTTTTTCTCAATTTTCTTTAGCCTTAATGAAGAATAACTGCGGATTATATAGTCAAGGGTCAGCTTTCTTTCCAGGACTCCGTAGATTATGGCGGAGGCAAAGGATGAATCCAGCTTGGAAAGCTTATTTTCTTTTAGTGCCTGATTTACTAAGATTGAGCTGTAGCTTTTGTCTGTTTCAATCTTGTAAAGCACATCAAATGCAATTCTTCTGGGGTTAATCATTAATCTCTCCTGTTGGCAATTAGAATAAGACGCAAAAGCTGGAGAAGAGCAGTTGCCGCTGCGGCAACATAGGTCATTGCGGCTGCCTGTAGCACCTTTTTTGTACCCTCGTACTCCTCTGTGGTTAAGAGGTTGGTTTCTCTGATACACTTTAAAGCCCTGCGAGAGGCATCGAACTCAACAGGGAGAGTTACTACTGTGAACAGTACAGAAAGTGAAAAGAAGATGATGCCAAGCCACAGAATAAAGCTATACTGTGAGGGCAAGAAAAGACCTACAAGGAACAGAATCCAGCCTACATTTGAGCCGATTCTGGCGGCAGGCACAACGGCACTTCTGATTTTATTGGGTACATAGCCTGTTGCGTGCTGAACAGCATGTCCTGCCTCGTGACAGGCTACACCAACAGCTGCAACGGAGGCAACATTATAAACACTTTCTGACAGGCGGATAACATTTGTTCGTGGGTCAAAGTGGTCGGTAAGACTGCCTGATGTAGGCTCTATCCTGACCCCTGTTACACCGTACTGATTCAGCACATACTGTGCCGCCTGGGCGCCTGTCATACCACGCATATTTCGCACATTACTGTACTTTGAGAAATTTGATTTAACTTTTATCTGACATATCATTGAAAGAATAAAGCAAGGGAGCATAAACACAATGTATGTCCAGTCAATTCCATAAAAATAATGCATAATCAATCACCTATTATTGTTCCAATATCAATTTTGTGCCCCTGCAAAAAGGCGTTTGAATCCATCCTCTTTTTGCCCTGGAGCTGAACTGAATTTATTACCACAGCACCCTCGCCACAGGCAACTGTAAGGGGATTTGTGCATATAACCTCCCCCGGCTTTCCGTTGCCGGACGCAAGGCGGGTTTCGAATATTTTAAGGATTTTTCCCTCAAACACAGTTGATGCAACAGGCCAGGGGCAAAGTCCCCTTACCTTATTATGCACCTCTTTGTTTGTTTTAGAAAAATCTATTTTACACATTGACCTGTCAAGCATTTTTGCATAAGTTGAAAGGCTGTCGTCCTGCTTAATGGGATTGAGTTTACCCTTTTCAGCATAGTCAAGGGTTTTTATAATCAGCTCTCCACCAAGCATTGCAAGGTTGTCAAAGACCTCTCCTGCTGTTTCGTTAACGCCGATTTTGTATTCCTCCTTTAGGAGGATGTCCCCGGTATCAAGTCCCTTTTCCATATACATTGTGGTAACACCGGTAACCTCGTCACCGTTAAGGACAGACCACTGAATTGGTGCGGCACCACGGTACTTGGGAAGAAGTGAGCCGTGAACATTTATGCAACCGTACCTTGGAATATTAAGTATGTTTTCCGGAAGTATCTGACCATAGGCAACAACAACTATTACATCGGGGTTAAGCTCCCTGATAATCTTCTCGTTATCACCCTCACGAAGCCTTGCCGGCTGGTAGACAGGTATGGAAAGCTCCTGGGCACAAACCTTTACATCAGGAGGGGTCATAACCATTTTTCTTCCCACAGGTTTGTCCGGCTGGGTGAACACAGCAAGGACATTGTGGTGCTTTGCTATTGCCTTTAGTGACGGTACTGCAAAGTCGGGAGTACCCATAAAAACAACATTCATCACTCAATCTCCTCCGGTGACAGCATACGGATTACAATATCCTTATACACAATGCCGTCAAGGTGGTCAATCTCGTGACAAAAAGCCTTGGCAAGGAGTCCCTCTCCGCTGATTTCAAAGGTTTTGCCCTTTCTGTCCTGTGCCTCAACAGTTACATACATTGGTCTTTTGGTCATACCGTATTCTCCGGGGAAGGAAAGACATCCCTCGGCTGTTACCTGCTCACCCTCTGCCTTAATGATTTTTGGATTTACAAGCTCGATTACACCGTCACCGATGTCGATAAC
The DNA here is from genome assembly GCA_051880875.1 of Ruminococcus sp. Classification (GTDB taxonomy): domain Bacteria; phylum Bacillota; class Clostridia; order Oscillospirales; family Acutalibacteraceae; genus Ruminococcoides. The sequence goes on along the minus strand of JBJEOU010000120.1, from coordinate 401 downwards.
CACAACTCTTCGCAAAACACCAACCTGACTTCCGGCAAGTCCGACACCCTCAGCATCGTGCATTGTTTCTGCCATATCGTCAAGGAGAGTCCAGAGTCTTTCGTCAAACTTTACAACCTCACGGCATTTTTTGTGGAGAATCTCGTCTCCGTCTTTTACAATATTTCTGATAGCCATAATAATCACCTAATTAAATGATTGTGGATTTATATCCACCGTAATTTGAATACTGTTATATTCCTTTTTCTTTGAGAAATCCATCAGCACAGAGTTGACTGCACTTCTAAATCCCTTTGAATTTCTGCATTTTATAATAATTTTGAATCTGTATTTATTGCTTATTTTATACACAGCCGCCTGACTGGGGCCGATGATTCTAAGGGGCATATCACCGTACTTTT
>JBJEOU010000119.1:0-7626 GCA_051880875.1 Ruminococcus sp. | reverse complement strand
ATACTATGAGCTGGACAGCAGTCTGACCTCAGAAATCGACAAATATTTTGAATAATTCAAATATATTTTTAGTGGCATAAGTTATTTTTGACAATTACTTCATTTACATTATTTTCACCTTATGATATAATTTTTGTGTTGATATTAAAATAAGTTAAAGGACTTGATTATATGGTAGATAACGAAAGAATGGATAAGCTGGTACGCTCATTCTTTGAGGACCACGACCATGGACGAGAGGCAATGCAAAACGCCTCGGTGACAGAAAATATTTGCTTTATTGACTATCTTGAGAACACCTGCATCAAAAAAGCAAAGGAAATGAAAAACGAAGATGATATGCAGTATTTTACAGAGTACGACATTCACTTTCGTATGCTTACCCTTGAAAAGATTATGAAGCTTGAGGAGCTGTGGATTGTAATTTCCAAGGCTACAAATCACTTTTATGCCTTTAATCACGATGTTATTGTACTGGTTGACCCGAGCGAGGCTGATTACCTTATCAACAACCTTGCACAGCAAAACCTTGATGTGGAAATCAGAAAGATAAGCGGTGCAGACTTTGTTGCAATGGTTGAGGATATGCCAAGGCTGGGATTTAAGAATGTGGAATTCACAGACGGCAGACTGCGTCCTCTTATTATTCCAAGGGATACAATTCTGAAAGCTGACAAATCTCAAACAAGGACTAACCCAAAACTGTACATAGAATCCCTGATTTTTCTTCAGCAGGTGGCGAAGTACAAAAAAGAGGGCAAGGGTGTTGTAGTTAAGGAGGAAAGTCCCCTTACAAAAGCCTTGCAGGAGTCCGTTGTGCTTGTTCCCGCCATTGTGCAACGCAAAAAAGGAAATCAGATGCAGGTAAAATACCCCTTCCTGAACACCGGCGAGGCAGGACAAAAGGTTTTGCCCTTGCTTACCGACCGCAAGGAGTACGAATATTTTCTGGGGACACCTCTTATGAAGGACTATGCCTCTTTGCCTCAGGACAAAAGGGTTTGCATTGAGCTTCCCTTTATTGAGGTTTTCCGCATTTTCTCCACAGATGATTTGTTTGCTGTGTCTGTAAATCCAATGGGATTTAACCTTGTAATCAACAAGGAGGTTATGGGTATTGTCACAAAGGAAATGCACCTCACCAACAACCCTAACATATTGGTGGAAAAGAACGGTCAGCCTGTGGAGTTCCCGGAAGAACAACAGGATGAAATCCAGGAAGAATCCGGCCAGACAGAGGACACAGATGTTCTCCGCCGAAAGGTGCTGGAGCATTTTATTGAAACACAGGAAAGTATTATAGAGAAAAACAAGGACCTTGACACCGAGGAAGCCAAGTCCAAGGTGAAAAAGGCTGAGGAAAAGCTAAAGGAATTTAAAAAACAGCTGGAGGCTCTCAATGACTAAGGGCGAAAAAGCACTATCCCTTTTTAAACAGGGCTACAACTGTTCACAGTCCGTCGCCATTGCCTTTGAGGAAGAAATGGGAATGGAAAGAGATTTGGTAGCAAAACTCGTTTCCGGCTTTGGCGGAGGAATGGGCAGAATGAGGGAAGTCTGCGGATGTGTAAGCGGTATGGTATTTGTAATCAACAGTCTTTACGGATACAGCGACCCAAAGGATTTTGAAGCCAAAAAGGAGCTGTACAAAAGGGTTAACGATGTTGCAAATTCTTACAAGGAGCTTAACGGCTCAATAATCTGCAAGGAGCTTCTGGGGCTTGACAAAAAGGACGGAATCGTCCCGGAAAAGCGCACAGAAAGCTACTACAAAAAGCGTCCCTGTCCTGAGCTTTGCAGAATTGCAGGGGATATTCTTGAGGATTACATAAGGAATAATCCTGTAGAGAAAAAGTAATTTTTTACGGCAAAAAGGGGTAACACCGACAAAATGGTGTTACCCCTTTATTTTATATATTCGGTTTATTTATCGTCACTTTGTGTTTTTGCCTTAAAGCAAAGGATTGACAAAGCAACCAGCACCACAATGTAGGCAAGTGCTATTACAATATACAGGGGGATTTTTCCATCTGTAATGTCCTCGCCTAACAGGATGCTTCTGCCTATCTGGATGGCAGGGTAGAATGGCAGACACTCGCACACAGTTTCGTATCCTCCCATTGTGGAAACAGGCATCCAGATTCCACCTAAGAATCCCACAACCTGAATTACCACAGAGCATATCCCCGGTGCGGATTTATTACTGAAAAGACATCCGAACATAACCCCCACCGATACAAACATCAGCATCAAAGGAAGATACACAGGGATTGTCAGCCACAGACTACCCATGCTAACCTCTTCCCCTGTAATCAGGGAGATAACTCCCACAGTTATGTAGCAGATGACAATCTGTCCCAGACAAATCACCATTCCCGGAAGATTGTACCCTGCAATAAAGTCAAATGCCTTCATTGGGGAGGTGTAAAGCCTTGAAAGAAATGTTGTAGTCCTGTCGTTTGCAACGAGGATTGACATATACAGCATTACGAAGGAAAAGGAAAATACTGCAATTCCCGGTGCAAGATACCCAAGCTCAAACCAATATACCTGTCCGCTTGGTGTGCAGGAGGCAATCACCTGAAACACAACAAGGAGCAAAACAGGAAAGCCCAATGTAAAAACATATGACAACGGGTCACGCAAAATTTCTTTGGCATTTCTCTTTCCAAACAAAAGTGTTCTCATTCTGTTGCCCCCTCTGCAATTTTTACAAATGCCTCCTCAATGTTCTGAGAAGATGTTTTTTCCATAAGCTTTTGGGGAGTGTCAACGGTTAAAAGCTTTCCCTTTGCCATAATTCCAATGCGGTCCGAAAGCTCCTGTGCCTCCTCCATATAGTGGGTTGTGAGGACAATAGTCACACTTCCCTTTAAGTCCTTTATAACTCTCCACAGCTCACGTCTTGCAAGCACATCAAGACCCAATGTAGGCTCGTCAAGGAACAACACCTTTGGCTCGCTTATTATGGCCATGGCAATGGAAAGCCTTCTTTGCCATCCCCCCGAAAGGGTCTTTGCACGCCGGTTCATAACCTCTTCAAGGCTGAACTGCTCTGTCACCTTTTCCACCCTGTTTTTAAGGCTGTCCCCTTTGTAGCCGTATATCCCTGCAATAAGCTCCAGGTTTTCTCTTACAGAAAGGTTTGGGGCAACAGCTGTTTCCTGGGGTGAAACATTGATTATTTTTTTGATTTCATCCCTATTTGTATCTATGCTTTTTCCCCATATAAAAGCCTCGCCGTCAGTTTTCTTTGTAAGTCCGCAGAGGATTTTTATTGTAGTGGTTTTACCTGCTCCGTTTACACCCAAAAGGGAGAACAGCTCCCCCTCATTTACGGTGAGGTCCAGCTTATTAACCGCCTTAAGGGTGTTGTAGCTTTTGCATAAACCCTTAGTTTCTATTGCATACATATACTTTAATCCTCCTCGTTGTACTCCAGAATATCCCCCGGCTGGCATTTCAGAGTTTTGCAAATTGCGTCAAGGGTAGAAAACCTGATTGCCGAAATTTTTCCGTTTTTGATGTTGCTCATATTTGCCTTTGTAATGCCCACCTTTTCCGAAAGCTCATTAAGTGACATTTTTCTGTCCGCCATAACACGGTCAAGTCTTAGAATTATTGACATAGCTTCACCTACAATGTTTCGTCTGCCTGTTTTTGCAGGCTGACGCCGTAACTGAATATAAGGGACAACACAAACAGCACCACAGCCACAAAAAATGTTGTCACAGAAAATCCTGATGTGATGTCAATCCCCGATTTTTCAATATTTGAAAGTGACATACAGGCAAGGAATATTTTTTCAACTAACGCAGGAATAAAGCTAAAGCCTAAAATCACCGCCGAAAGCTTTACAAGATTTTTCCTTATCGTTTCTGTAAAGGGTGTTTCACAGGTTTTCAGCTCCTTAAAAATCCTTTTGCCGTAGAAAATTGCCACCAAAAGGAACATCAGCTGAATAACCTTTGGAAGTGTAACAATTCCAATCTGATAGTTGTTTATGGTGTAGTTTTCCGAAAGTGCGTCACCCTTCAGCACTCCGTCACGGGTCATCTCAAAGGATGCAACACCCTGACCGTAACCTATGGCTTTGCCGGTCATCTTTCCGTCCTTTACTTCCCACTGGACTTCTCCGTCTTTTCCTTTGTCAATATTACTGTCATTTTTTTCATTCTCCAAAAATGCAAATGGGTCGCTGACTATATTTGACACCTTAACGGTTGCGTTAACATCCCCTTGTGCACCTAAAACCACTGTGTCATTAGGCAACACAATCAGAAATACTGACACCGCCACAGTAAACACAAGTGCAATAAATAAAAATATTGTTGCGATATTTGAAATCACATAGAAAAATTTGCTTATACCATGAAAAAATTTAATGTTGTTCATATAAACCTCCCTTTCGTTGAAGCTATAATATCATCAATATAACCGAAAGTCAATACTTTTTTATCGAAAAACGATAATTTTTTCTTGTTTTTCAATTACAACACAAATAAAACCAATGATTTGTTTTTAGAAAATCTACAAGAGGAATGAGATTCCTCACTACGTTCGGAATGACACACAAAGGCTCCATCGGATGAGGGAGCTGTCACGCTTGCGTGACTGAGGGAGCGAAAAAGTAGTCAATATATCTTGGTATGTCTTTAGATTTTATAGTTTGAGTCAGAACACATAACCACACTATCCTCTAAAGACAAAGAGAGATAAAGAGAACACTTTTTCCCTCCTTCCACCGCAAGCGGTCCCCCTTTTTCTGGCGAAAACGGCAAACCCTTTGCCCCTGCGGGGCATTTCCCTTAGCAAGGGAATACCCGTCTGGTGGAGGCCTTCTGTAACTAAAAGTGCCTGCTCCTGTCATTCCGAGGAAACGAAGTGACCGAGGAATCTTGACGGAAAGCAGTAGAGCATTAACCGACAATATAAGGTCATATGAAATTAAACTTACCCCAATAAGACAAGTACAATAAGGAAATAACCCTTGTATTTTAAAAACAAATACAGTAGAATATAAGATACTGAATATTTTTACTCAAACGGTGATATTATGGACTGGACTGAAATAACTGTAACTGTCAGCAACAAGGATGTGGACGAGGTTTCCGACATTGCCAACGAGGTTGTTCCCTACGGCATATACATTGAGGACTACACAAACCTTGAACAGGATGTGGAGGAAATTGCCCACATTGATTTGATTGACGAGGAGCTTCTGGCTAAGGACAGAACCAAGGCAAAGGTGCATATGTACATCAGCTGTGAGGACAATCCTCTGGAGGCTGTAAGCAAAATCTCAGAAATGCTGAAGGATGCAGACATAGATTTTCAGGTTGACTCCCTTGACTGCAACGACGAGGATTGGCTGAACAACTGGAAACAGTATTTTCAGCCCTCACCTGTGGGGGAAAAACTCCTTATCCGCCCTACGTGGCGAAAGAATTTTGACCCCGAGGGCAGAATTGTCATCAACCTTGACCCCGGACTTGCCTTTGGAACAGGCACTCACGAAACAACAAGGCTGTGCCTTGAGGTGCTTGAAAAAATAGTAAAGGAAGATACAACCGTCCTTGATGTTGGCTGTGGAAGCGGAATATTGGGAATCGCCTCCCTCCTTTTGGGGGCAAAAACTGCTGTTGGTGTTGACATTGACCCTATGGCTGTAAAAACCGCAAAGGAAAATGCCATTCTAAACAATGTGCAGTACAAGTTCACCGCCATTGAGGGCAACTTCACCGAAAAGGTCAGCGGTAAATTTGACATAGTTGTGGCTAACATTGTGGCTGACGCAATTATCTTCCTGTCACAGGGTGTTAAAAGCTTTATGAAAGAGGATTCCGTCTACATTATGAGCGGTATAATCGACACAAGGGTTGACGAGGTAATTGAAGAGGTTTCTAAGAATTTTCAGATTACAGACAAGCTGTTTTTAAACGGTTGGTACTGTTTAACCGCAAAAATTAAAGCATAATGAAAAAATATGCCTGTTAATCCTTAATAATTCATATGTTTGTCACATATTTGTTTTATACTTACAACGATATATGAGAGTGTTTTAAAATAGAGATTGCACTCTAATATAAAATAACGGAGGATTTTATTATGAAAAAGAAGAACACAATCAACCTTGTACTTTCGGCGTTTTTGATTATTGCGTTTATTATCTGCACATACTTCTTTAGTACACTTAATCAGACCGCCACAGTACAGAATGTAATCAACGCACTTGTAACTGCTGTATTTGGTCTTATCCTTTTCTATGCAACAAGAGTTGGGGACGGCAAGCCTGTTAAGAGATTCAGCCTTGCAACTCTTATCATTCTTGACCTGCCGGCACTTTACATCATTCTTACAAGCCTTGCACCGGGACTTCCTCTTGGTGACTATTTTGGCAGTAACCAGATGGTAGTTTACCTTGCAGGTGTTGCTTTAGGTTACGGTATTCCATACACCTTCCTCAGCGGTTTTGAAATTGTAACCGAAGAAGAGGCCGAGGGCTTTATCGAGGGCGGAATTATGGAAGAAATCAACGCTGTAAACGAAATTTCCCAGGATGTTCCCGAGGAAGAAGTAATAGAGGAAGAAACTGAAGAAACAGCTGAACCACAGAGTGAAACAGCTGACACACAGGAAGAAACAGCAGAAACACAGGAATAATTTATAACAAGAAGGTAAAAGTATGGGATGTACACACGATTGCTCCTCCTGCGGAGAAAATTGTAGCAGTAAAGAACCACAAAATCCAATAGCACAGCTCAACCCGAAAAGCTCTGTAAAAAAGGTTATCGGCATTGTTTCCGGCAAAGGCGGAGTAGGCAAAAGCCTTGTGACCTCGGCTATGGCTGTTCTGATGAACCAGAGGGGTTACAAAACAGCAGTTCTGGACGCAGATATGACAGGACCATCCATTCCAAAGGCATTTGGAATCAAGGACAAGGTAATGGGTAACGACGACGGTCTTTTCCCTGCTGTTTCCAAGGGTGGAATCAGCGTTATGTCAACAAATCTCCTCCTCCCTGACGAAACAAGTCCCCTTGTATGGCGAGGACCTGTTATTGCAGGGGCGGTAAAGCAGTTCTGGACAGATGTAATCTGGGAAGACATTGACTATATGTTTGTGGATATGCCACCGGGAACAGGGGATGTTCCTTTAACTGTATTCCAAAGCCTGCCTGTTGACGGAATTATCATTGTAACCTCCCCACAGGAGCTTGTTTCAATGATTGTGGAAAAGGCTGTGAATATGGCAAAGCTGATGGACATTCCTATCCTGGGCATTGTGGAGAATATGAGTTACTTTGAGTGTCCCGACTGCGGAAAACAGCACAAAATCTTCGGCGAAAGCCACATTGAGGAAATCGCAGAGAAAAATTCCCTTCGTGTCCTTGCAAAGCTACCAATAAACCCGGCTATCGCAAGCCTTGTTGACAAGGGCCAGATAGAGGACTTTGACGGGGAATATATGGACACCGCAGTACAGACTGTTGAAGAAATTTGTAAAATAAAATAGTGGTAAAATGACTAAAGGGCAACTAATCACAGTTGCCCTTTTTTTATAGATAAAAAAAGGAAGAAGACGAGCTTCTCCCTTTCTGTTGATTGCATTATTCTGCCCTTTAT
>JBJEOU010000118.1:0-7783 GCA_051880875.1 Ruminococcus sp. | reverse complement strand
TGTATCAATGGGCAAGGTGCTGAAAACTGCGGATGTGGAAAAATTGTTGAAATAATGAATATCTCCATTCCTGTTATTCAGAGGACACTTCCCACTCTGTCATTCCGAGCATAGCGAGGAATCTTAAAGGAAAGCAGTGGTGCATTAGTCTACACTAACAGGTTATAGGGAAGTATGATTTCACTAACAAAATTAGTGGTAGAGGAAGGGGATTCCTCGACAAGCTCGGAATGACAGTGTGGTGCTTCGGAATGATAGTGCGGTAGTTGGTCATTACAGAGTTTTGTGAAAATAAAGTAAAACATACAAAAAAAGTGTAGCAGTTTTTCCGCTACACTTTTTCTCATATCATCTGTAATCAATAGGCAATGTTGCAACAGCGTTAAGGCTGAGGGGGGCGATGTTGCCGTCAAGGTATTCGTAATACGCCTGGCTTGCAACCATTGCGCCGTTGTCACCGCAGTACTTTTTCTCCGGCATAAACAGCTTATAGCCTTTTTTATTACACTCCTCTGTGAGCCTTTTGCGTAGCAGGGAGTTTGCAGAAACACCTCCTGCTATGACAAGGGTGTTCACCTTGTAGTCCTCTGCGGCTTTTAGGAAGTTTGTAACAAGGCAGTCCACAACAGCCCAGCGGAATGAGGCGCACAGGTCAGCCTTTGAAAAGTCAGTTCCCCTTTGCTCTGCATTGTGAATTGTATTGATAATTGCAGTCTTAAGTCCGCTGAAAGAAAAGTCGTATGGTGCATCGTGAACAACAGGACGGGGGAGAGGAAAAGAGAAGGGATCGCCCTTTTCTGCCTCAATATCCATAGAAATTCCTCCGGGGTAGCTCATACCCAGGGTTCTTGCCGCTTTGTCAAAGGCTTCTCCTGCGGCGTCGTCCCTTGTTCTGCCGATGATTTTCATTTTAGTATAGCTTTCAGCCATAACTATGTGGCTGTGTCCGCCGGAAACCACCAAACACAAAAAGGGCGGTTTTAAGTCCTTGTTGGATATGTAGTTTGACGCAATGTGACTCCTCAGGTGGTGGGTAGGTACCAAAGGCTTTTTAGACGCATACGAAAGACCTTTTGCAAAGTTTACCCCAACAAGCAAAGCGCCGATAAGACCGGGGGCATGGGTTACACCAATGGCTTCTATTTCCGAAAGGTTGGTGTCTGCATCCTTAAGTGCCTTTTTCACAACCTGACTGATACATTCTGCGTGACGGCGTGAGGCGATTTCGGGAACAACACCGCCGTACAGCTTGTGTTCCTCCACCTGACTTGCAACCACATTTGAAAGTACAGTCCTGCCGTCCTCAACAACAGATGCCGCTGTTTCGTCACAGGAGCTTTCTATTCCTAATATCTTCATCTGATTTTCCTTTATAAAAATTTGGTGAGTATCAAACCGTTTTCCTTGGGAGAGCGGTAAAAGTCCTTTCGCACTCCCTGTTTTGTAAACCGGAATTTTTCGTACAGACTTATTGCTGGTGTGTTGCTTTCCCTTACTTCAAGGGTAACAAATGACAGATTATTCTCCTGGGCGGTTTCAATAACCTTGCTAAGCAAAGCCTCAGCCACACCTTGACGGCGGTAAATCTCTTTAACCGCCAGATTTGCAATATAGCCTTCGTCCAAAACCATATTACAGCCTATGTACCCCAAAGCGTCATTTTCATTCTGGGCAACATAAAAGCAAGCCCCAACCTTAGAAAGCTCTGCATTCAGACTTTCAAAAGACCAGGGATTACTAAAACATTCGTCTTCAATTTGCTTTACAGAATGAATGTTATTTTCATTCATTCTGACTATCTTTATCTTCATTTTCCTTAATATCCTGACATAGCTTTGAGAAGTATTTTTCAATACTTCTTTTGATTATATCACGACTTGAACGGTAAATTCCGATTCCAAATCCGTAGGGGTCGGGAACACCGTGGTCGGCTCCGCACAAAACCTCTATTTTGTTGCGGGGAACGCCCCTCTCGATAAGTGCTTCGGCATGCTCAAAACTCATTGTGCAAAATGTGACATAGTCGTCAGGATTGCAGTCGTCAAAGGATTTTGATTTGTGTCCGCTTATATCAATACCGATTTCAGCACAAGCGGTAACTGCGTTTTCAGAAACAGGCAGACCGTTTTTGGTACTAAGTCCGGCACTTTCTGCAACGGCGTTGATGTTGTAGTCGCCGGCAAGCTTGTTAAAGATGCCCTCTGCCATTGGAGAACGACAGGTGTTACCTGTGCATACAAATAATACTTTTTCCATAATATCCTTTCTTCCTGTATTAAATAAAAAAGCTTGATATATATGCCTACTCACAACGCTATTGTACCACTTAAACATACAAAATTCAAGAGGAAAGGCTATATTGTGATATTATATCAATTGTGGGTGCTACTAAAATTAACCCTTGGCTTCGTACCAGTTTTCTCCCACAGCGGAGTCGGCTACCAAAGGCACCGACAGAGTCACAGCCTTTTCCATTTCCTCCTGCAATATCATAGCAACAAGCATAGTTTCGTGAGCAGGACATTCAACAATAAGTTCGTCGTGTACCTGAAGAATCAGCCTTGCCTCAAGGTTTTCTTCTGTAAGTCTTTTGTCAACCTTAATCATTGCAATTTTAATAATATCTGCGGCGGTGCCTTGGATTGGGGCATTTCGGGCAACCCTCTCCCCAAAGGATCTGGTCATACCGTTTGAGGCTGAAAGCTCCGGCAAATATCTCCTTCTGCCAAAGGTGGTTTCCACATAGCCTGTTTCCTTTGCTTTTTCCACAACCTCCTGCATATACCTGTTGATACCGCTGTAATGCCTTAGGTAAGAGTCAATGTAGTTCTTTGCCTCTTTGTTACTTACACCAATATCCTTGGCTAATGAGTAAGCTCCTATACCGTAAACTATTCCAAAGTTTACAGCCTTTGCCTTGCTTCTCATCTGGCTTGTAACATAGTCAAGGGGCATATCAAAAACCTGACTTGCGGTGATGGCGTGAATATCCTGGTTTTGTCTGAAAGCCTCCACCATATTTTCGTCCTTTGAAATATCCGCCAGCACCCTCAGCTCAATCTGGCTGTAATCGGCGTCAACCAGCATCCAGCCATCCCTTGCATTAAAGAATTTACGCATTTCTCTGCCAAGCTCTGTGCGAACAGGGATATTCTGCAGGTTGGGGTCGGTGGAGCTTATTCGCCCTGTTCTTGTTTCTGTCTGGTTAAAGGAGGAGTGGATTCTTCCGTCCTCACCGATAACTTTCAGCAGACCCTCGCAGTAGGTTGAGTTCAACTTGCTTAATGTTCTGTAATTCAGCACCATTCCCACAACAGGGTGTTCGTTTCTTAGTCCTTCAAGAACATCTGCACTTGTGGAGTAGCCTGACTTTGTTTTCTTCTTGCAGGGTAATTTTAAATCCTCAAAGAGTGCCACACCAAGCTGTTTTGGAGAGTTAATGTTAAATTCGTGGCCAACAGAGTCATAAATATCCTGCTTTAATTTTTGAATTTGCAGGCTAAGGCTTTCGCCAAAGCTTTTGATGCCTTCTTTGTCAACGGCAAAGCCTATGTTCTCCATCCTTGCAAGAACCCTTGCAAGGGGGATTTCTATGTTTGACAGAAGGTCGCTTTGCTCACATTCCTTGATTTTCTCTTTCAGAACCTCACATAGCTTTTCCATTGGAGCAATGTTGCACAAAAGCTCATCTTCACCTTGGTATACATCAACATCATATTCCCCGTTAAGCATAGTTATGTCATATGAGGAAGAGGAGGGACTGAGAAGATAAGATGCAAGGGTGATGTCAAAAATAAGGTTTTTAATTTCAAATCCCTTTTTATCGGCATAGGCAAAAAGCTCTTTGGAGCTGTAAACATACTTTTCTGCACTGCTTTTCAGCACGGAATCAACATCTGTGGTTTTAGTGATATTACCACCGTCAATAATGTACAGATAGTCTATGTTAGCCTTTCCGCCGGTGTTGGTGTAAATATACACCTTGTCGCCGATTTCTATATTTTCGTTTTCCGTATAGGTGTAATCCTTTTTCTGTACAACAGGAGCTTTAACCTCTGTTTCTTTCAGATGGAATTTGTTTATGAGGGAGAACAATTCAAGCCTTGCCATCATTCTTGACGCACCCTCGGGGTCTGTGCAGTTTACAAGGTAGCTGTTGATGTCTGTGTCAATGGGAATATCCAGCTTGATTTCTCCCAGCATACGGCTCATATAGGCGCTGTCCTTATTTTCAACAAGCTTCTTTTTCATACCCGGCTTTATGTCAAGACTGTCTATGTTTTCGTATATATAGTCAAGATTGCCGTATTTCTGAATTAACTCGCCGGCACCCTTTGGTCCGATTCCGGGAACACCTGGAATACAGTCGGAGGAATCTCCCTGGATAGCCTTGATTTCAATAAGCTGACGGGGAGTGACGCCGTAGTCCTCCATAATCTTGTCCTTGTCGTATAGAATAGCATTCGCCTTTCCGCCTTTGGTGGAGGCAAGCCTTACAGTTACCTTGTCGCCTACAAGCTGTAGGGAATCCCTGTCACCTGTGGCAAGTACACATTCGTCTCCCTTTTCTTCACAGGCATGGGAAAGTGTGCCCAAGATGTCGTCTGCCTCGTATCCCTCTTTTGTAATCAGCTTGTAGCCCAGAAGGGTGAGCAAATCCTTTAAGGGTTGGAGCTGTTGGTGAAGCTCCTCCGGCATACCCTTTCGATTTGATTTGTAGCCGTCATATGCCTTGTGACGGAATGTTGGTGCTTTTAAGTCAAAGGCTATTGCAACTGCGTCGGGGGTTACATCCTCCTGTATCTTTAAAAGCATTGTGAGAAAGCCGTATATTGCATTTGTGAATTGTCCGTCCTTGGTGGTGAGAGGTCGGATTCCGTAAAATGCCCTGTTAAGTATGGAGTTACCGTCAACTACTAATAATTTCATAATTAAAACCTTTCTAATTATAAACTTTACTTCTCTATTATAATATAGTCGGTGCAAATGTGCAACAAAAGTATGGATTATATATAGACTATATATTGTGGTTTTTGCTGTTTTGTTCCCGGGAGTGAGTGTGTTTAATTCCCAATTAGAATTATTAAAAAGAAAAAAGATTTACTGAGTTTCAATAACACAATATGTAGTATGTTTACAATTTTGTGATACAATTTGTTGTTATTCTCATAAAACCTGACTTTTTAAAGATTACAAAAGAATTAAAGTGAAAATTGTGAAATATAACAGTTGACTAAGCACAATATATGGGATATACTATTAAGGCACGAAAAAAGAAGAGAAATTTTGAACGAAGCATAAATACAGTGATTTAACGATATACAAAACAATGAATATACAACGACACAAAACTTTAGGAGGAGAAAAATGATTAAGCAGATTGTTAAGCGAGACGGAAGAAAAGTTCCTTTTGAACTGGAAAAGATTACAAATGCAATTTTCAAGGCGGCACAGGCTATTGGAGGCTCAAACTACCAGGAGGCAGAGGAGCTTGCCAACAAGGTTTGCGACTACATTGAAAATGTTGAAAAGATAGAAACTCCAACTGTTGAGCATGTTCAGGACACAGTTGAAAAAATGATGATTGAAAACGGCCACGCAAGAACTGCAAAGGAATTTATCCTTTACAGGGCAGAGCGTACAAAGCACCGTGAAATGAACACTCAGCTGATGAAGATTTATGAGGATTTAACCTTTAAATCAGCCAAGGATAACGACGTAAAGAGAGAAAACGCAAATATTGACGGCGATACAGCAATGGGCACAATGCTTAAGTACGGCAGTGAGGGTGCAAAGCAGTTCTACAAAATGTACATCCTCAACCCCAAGCATGCCAAGGCTCATGAAAACGGTGATATTCACATTCACGACCTTGACTTCCTCACACTTACAACAACCTGCTGTCAGATTGACCTTGTGAGCCTGTTTGAGGGCGGTTTTTCCACAGGTCACGGTTACCTCAGAGAACCAAATGACATTGCCTCATATTCAGCACTTGCCTGTATTGCTATTCAGAGTAACCAAAACGACCAGCATGGCGGTCAGTCTGTTCCAAACTTTGACTACGGCATGGCTCCGGGCGTAAAGAAAACATATCTCAAACTTTACCGTCAGAATCTTGCAAGAGCAATTGAGCTTTTGGCTGATGTTGACGATATTGACGAAACAATAAATATAGCCAAAGAAGTTATGGCAAAGGCAACGGAAGAAAGCGGGGATAAGCCGTCCCTTATGGCAGGGGAAAAGTATGCCCAGGCAGAGCTTCCTTTGCTTATAGAAAAATTCGGTGAAAAGACAGCCGGTAAAATCCAGAAGTTTGCAAAGAAACACGCAGAAAAGGAAATCGACCGTGCAACCTATCAGGCTATGGAGGCGCTTATCCATAACCTTAACACAATGCACTCCCGTGCAGGTGCACAGATTCCTTTCTCATCCCTTAACTACGGTACAGATACCACCCCAGAGGGCAGACTTGTTATCAAGAATATCCTCCTTGCAGAGGACGCAGGTCTTGGCAACGGTGAAACACCTATCTTCCCGATTCATATCTTCAAGGTTAAAGAGGGTGTGAACTACAATCCGGGGGATCCCAACTACGATTTGTTCAAGCTTGCTATGAAGGTTTCTGCAAAGAGATTGTTCCCTAACTTCAGCTTTATTGACGCACCGTTTAACCTCCAGTATTACAAGGAGGGACACCCCGAAACAGAGTGTGCATATATGGGTTGCCGTACAAGGGTTATGGGCAATGTTTATGACCCAACAAGGGAGATTACATACGGAAGAGGAAACCTTTCCTTTACCTCCATCAATCTGCCTCGTCTTGCAATTCTTGCAAACAAGAACATTGACTTCTTCTTTGAACAGCTTGACAGAATGATTGACCTTGTTACAGACCAGCTGCTTGAAAGATTTGAGATTCAATGTCAGAAGAGAGTTCTCAACTATCCTTTCCTTATGGGTCAGGGCATCTGGATTGACTCCGACAAGCTGAACCCCAACGACGAGGTAAGGGAAGTGCTTAAGCACGGTACACTCACCTGTGGCTTTATCGGTCTTGCAGAGTGCCTTAAGGCTCTCACAGGCAAGCATCACGGTGAAAGTGAAGAAAGCCAGCGTCTTGGTCTTGAAATTGTTGGCTATATGCGCAAGAAGATGAACGAAGCATCTGAAAAGTACGGACTTAACTTTTCTGTTATCGCAACTCCGGCTGAGGGACTTTCAGGCCGTTTTGTAAGAATCGACAAGGAAAAGTTCGGCATTATTCCGGAGGTTACAGACAGGGACTACTACACAAACTCATTCCATGTTCCTGTTTACTACAATATTTCAGCCTTTGATAAAATCAGAATAGAGGCACCTTACCACAACCTGACAAATGGCGGACACATCAGCTATATTGAGCTTGACGGTGACCCCACAGAAAACCTTGATGCCTTTGAGTCTGTTATCAGATATATGAAGGAGCAGGGCATAGGCTACGGCTCAATCAACCACCCTGTTGACAGAGATCCTGTCTGCGGACACACAGGCATCATCGGAGATGTTTGTCCAAAGTGCGGAAGAAAAGAGGGTGTTTCAGGTCAGGGCTTTGAGAGAATCAGAAGAATCACAGGCTACCTGGTTGGTACTGTTGACCGCTTTAACAACGCCAAGCGTGCAGAGGTTGAGGACAGAGTTAAGCACACCCTTACATGCGAATGCTGTGGTGCTGAAGAGGCTGTATAATGGATGAAAACAGAATACGTCTTGCAGGCATAATCAAGGAATCCATTGTGGACGG
>JBJEOU010000117.1:0-7811 GCA_051880875.1 Ruminococcus sp. | reverse complement strand
TTGCTACTTCTCCTTATGCAGAACAAGGGTGTGGTTTTTTCAAGGGAAAAGCTACTTAACAAAATTTGGGGTTACGAATTTGACGGCGAGAACAGAACCGTTGATGTCCACATCAGAACCCTTAGAACAAAGCTGGGGGAATGTGGCAATATGATAGAAACTATCCGTGGTTTTGGTTACAAGATAGGTGAATAGTAATGACCAAAAAAATCTTTAAAAATATATTTTTGGGATGTATAGCTGTGCTGGTGTCAACCATTGTAATCATCGTTGGGGTTATGTACGACTTTTACGGTGACGAGCTGATGAAACAACTTCATCATCAGATTAGCACAATCTCTGCAGGGGTGGAGAGAGAGGGCGTCAGCTACCTTGAATCCATTGACATTGCCGACGACGAGCGAATCACTTGGATAGACAGCGACGGAAGTGTAAAGTTTGACACAGATGCAACAGCCGACAAAATGGAAAACCACCTTAACCGTGAGGAAATCAAGGAGGCTGTTAAAAACGGAGAGGGGGAAACCGTCCGTTATTCAAGCACTTTGTCGGAAAGGACAATGTACTACGCAAAGCTACTTCCCGACAAAACCATAATCCGTGTTTCCACCAACCAGTATTCCGTATGGATTTTGCTTTTCAATATGTTCCAGCCCCTTGCCATTGTAATAATTCTGGCTTTGGTGCTTTCCTATGTCATAGCATTTTTTGCGTCAAAAAAGATTGTTATGCCAATAAACCAGCTTGATTTGGAAAACATCAATACTGTTGAAACCTATGAGGAAATCACCCCTCTTGTGCAGAAGATAAGCCACCAGAACAGGGTCATCAGACAGCAGATTAAAGAGCTGAAGCAGACACAGGCGGAGTTCAACACAATCACAGGAAATATGAAAGAGGGACTTCTCATTGTTGATTTGCAGGGAAAAATCCTGTCCCACAACAAAAGTGCCGAAAAGCTCCTTGGGGTAAGCAGTCCCCGTGGGGAATACCTGGAGGATTTAGGTGTGGACAGCAGTTTCCTAAAGGATATTTCCTTGGCAATTCACGGCACGCATATGTCGGAGGTGCTTTCCTTTGGCGACAGATACCTCAGCGTGTACTGCAACCCTGTTGTCCTTGAGGGCAAGGTTAAGGGCGCAGTAGCCGTAATTCTGGATGTCACCGAAAAGCACCAGAGGGAAGTTCTCAGAAGGGAATTCAGCGCCAATGTGAGCCACGAGCTGAAAACCCCACTCACCGCCATTCTTGCATCTGCCGAAATTTTGGGGAACGAAAACACCCCAAAGGAAACCGTCACCCACTTTGCAGGTAACATCACAAAAGAGGCAAACAGGCTGATAACCCTTGTTAACGACATTATCAAGCTGTCAAAGCTGGACGATAAATCCATTGTAATGGAAACACAGGATGTTGACCTGTACGAAATAGCAAAGGATGTGGAGGACACCCTTGAACCCATTGCATCAAACAGCAAGGTAAGTCTTAAGCTGTACGGCGAAAAAACCATGCTTAAGGGTGTGCCCACCGTACTAAGCGAGATTGTGTATAACCTTGTGGACAATGCTGTGAAGTACAACAGAGAGGGCGGAAGCGTAACGGTAACAGTTGCCCCTGTTGACGGCAAGGCTACCCTTATTGTTGAGGACACAGGAATCGGAATCAGCAAGGAGGATCAGAGTAGAGTATTTGAAAGGTTCTACCGGGTGGACAAAAGCCACAGCAAGGAAATCGGCGGAACAGGCCTTGGCCTTTCCATAGTAAAGCACGGTGTGGAGTACCACAAGGGTACACTTAGTGTAGAAAGTGAAGTAGGCAAGGGTACGAGGATAACTGTGAAGATATAAATCAGTTCTATTATACTGTCACAAATGGCTAAAATCATTTGTGGCAGTATTTTTTTGAAATATTTTAAATTTTTTCAAAAATCTGTCCCATTTTTTGAATTTTTGTTGTTGTACATAGTGAAAGGATAAATTTTAGAATCGGGAGGATAAACCAATGGAGTATTAATTCTTATTTAGAATATTAAATAAAGAAATGAGGTTTTACTATGAAAAGAATAATGTCGTTAATACTATCATCAATAATTCTACTTTCATCATTTGCCCTGTTACCGACAACAGCTTTTGCAAAGACAACAAAGCCAAAGGAAACAACATATATTGCGTCCTGCGGAGTGTATAAAAATTCCCTTGGAAAGGTTTTTGTATCTAAGGACAAACTTGTTTATCAGGACAAAAAGGGAAAAAAGACTGTACTGGACAAGGCAAGTGATAATTTTTATGATAAGTGGTACAGAAAGTACATTTTTTATATGAGAGGTAAAACAGTATATTACACCAAAGAAACATGGGAAAACAGCTTTGGCGACGGTGCATATTCTGTGAACATAGACGGCACAAACAGGAGAAAGATAGGAGATGCAACTTTTTCTTTAATAGGTGGCTACGGAAGTGCTATGATTTTTGTTAACAGAAAAGAAGTATTTTCCTGCGACCAAGGAAAAACCACAAAGCTGTTTAATTCAAATAATTATCCTGCATGGCTTTTTAACGGAAAAATTTACTGTGGTAAAAAGGTATATAACCTTGATACAAAGAAAACAGGTATATATAACATTAGGGACTACAAGTCAGACAATAATTTCAACTCTCGTTTAGAAAAAGAAAAAAACCTTGTTGTAACTACAAAGAACTATATGTACTTTATAAACAATAACGGAAGTTTGGTTCGGCTTGACAAGGCAGGAAACAAGAAAACATTTGACAAAGGCATAATTAAGGTTTTGGGTGCAAACAACAGTGGAAATGTGGTGTATGTAAAGAAAAATTCCAAAGGAGAAGAGTCACTGTATCGTTGCACCTCAAAAGGGAATATCGTTATGCTGACCACATATAAATCAATCCTTAAGAAAATCCAAAAAACAAATAAAGCAGAAAATGAAAATCTTGAGAAGGAAGTCTATGTTGACGAGGCGGTTCTTGTAGGAGGAAAGGTTCTGTTTGGTGGAAGTACAAGATTGTTTTCTGTTGATAACAAGGGTGGAAACTTAAAGTATGTCATTAAGAATGTTGATTACGACTTTTTCATAAAATCCTTGGAGGCTTGTGACGGAAGAGTGTATTATTCCTATGTGGGAAATGGTGATCAAGAGAGTTACGAAGTTAGAGTTAAAAGTGTATAGATAATAGATTTCAAGTAAATAAGTCGGCACTATGCCGGCTTATTTTTTGTGCCTGAAATGTGAGGTGTGGTGATATGTAGTTTTAGGCTTGTACTGTGTCATAACTTACAAAAAACCGGAATATAATGGAGAAAGCTAAGGTAAAGTTTAAAATCAATTTAACAAAAAATAGGCAAGATTTTACTTTAGAATGGTTTTTGATTTAACAATGGGGGAGTAACATTTAATTGTACTTAGGAAGTAGTGAAAAACAGTTAATTTATTCCGGTACAATCTATATACATTATAAAAAGAGGTAAAGAAAAAATGAAAAAATTATTATGCGGAATTTTAGCCGGAACAGTCCTTGCACTTTCCTGTGCAGGCTGTGGTTCAAGCGACAGCAACAGCGACAAGGACACATCTGGCAGCGGAGTAACCGGAGAAATCACAGTTGTTTCCAGAGAGGACGGCTCAGGTACAAGGTCAGCCTTTACAGAGCTTCTGGGAATTGTGGATGATGAAGAAAACGACGCAACAACAGAAACAGCAGAAATCACAAACAGTACATCTGTTATGATTACAACAGTAGAGGGCAACAAAAATGCAATCGGTTATGTTTCCCTCGGCTCACTTTCAGACACAGTAAAGGAAGTTAAGGTTGACGGTGTTGAGGGTAATGCCGAAAATGTTAAGAACGGTACATACAAAATCTCCCGTCCATTTAACCTTGCTTACTACGACGGCAAGCTTTCAGAAGTAGCTCAGGACTTTGTTGACTTCATTATGAGCAGTGACGGTCAGGAGATTGTTGACAAAGAGGGCTACATCTCTGTTGAGGACGGCGAGGCTTACAAGTCAAGCGGTCTGAGCGGTAAGGTTACCCTTGCAGGTTCAACATCAGTTGCTCCCCTTATGAATGTAATTGCAGATGAATACAAGAAGTTAAATCCTGATGTGTCCATCGAAATTCAGGAGTCAGGTTCATCCGCCGGTATTCAGTCAGCAATGCAGAAGGCTGTTGACATCGGTATGTCATCCCGTGACCTTGAAGAGGACGAAGCAAAATCCCTTGTAACAAAGCAGATTGCAATGGACGGTATTGCGGTTGTTATAAACAAAGAGAACACTATTGACGCACTTACCTCCGACCAAATCAAGTCCATTTACCTTGGCGAAACAACAGCCTGGGAGGATGTACAGTAAAGAGTTTCGGGCAGGGGGTAACCTCTGCCCATACTTATGGCAACTACTAAGGAGATTTTAAAGTCTAAAATCTTTTGCCACAACAAAAAGGAGAATTAATTTGAGTAATGTAAAAGAAAAATTAATGAAGATGGTTTTCCTTTTGTGTGCCTGCATTTCAATTATTGCGGTAATAATCATATGCCTGTTTATCTTTGCAAACGGTGTTCCGGCAGTAAGTGAAATCGGTTTTTTTGATTTTATATTCGGCACTCATTGGAAGCCCTCATCCGGGGAATATGGAATTTTCCCTATGATTGTAGCCAGCATCTATGTTACGGCAGGGGCAATCATAATAGGTGTTCCCATTGGACTATTGACAGCGGTGTTCCTTGCAAAGTACTGTCCCAAAAGGCTGTACAAGATGATAAAGCCACTAATCAATCTGCTTGCCAGTATTCCGTCCATTGTTTACGGATTCTTTTGCCTGGTGGTTGTTGTACCCATTATTCAGGAGCTTACAAATACAAGCGGAAAGGGAATCCTCACCGCCTCAATTCTTTTGGGAATTATGATTCTGCCAACAATTATAAACACTTCCGAGTCCTCCATAAGGGCTGTGCCTGATATGTACTACGAAGGCGCCCTTGCCCTTGGTGCAACAAAGGAAAGAAGTATTTTCAAAACAGTAATTCCTGCCGCCAAAAGCGGAATTATGTCGGGTATAATCCTTGGCATAGGCAGGGCAATCGGCGAAACAATGGCGGTTGTTATGATTGCAGGTAACACACCTATTATGCCAAAGGGAATTACAAGCAGTGTAAGAACTTTAACAAGTAACATTGTTATGGAAATGGCATATTCCTCGGGACTTCACCAGAAGGCTCTCATAGCCACAGCTATGGTGCTGTTTGTGTTTATCCTGATTATCAACATATGCTTTTCAATTATAGTCAGAAAGAAGGAGAAGTAATGAGCAAGCTGAAAACATATCTGAAACATCCCTTCTCCTTTCTGATGTTGCTTTTGCTGGTGACAGCCGCAATAATAACTGTTGCCTCAATTATATTCATCATCATTTACATACTTGAAAAGGGTATTCCAAACCTGACAGGGGATTTGTTCAGTCTGCACTTTAATTCAAAGAACCAGTCAATGCTCCCCTCAATCATCAATACGGTGTCCATCACATTTTTAACATTGCTTTTTGCTGTTCCCATAGGCATATTCTCTGCAATATACCTTGTTGAGTACGCAAAAAAGGGAAGTAAGCTTGTGAAGGTAATCAGAATCACTACAGAAACCCTTGCAGGTATTCCGTCAATCGTATTCGGTCTGTTTGGATTTCTGGCATTCGTAATCACCCTTGGCTGGAACTACTCAATGATTTCCGGTGTGCTTACCCTTACAATGATGGTACTTCCCACCATAATCAGAACTACCGAGGAGGCGCTACTGGCTGTTCCCGACTCATACCGAGAGGGTTCCTTCGGACTGGGCGCCGGCAAGCTGAGGACTATTTTCAAAATTATTCTTCCCTCTGCTGTTCCGGGAATTTTGTCAGGCGTAATCCTTGCCATAGGTAGAATTGTTGGTGAAACTGCCGCTTTGATTTACACATCGGGAACAGTAGCCGACACAGCCACAAGCCTTATGGACTCTGCCAGAACCCTGTCTGTACACCTGTACTGCCTGCTGAACGAGGGACTGTTTACAGAACAGGCATACGCAACTGCCGTAATTCTTTTATTGCTTGTTGTAGGCATTAACGCATTGTCAAACTTTGTGGCAAAGAAAATTGCAAAAGTATAAGGAGTAGTAATGAGTAAATTTGATATAAACAACCTTGTGCTTCACTATGGAGATTTCAAGGCGATTAAGGGAATTGACCTGAACATTAACGAAAAGGAAATCACATCTTTCATAGGCCCCTCAGGCTGTGGTAAGTCAACTGTGCTGAAAACCCTGAACAGAATGAACGACCTTGTGGAGGGTTGTAAAATTGATGGAGAAATCCTCCTTGACGGAGAAAACATCTACAAGGATATGGATGTAAACCTACTTAGAAAAAGGGTTGGTATGGTATTCCAAAGACCAAATCCATTCCCAATGAGCATTTACGACAACCTTACCTACGGGCCGATCACCCACGGAATCCGCAAAAAAAGCAAGCTGAATGAAATTGTGGAAACAACCTTAAGGCAGGCGGCTCTTTGGGACGAGGTTAAGGATATGCTGAAAAAGTCAGCACTTTCACTTTCCGGCGGTCAACAGCAAAGGCTTTGCATTGCAAGGGCGCTGACAGTTAATCCGGAGGTCATCCTTATGGATGAGCCAACCTCTGCACTTGACCCTATTTCCACCTCGAAAATCGAGGACTTGACCCTTGAACTGAAAAAGGACTACACAATCATAATCGTCACCCACTCTATGCAACAGGCGGCAAGAATTTCTGACAAGACAGCATTCTTCCTCCTTGGGGAAGTTATAGAATACGGCGACACACATCAAATCTTTTATAAGCCGAAAAACAAGAAAACAGAAGATTATATTTCAGGAAGGTTTGGTTAATTATGCGAGATAAATTTGCAAAGCAGTTAGATGATTTATATGTCAGCGTAAAGGATATGGGAATCCTGTGCGAAAAGGCTATTGAAAAGGCGGCAAAGACAATACTTTCTAACGACAGCAACGAAGAAAACTATGTTGCCCTTGTAAAGGAAGTTGACAACTACGAAAAAGAGGTTGACCAGAAGGAAAGGGAAATTGAAAACCTGTGTATGCGACTTCTCCTACATCAACAGCCTGTGGCAAGTGACCTTAGAACTGTTTCCTCGGCGCTAAAGCTGATTTCCGATATGGAGAGAATCGGCGACCAGGCGTCGGACATTACAGAGCTTTCAAAGTACATAAGGAATTGCAGTCTGCACCACAAGCTCCACCTTAACGAAATGTTCTCCGAAACCATAAGCCTTGTTAAAAAAGCAGTTGACTCCTTTAGCAACCACGACCTTGACAAAGCAAAACAGGCAATAGAGGACGACGACAAAGTTGACGGACTGTTCAACAAGGTGAAGAGAGAGCTGATTAGTATAATCAAGGAAGAAAATGATGCAGAGCTGTGCATTGACCTTTTGATGGTTGCAAAATACCTTGAAAGAATCGGCGACCACGCTGTGAACATTGCGGAATGGGTAGTTTACTCCATTGAGGGAGTACACAAGGATTTTAAATAAAAGAATAAAGCTACCTATAAAATAGAATAATATTAGGGTGCAGGGTTTTACTCTTAACCACCCTAAAATTTTCTGGGACAGGGACACCTGTCCTTTTTGTATTATTTAACATAGTTTTAACAAAGTGAAAACATTATATTTTACATAGATTTGTTACTATGTGGTTAACAAAAAATTACGGAGCAATGCTATGAGTATTTTTAATGTTTTGAATCTGGTGGGCG
>JBJEOU010000116.1:0-7854 GCA_051880875.1 Ruminococcus sp. | reverse complement strand
TAATAAAAAGCAGACAATCTTTGCGGTCTACTTTCTATCAGGTATTAGTATTAGAAGGTGGTAACACAATGGAATATAAATTCAGCGACAGGGTGCAGACCCTTAAGCCATCTGCCATAAGGGAGATTTTTAAATATGCCGCAGACCCTGAGGTTGTTTCTCTTTCTGCCGGCAATCCAAGCCCTGAGGCTTTCCCTGTAAAGGAAATTGAAGAAATATCGGCAAAACTCCTGAGGGAGAACCCTATCGGCGTTTTGCAGTACGGAATATCCGAGGGGTACCCACTCCTTAGAACTGCCCTTACAGAGTATATGAGGGAAAAGCACAATGTGGGAACTGACGATGACGACATCCTTATCACAACAGGTGCACAGCAGATTATGGATTTGACAACAAAGGCACTTGTTAACGAGGGGGATGTGATAATCACCGAGGCGCCGTCCTTTATCGGCTCTCTCAACACATTCAGAAGCTATAACGCAAGGCTGGTGGGTGTTCCTGTTGAGGAGGACGGAATGGATATGACCGCCCTTGAAAACGCACTTAAGGAAAACAAAAACGCAAAATTTATTTACACAATACCAAACTTCCAGAATCCCTCAGGCATCACAATGAGCCTTGAAAAGAGAAAGAAGCTGTACTCTCTTGCAAAACAGTACGGTGTGATGATTCTGGAGGATAACCCCTACGGCGACCTGAGATATTCGGGAGAATATGTGCCTTGCATTAAAAGCTTTGACACAGAGGGAATTGTCATTTATGCCGGCTCAATGAGCAAGGTTATTTCCCCCGGTATTCGTGTTGCCTATGTAATAGCACCAAAGCCTGTTTTCCAAAAGCTTGTGGTGTGTAAGCAGGGCAATGATGTTCACACAAATATGTGGGCACAGATGGTGTGCTACGAATTTATGACAAACTATGACTTTGACGGACACCTTGAAAAGCTCCGTAAAATATACAGCAAAAAGGCACAGTATATGATGGATTTGATGGATGAGTATTTAGTTCCTCTTGGAATTACCTACGCAAAAATCACAGGGGGTCTTTTCACAATGTGCACTCTGCCGGAATATGTGGATATGCCCCGGTTTTGCAAAGAGGCTGTCCTTAACAAGGTGTGCGTAGTGCCCGGTAATGCCTTTTTGACAGACGAAAGTCTTGAGTGTCACACCTTCAGGGTGAACTTTTCAACACCAACTGATGAACAGCTTGAAAAGGGAATCAAGCTACTTGCTGAAACAGCAAAAAAATTTATTAAATGAGGTAAAGAGAAATGGGAGAAAAAAAGCCAATCGTTTTAAGCGCAATACAGCCAAGCGGTTCAATGACCCTTGGAAACTATATGGGAGCAATCAGAAACTGGGTAAAAATGCAGGATGAATATTTCTGCTTTTATGCCCTTGCAGATTTGCACACAATAACCGTAAGACAGGACCCAAAGGAAATGAGGAAGAACATTCTTGATATGTACGCACTCCTCCTCGCCTGCGGAGTTGACCCTGAAAAAAGTGTATTCTTCATTCAAAGCCACGTTACAACCCACGCACAGCTTGCTTGGATTCTCAACTGCTACACACAGTTTGGGGAGCTTTCACGAATGACCCAGTTTAAGGACAAAAGCCGTAAACATGCCGACAACATCAACGCAGGACTTTTTACATATCCTGCACTAATGGCGGCTGATATTCTCCTTTATCAGGCTGACAAGGTGCCTGTGGGTGCAGACCAGATGCAACACCTTGAAATCACCCGTGACATTGCTACAAGGTTTAACGGCATTTACGGAAATGTTTTCAAAATCCCGGAGGGCTTTATTCCTAAAAACGGCGCAAGGGTTATGTCACTTCAAAATCCTGAAAACAAAATGAGCAAAAGCGACGAGAATGTAAACGGTTGCGTGTATGTCCTTGACAGACCTGAAACAATTATGAAAAAGTTTAAGAGGGCAATCACCGACAACGACGCTGTTGTCCGCTTTAGCGAGGATAAGCCGGGTATCAGCAACCTTATGACAATTTACGGTGCTGTTACAGGACTTACAATGGAGCAGATTGAAAAGGACTTTGACGGAAAGGGCTACGGCGACTTCAAGACAGCAGTTGGCGAGGCTGTTGTTGAACACCTAAAGCCAATTCAAGCCGAATACGACAAAATCATCAAGGACAGAGCATTTATGGAGGAAACCTGGAAAAAGGCAGACGACTTTGCCCAGTCCTTCAGCCAGAGAACCCTTGACAAGGTAATGAAGAAAATCGGATATATTAAGTAATTTTTCAATCAAGATAAAAAATGACCGAGCAGACTATAAAAAGTTTGCTCGGTAACTTTTTGCAATAAATTTATATTTATTAAGAAATAGCCTCTTTCATACTCTTTACATAGTCGGCTACATAGGGAACACAGTCCTTGCCGTATTTTGCACATATTTTGACTATTGCAGAGCCTACAATTACTCCGTCGGCATTTTTAGCCATTTCCTTTGCCTGCTCCGGGGTGGAAATTCCGAATCCCACTGCACAGGGGATGTCGTTGACAGATTTTACAAGGTCAATCATTTCACCGATGTCTGTTGTGATTTTTTGCCTTACACCTGTGACACCCAGGGAAGAAACACAGTAGACAAATCCCTTTGCATCCTTTGCAATGGTCTTGATTCTGTCGTGGCTTGTTGGCGCAACGAAGGAGATGTACTCAACACCGTGCTTTTCACAGTAAGGCTTTAGCACTTCTCTCTCCTCGTAAGGTGTATCCGGAACTATTAGGGCGTTAACCCCAACCTTTTCGCAGTTTGTTAAAAATTTATCTGTGCCGTAGCCGTAAACAGGGTTTATGTAGGTCATAATTGCAACAGCACAGGAGAGCTGTGGACGAACCCTAAGGAGCATTTCAAAAATTTTGTCGGTGGTTGTTCCCCCAGCCAATGCCCTGATGTCTGCCTCCTGGATTACTATTCCCTCGGCAACCGGGTCGGAAAATGGTATACCCACTTCGATAATGTCAGCGCCGTTTTTGTCCATTTCAATAAGTAGCTGTTCTGTCACCTCAAGGCTTGGGTCCCCTGCTGTGATAAATGGAATAAATGCTTTTCCACTTTTGAAAGCGTCTGTAATTTTACTCATAAATATCCTCCCCTCTGTAACGGGCAATGGCGGCTACATCCTTGTCGCCTCTGCCTGAAAGGTTTACAACAATGATTTTGTCCTTATCCATAGTAGGTGCCAGCTTAATTGCGTGGGCAACTGCATGGGAGGACTCTATTGCCGGGATAATTCCCTCTGTTCTTGAAAGGTATTCAAAGGCGTCAACCGCCTCGTCATCAGTAACAGGAACATATTTTGCCCTGCCTATGTCGTTAAGGTAGGCGTGTTCAGGGCCTACGCCGGGGTAGTCAAGTCCTGCTGATATGGAATAAACAGGAGAAATCTGACCGAATTCGTCCTGACAGAAGTAGCTGTGCATTCCGTGGAAAATTCCGTCCCTGCCTGTGGAGATGGTGGCGGCAGTTTCTTCGGTGTGGATGCCCTTGCCGGCACCCTCACAGCCGATTAGCTGTACCTCTTCGTGGGGGATAAATTCGTAAAATGCACCCATTGCATTACTTCCGCCTCCCACACAAGCCATTACAACATCGGGGAGTTTGCCCTCTTTTTCAAGAATCTGACTTTTAATTTCCTTACTGATTACACTTTGGAAATCCCTTACCATTGTAGGGAATGGGTGAGGACCCATAACAGAGCCGATTACATAGTGTGTGTCGTCAATTCTGTTTGTCCATTCACGGAAAGTTTCGTTGACAGCGTCCTTAAGGGTCATTGTACCGCTGGTTACTGCGTGTACCTTTGCACCCAGAAGCTTCATTCTGTAAACATTGAGAGCCTGACGGTCTGTGTCCTCCTTGCCCATAAAGATTTCACATTCCATACCCATAAGGGCGGCGGCTGTGGCGGTTGCCACACCGTGCTGGCCTGCTCCTGTTTCGGCAATTACCCTTGTTTTGCCCATTTTCTTAGCAAGGAGAATCTGGCCTAAAACATTGTTCAGCTTGTGACTTCCTGTGTGGTTAAGGTCCTCTCTTTTAAGATAAATCTTGGCACCGCCCAAGTCCTTTGTCATCTTTTCGGCATAGTAAAGAAGTGACGGCCTGCCTGCATATTCGTTCAGCAGAGTGTTAAGCTCCTGTACAAATTCCGGGTCGTCCTTGTATTTGTTGTAGGCGTCCTCTAACTCAATAATGGCATTCATCAGGGTTTCCGGAATGAACTGACCCCCGTGCTTGCCAAACCTTCCTTTTGACATTTTATTCTCTCCTTATCTTTTTTACTTGTTATCAATGTTTACTTAATTTAATTCCAACTGCTTTCCGATAAGATTCTTCGTTTGTATCACTCCCTAAGAATGACAGAAGTAGGCAATTTTTGTTACAGATAGCCTCCACCAGACGGGGGAGGTGGCACGGCTTTAGCCGTGACGGAAGGAGGGAAAAAGTGTTCTCTTTTGCTCTTTTTGTCTTTAGAGGATAGTTTGATTTTAAGTGCTGACTCAAACTTTGACATCTAAAGACCAAGAAAGATATATTGACTACTTTTTCGCTCCCTCAGTCACGCAAGGCGTGACAGCTCCCTCATCCGATGGAGCCTTTGTTTGTGTCATTTCTAAAGAGGTGAACCGTTCAGCTGTTTGAGGGCATCACTTTTGTTGTTGCTCCTCATAAGGGTTTCACCAATCAGCACAGCGTCAACTCCGGCTGACCTTAATTTCTCGATGTGACTGTTGTCCTTTATTCCGCTTTCTCCAACGAAAACTATGTCCTTCGGCACATATTTTCGCAGATTAATGCAGGTGTCAAGGTCAACAGAAAAATCCTTTAGGTTTCGGTTGTTAACACCGATTATTTCTGCACCAACGGAAAGAGCAGTTTCAACCTCTTCCTTTGTGTGAGCCTCAACCAAAGCGGAAAGTCCCAGGGAGCGGGCAATCTCAAAATATTCCCTTAACTCCTTTTCTGAAAGCAAAGCACATATCAATAAAACGGCTGATGCCCCAAGCACCTTTGCCTCATATATCTGGTAGGGGCAAACTGTGAAATCCTTGCGTAATACAGGGATTTTCACTTCCTTTGCAATCTCCTCTAAATATCTGTCACTGCCTAAGAAATACTTTGGCTCTGTAAGGCAGGAGATTGCAGATGCTCCTGCGTTTTCATAATCCTTTGCAATCTGAAGATAGGGGAAATCCTCTGCAATAACCCCTTTGCTGGGGCTTGCCTTTTTTACTTCACAGATGTAGGAAATTCCCGGCTGTGAAAGTGCCTTTTTAAAGGGAAAGCCTGTGCTACTGTCCATAGAGAGTGCCTTGGCTTTGACCTCTCCTAAGGGAACTTGGGGTTCCAATTTTCTATATCTTTCTTTTGTATATTCTGCAATTTCGTTAAGTATTGTCATAGCTTTGTCCTGTATTATTCATTTGTAAGGGCAACAAACTCTTCTTTTTTGCTGAATGCCTTGCCCTCGTCAATAATTTTACCTGCCAATTCAACTCCGGACTTTATGCTGTCGGTTTTGCCGGCTACATAAAATGCAATTCCTGCGTTAAGGAGGACAGCGTCCCTCTTTGCACCAACTGTTTCACCCTTGAGGATGTCGATGGCTATCTGTGCGTTTTCCTTTCCGTCACCGCCTAAAAGCTCATCCATACTGTATCTTTTAAGTCCCATTTCTTCCGGGGTAATATAGTAGTCACGGATTTCTCCGTCCTTGATTTCACAGCAGTAGGTTTTGTCTGTTACTGTTGCCTCGTCAATTCCGTCAAGGCCGTAAACCACCATACCTTTTTTAACACCAAGGTTGATAAGCACCTGTGCCAAAGGCTTGCAAAGCTCCTGGCTGAACACACCCATTACCTGCATATTTGCACTTGCAGGGTTGGTGAGAGGTCCCAGAATATTAAAGATGTTGCGGATTCCTATTTCCTTGCGGACAGGGGCAACATACTTCATAGATTTGTGATAGCCCTGTGCAAACATAAAGCACATTCCGCATTGGTTGAGAATGTTCTCATTCCTTTCGGGAGTGATTGAAAGGTCAACTCCCATATTTTCAAGGCAGTCGGCGGCTCCGCTCTTTGAACTCATAGAACGGTTGCCGTGCTTTGCAACAGGCACGCCTCCTGCGGAAATAACAAATGCCGAGGTGGTGGAGATGTTAAAGGTTCCCGAACCGTCACCGCCTGTGCCTACAATCTCCATAACATCCCCCTTTGGGTTGATGTGGAGAGCCTTTTCACGCATAACAGATGCAAAGGCTGTGATTTCGTCTATGGTTTCGCCCTTCATCATCATTGCTGTTAAGAGGGAGGCAATCTGTGCGTTGGTTGTTTCTCCGCTCATAATTTCGTTCATTACTGTTTTTGCAGTTTCAAGGTCAAGGTTTTCTCCCTTTACCACCTGTGAAATAGCCTGTTTTATCATAATATCACACCTTACCTTATGTCAATAGAATTTATATTGATATTCCTAAAAAGTTCTCCAGCAGTTTTTCTCCATCCGTTGTAAGTATGCTTTCGGGGTGGAACTGGAGACCGTAAATTTCGTAATCCCTGTGCTTTACCGCCATAATTTCTCCCATATCGTCTGTGGAAATTATCTTAAGTTCCTCGGGGAGAGTTTCCCTTTTGGCTATTAGTGAATGATACCTTGCAACATCCAGGGTTTTACCCATTCCCTTAAAAATTTTACAGTTATTATCAATGTTTACTGTGCTTTTCTTCCCGTGCATTAGCTTTTTTGCGTGGGTGATTTCTCCGCCGAAAACCTCGCAAATCGCCTGATGTCCCAGGCAGACACCCATAATGGGGATTTTTCCTTTAAAATATCTGATAACTTCCTCGCATATTCCTGCGTCCTTGGGGTAGCCGGGGCCGGGAGAAATTATTATGTGTGAGGGGTTCATTTCTTCAATACTCGGAACTGTTATCCGGTCGTTTCGCACAACCCTAATATCCGGGTTAATACTTCCTGCAAGCTGTACAAGGTTGTAGGAAAAGCTGTCGTAATTGTCAATTAGTAAAATCATTATCTGTCAACCTCCCCTGCATTTTTAATTGCGTTCATAACGGCAAGCGCCTTGTTGTAGCTTTCCATATATTCATTGTGGGGAATACTGTCGGCAACAATTCCACCGCCTGCCTGAACATAAACCTTGTCTTTTATCTTGGATGCCATTCGTATTGCGATACAGGTGTCCATATTTCCGTTAAAGTCAACATAGCCGATTGCACCGCCGTAAATACCCCTTGGGCATTTTTCAAGCTCCTCTATAATTTCACAGGCTCTCACCTTTGGAGCGCCTGAAAGTGTGCCTGCCGGCAGAACTGACTCAATGGCGTCAAATGCGTCAACATCATCTTTTGCGTCACTTTGCACCTCGGAGCAGATGTGCATAATTTTGGAGTAGCGGAGAATCTGCATATACTCTGTCACTTCAACAGAATTATACTTTGAGATTTTGCCAAGGTCGTTTCTGCCCAAGTCCACAAGCATATTGTGCTCCGAAAGCTCCTTTTCGTCCTTTAGTAAATCCTTTTCCAGCGCCAAATCCTCTTGCTCTGTTTTTCCCCTTGGACGGGAGCCGGCAATAGGGAAGGTGGTCAGCCTGCCGTTCTGGTATCTCACCAGAGTTTCGGGGGATGTGGAGATGATTTCATTGTCGCCGATTTTCATAAACACCATATAGGGTGAGGGGTTTGTTACCCTGAGAACTCTGTATGCGTTTAAGAGAGAACCCTCATATGGAGTTTCAAATCGTCTTGAAATAACAGCCTGGAAAATATCTCCGTCAAAGATATATTCCCGTGTTT
>JBJEOU010000115.1:0-7961 GCA_051880875.1 Ruminococcus sp. | reverse complement strand
GTAGGGAAATACTGATTAAATCATTTGCCAAGATGTGTAAAGTGATTTATTCAGTGTTTCCCTGGATTGTCAGGGGGGATTTTTTTGCAGTACAGCAAGGTTGAAATCTGCGGTGTAAACACAGGCAAGCTAAAGGTACTAAAAGAAAGCGAAAAGCGAGAACTTCTTACAATAATGCACAACGGCACAAAAAAGGAAAGAGCCGAAGCAAGGGAAAAGATGATTAACGGAAACCTGCGACTTGTTCTGTCGGTCATTCAGCGTTTTACCAACCGTGGAGAAAACCTGGACGACCTTTTTCAGGTGGGGGTTATCGGGCTTATTAAAGCCATTGATAACTTTGACTGTTCTCTAAATGTTCGGTTCAGCACATATGGCGTACCTATGATTATAGGAGAGATTCGCAGATATTTAAGGGATAACAACGCTTTAAGGGTCAGTCGCTCTATGAGGGACACCGCCTACCACGCAATGCAGGTTAAGGAAAAGCTGATTAACGAAACCAACAGAGAACCCACCGTTGAAGAAATTGCAAAGGTTATGGATGTACCAAAGGAAACCGTTGTCCTTGCCCTTGAGGCAATAGTGGAGCCTGTTTCTCTTTACGAGCCTGTTTTTTCCGACGGAGACGACACAATTTATGTTATGGATATGCTGAGCAGTAACAACTCCGACAGCAACTGGCTGGAGGAAATTTCTTTTAAAGAATCAATCAAAAAGCTTAGCAAAAGGGCAAAAAAGATTCTGTCCCTGAGATTTCTACAGGGGAAAACCCAGATGGAGGTTGCCAAGGAAATCGGAATAAGTCAGGCACAGGTTTCGAGAATTGAAAAGGGTGCGTTAAATCAAATCAAGCGTGATATGTGACGAAAAACTTAAAAAGTATCAGCAAAAGGGAAATCACCTTTTCTCCAAAACAAAATAACAAAAAATCTCCTTTACTTTCACATTTTAGTATGTTAAAATTTTATTGCGTGAAAGTAACGGAGGTTTTTTTATGAACAATAAAATTAAAGATGAGGCAACCGACCTTCTTTTCAAAGCTATTTTAAGTCTTAAAAACCAAGAGGAATGTTACAGCTTTTTTGAGGATTTGTGTACTGTTCCCGAGCTAAAGGCTATGTCACAAAGAATTGTTGTGGCTAAAATGCTCACCGACAAAAATGTTTACAGCGACATAGTTGCCAAAACAGGAGCGTCTACTGCCACCATAAGCAGGGTAAACCGAAGCCTTATATACGGCTGTGACGGTTACGAAATGGTTTTTGACAGAATCTTTAACAAGGAAGAGGACAAGTAGTATGCCTTCCTACGAAATATTTGCCGATTTTTATGACAGTCTTACGGACAATGTTGAGTACGAAAAAAGAGCCGATTACATAATCAATCTTCTCAAGGAAAAGCACAACCATCAAATGGGACTCACCCTTGACCTTGCCTGCGGAACAGGGACACTTACCCTGCTTTTAAAGGAAAAGGGAGTTGACATCTTCGGTGTTGACGGAAGTTGTGATATGCTGTCCGTTGCACAGCAAAAGTCTTATGAAAAAGGACTGGACACCTTATTCCTCTGTCAGCAAATGGACAAGCTTGACCTTTACGGAACAATAGACACCTGTGTCTGCACCCTTGACAGTCTAAATCACATTGTGGACGAAAAGGCTTTTGAAAAGGCTATTGAAAGGGTATCTGTGTTTATGAACAAAGGCGGATGCTTTTTGTTTGATTTAAACACCCTTTACAAACACAGGGAGGTTCTCTCTGACAATGCCTTTGTGTTTGAAAATGACGAGGTCTTTTGTGTTTGGCAAAATACACCGGCTGAAAGTGACATTGTAGAGATTGACCTTGACTTCTTTGTCAGGTATAATGATACCTACAAAAGGTACAGCGAGTTCTTCAGCGAAAGGGCCTATCCTCTTGAGTTTATTGAGAAAGCGCTGGAAAAATGCGGTTTTTCTATGGAGGGGGTTTACGGCGACCTTTCCTATTCACCCCCTGTTGATAAGGAAGAACGAGTTATTATAGTTGCAAGGAAGGTATGATATGGATAAAATCACAAGATGTATTACCCACGACGGTGCTGTGATGGCGGCTGCCATAGATTCTACCGAAACTGTTTTTACTGCACAAAAAATACACAACACCACACCTGTTGCCACAGCCGCCCTTGGCAGACTGCTTTCGGCTACCTCCATAATGGGAGCAATGCTGAAAAATCCAAAGGCGACAATTAATCTCCAGGTTGCCGGTGACGGTGAGTTGGGTATTGTCACTGCGGTTGCAAACAGTAAAGGTCATGTCAAGGGATATGTGGGCAATCCCAACTGCACAACGGAGTATTACGAAAACGGACATCTCAATGTTGGAAAAGCCGTTGGAAACGGAATCCTTAATGTTATGCGTGACGAGGGAAGCGGAGAACCCTATATTGGTAAGGTTCCCCTTGTCAGCGGTGAAATTGCCGAGGATATAGCCAGCTACTATGCCACAAGCGAGCAGATACCAACTGTGTGCGCCCTTGGTGTTCTCCTTGACAAAAGCGGTATGGTGCTTGCTTCGGGAGGAGTTCTTCTCCAGATGCTCCCCGGTGCATTTGAAAGCGACATTGACAGAATTGAAGAAAACCTAAAGACTGTTCCAAGCGTCACAAGGATGCTTGCCGACGGACTTACACCTGTTGAAATGGCAGAAAAATTCTTAAAGGGCTATGAGGTTGATGTCCTTGATGAATTTGATGTTGGTTACTACTGCACCTGCAGTAAGGAAAAAATCGAAAATATTATTGCGGGAATGCCTGAGTCGGAAATTCTTTCTCTCCCGGACGAAAATGGTGTTGTAAAGGCAGGGTGTCAATTCTGCAACAAGGAATACACCTTTACCGAAGATGACCTGAAAAAGCTCATTGACAAAAAGAAAATTTGAGGAATTACTATACCAAAATTATTATGGAATAAAATTATGAAAGAGGTTCAAATTATGAAAAAAATCATCAGCGTTTTACTGGCAACAATGCTGTGCTCTGCCGTGGCATTGTCAGCAGTTATGACCACATCCGCCGCCTTTAATCAGGAGGCTAAGCCCAAAAAGGGCGATACTGTTGCAATTTTGCACACAAACTACGGCGATATTGCAATGTCCTTCTTCCCGAAGTATGCACCAAAGGGTGTTGAGAACTTCCAGACCCTTGCAAAGGACGGCAAATACGACAACACCATCTTCCACCGCATTATTAAGGACTTTATGATTCAGGGCGGTGACTACACTAACGGTGACGGAACCGGCGGAGAGTCCTGCTGGGGTGAAGATTTTGAAAATGAATGTGTTGACGAGCTTTCCAACATTCGTGGCTCAGTTGCTTATGCAAACTCCGGCGCAGACACAAACGGAAGTCAGTTTTACATCAACTCCGTTGACAACAGTGCAAGTCTTGACGGAAGCTACACCGTATTCGGACAGGTTTTTGCAGGAATGGATGTTGTTGATTTGATTTCCGACTGTGAAAAAACATTGGGCAGTGACGGAAACGAAAGCTCTCCTGTTAATACAGTTGAACTGAAAAGCGTTGATATTGAAGAATATACTACCGGTATGGAGGATGACCTTGTCACAGCAACAGACCCTTATGAGGGACAGGAATCTACAAGTGCCGATAGTACCACATCTGCCGGCGATGACGCTCAAGGAACTACAGAGGCAACAGATTCTTCTGATGACGAGCCATTTAACTTTATCCCAATCATTGTAACTGTAGGTGTGCTTGCAGTAATCTTCGCCTGCTTTGCTATTCCTTACGGAATTCAGGATAAGAAAAAGAAGAAGGCAAAGGCAGAGGCAAAGGCGGCAATGAAGGCAAACCCTGACTACAAGAAGAAAAAATCAACTAAAAAGAGAAAATAAGAGGATGTAAGATGACAGAGAAACCTATAATTGCAATAATGTACGATTTTGATAAAACATTATGCACCAAGGATATGCAGGACTACGCCTTTATCCCATCTCTGAATATGACCCCAAAGGAATTCTGGGGCAAGGCAAATGATGTAGGTACTTCCCTGCATATGGACTCTGTGCTGGCTTATATGTACACAATGCTCCTTGAAAGCAGGGAAAAAAATCTTCCCCTTACAAGGGAAAGCCTTACCGAAAAGGGAAATATGATAGAGTTTTTCCCCGGAGTAAAGGAGTGGTTCCAAAGGATTAACCGCTTTGGAGAAGAAAACGGAGTAGTTGTGGAGCATTATGTGATTTCCTCCGGTCTAAAAGAAATTATTGAGGGAACTTCAATCAGCAAGGAATTCAAGGAGATTTACGGCTGTGAGTTCGTGTACGGTGACGACGGCGTTGCAGTTTTCCCAAAAACCGCTGTAAACTACACCAACAAAACCCAGTTTGTATATCGCATTAACAAGGGTGTGCTGGATGTAGCTAACGACGAGGACTTAAACAAATCAATGCCCGACGACAGCAAGAGAATCCCCTTTTGCAATATGATATACATAGGGGACGGACTTTCTGATGTTCCTTGTATGAAGATGATGAAATCCTACGGAGGGGTTTCAATAGCTGTTTATCAGGGTGATGTTACAGTAAAGGTGATGGACTTGCTCCTTAAGGACAGGGTTGACTACATCTACCCCGCCGACTATTCGGAAAACAGCGGTCTTGACAACACAGTAAAAAACATAATAAGAAAAATGGCGGTAAGCGAAAAACTATATATTGAAAACTTCAACCAAAAGAAAGGCAAGTTCAAATAGTCTTTACATCCATAGATACAAAACTTATTGATAGGTGCTGTTACAGTTATTATTCTGTAACAGCACCATTCTCTTTTGCTCATATTTTATTCATAAATCGTTAACTTTTTTTGATAATATTGCACATATCTTTTAACAGAATTTAGTCATTCTAAATATATACTTTCAGGGGGAAAATATGGTATAATATTACCGATAACAAGGAAAATACTGCGTAAATCGTTTGCATACTTTGCGTAGTCAGTTTTTTGTCAGGTTGAACAAATAAAAACGCTGTGATTTGGGCAAGCTGGCAGAAAACTCACGAACAAGATGTGCAGACATCTTTAGCGTGGTTTATACGGTATTTTCCAAAAAGTGTGTTATTAATTATATTTTTTGAAAGGAAGAACACAAATGGCAAAACTTAACAAGTTCCTTAGTGTTGTGCTTTGCATTACAATGCTGACCAGTATGTTTATGATTACCGGCTCCGTTGTTTCTGCAGCCGATACAACAGGAACACAAGACAAGACACTTGAAAGTGTCGGTGCTTCAGTTGATGTTACCTCCACCGGGGACGACTATTGGACAGCCTCCGAAAATGCAGATAACTTCAGCTGGGACAACGCTTCTGTTTATTTCCTCTTGACTGACCGTTTCTACAACGGCAACCAGTCTAACGACCACAGCTACGAAAGAGGATTAGAGCAGGACGGTACTGTTACAACCGATATGAAGTCAAACGCTGCTTCATTCCAGGGCGGTGACTTTGCCGGTATAACAAAGAAAATCACAGAGGGTTACTTTGACGACCTGGGCGTAAACGCTCTTTGGATTTCCGCTCCTTACGAGCAGATTCAGGGCTACTGCTGTGCAGGTAACGGCAAAAGCTCATTCCCTCACTATGCTTACCACGGCTACTATGCCGGTGACTACTCAGAGTTTGACCAGAACTTTGGTACTGCAGCAGAGTTCCAGACAATGGTTGACACAGCTCATGAGCACGGCATCAGAATCGTTCTTGACATTGTTATGAACCACCCCGGTTACAATACAATGTACGATATGAACAAGTACGGTTTCGGTAAGCTGAAGGATGGTTGGGATACTAACTACTACTCCTTCGCAGGCGACAACAACACATATCACAGCTACATCACATATTCTGATGCTAACCAGACAGCAGAGCTTACAAAGCTTTGGGGCAACTGGTGGGGCGGTTCTTGGATGCGTTCAGGACTTTCCGGCTATCCAGCCTTTGGTGGTAACGAACTTACAAGTTCAGCAGGCGGCGACCTTCCTGACTTTAAGACAGAGGACACCACAGCAGTAGAGCTTCCGACATTCCTCCAGACAAAGTGGAAGTCTGAAGGTACATACGACACAAAGATGGCTGAAATGAACAGCTGGTTCTCATCAACAGGCAACACCAAGAGAGTTAGAAACTACCTTGTATATTGGCTCAGCCAGTATGTTGAGGACTTCGGTGTTGACGGATTCCGTTGCGATACAGCAAAGCATGTTGAGCTTGACTCCTGGAAGGCTCTTTCAGACACATGTACAAAGGCCCTCAACACATGGAGACAGAACAATCCCGGCAAAGCAGGCGCTGACTGGACAGATGACTTCTGGATGACAGGTGAGAACTACGGTCAGGGTGTTGACTACAACAGCTACTACACAAGCGGCGGCTTTGAATCAATGATTAACTTCTCATTCACAGGCGGCGGCGGTGTTCCAAGCAGCGGAAGCATCAACAACACATATGCTGACTATGCAAACAGAATTAACACTAACGACAAGTTTAATGTTCTTTCCTACATTTCTTCTCACGATACAAAGCTCTGCGGAAGAAATTCAGGTGCAACAACATATGACAAGAATACTCTGATTTATCAGGGCTCTGCATTCCAGCTTCTCCCCGGCGGTATTCAGATTTATTACGGTGATGAATGTGCAAGACCATACGAAGTTGGTTCTACAAGCGCAATCACAAGTATTATCCAGAGTGGTAACCACGATGTTCGTTCATTTATGAACTGGAGCAGTCAGGATTCTGCTGTTCTCTCACACTGGCAGAAGGTTGGTACATTCAGAAACAACCATATAGCAGTTGGTGCAGGTTCACACAGCAACCTTTCTACAACATCAGGTGTTGCTTTCCAGAGAGTATATAACAAGAACGGCGTTAAGGATAAGGTAATGGCTTGTATTGCAGCTTCTGCTAACACAAATGTTACCATCACAGTTGACAGCACATACTTCAAGGATGGCATCCAGCTCAAGAACACTTACACAGGCGACACAGCTACTGTAAGCGGCGGCAAGGTTACATTTAACTCCGGCGCAAACGGAACTATCCTTATGGAAGTTCTTGACAATGTTAAGACTTACAATGTTACTAACACACTTTCTAATGTTACAAGCTCTAACACAGCTACAACAGCAAACAGCGGTACATCCTACCAGGCAACTCTTACACCTGCAACAGGCTACGACCTGGGCACAGTAAAGGTTACAATGGCAGGCACAGATGTTACTTCTTCCGCATATTCAAACGGCAAGGTTAGCATCTCAAATGTTACAGGCGACATTGTTATTACAGCAACTGCCGTACCTAAGACATTTACTGTTACAAACGCTCTTGTACAGACAACAAGCTCTAACTCAGCAACAAGCGTAAGCTACGGCTCAAGCTTTACAACAACACTTAAGGCTAACACCGGTTACAAGCTTGCAAATGTTACTGTTATGATGAACAATGCTATTGTTACTTCTTCAGTTTACAACAGCTCAACAGGTGTAGTAAGCATTCCAAGTGTTGACGGAAATATCATCATTTCTGCAACATCTACAGCTGTTCAGACATCAACTTCTGCTACATCAGCAACAAGTGCTACATCAGCAACAAGTGCTACATCAGCAACAAGTGCTACATCAGCAACAAGCGCTACAAGCACAACCAGCGCTACAACAGCTACAAGCACTACAAGTGCTACAACTGCAACAAGCGCTCCTCAGCCGGGATACAACGCTACTGTTAACGGACAGAAGTGCAATGTAGGCGACACAATCACATACACATGTGAAGCACAGTTTGATAACCTCCTTGAGGATTATCAGGGATATGTTAAGTACTCCCTTGACGGTCTTCAGTTAAACACATTTGCTCTTGCTCAGACACAGGGCTCAACAATGTATAAGACTGACGGTACAACC
>JBJEOU010000114.1:0-8267 GCA_051880875.1 Ruminococcus sp. | reverse complement strand
TCTGCCAAAAAATCCTATGTGTACCCTGTGGGATTTTGGTGATGAATTCATAACTACCCCCTGTTATGGAAACAATCAATGTTTCCTTAAAATCTAAAATCTCTTTTTCCTTGCTCTATCATCTCAAGGTTTTCTTCGCAAATTTTCTTAACCTTTTCCTTAGGAATATTGTCAAGCTCCCTCTCAATCAGCTCTTCGCCGATTTTCTTGGTTTCTTCGCTTGCATAGTCAATAAGGTATTCCTTAAGTGTCATAAGGGCGTTGGGATGGCAACAGTTCTGTATCTGTCCTGCCTTGCACAGTGACATAAACCTGTCGCCTGTTCTGCCCTCTCTGTAACAGGCTGTGCAGAAGGACGGGATATATCCACCCTCCATAAGCCATTTTACCACCTCATCAAGAGTTCTGTTGTCAGAAACATCAAACTGCTCTGTGTCGTGTGGTCTTTCTTCTTCGGTATAACCGCCCACAGAGGTTCTTGACGCACCTGAAATCTGGGAAACACCCAGTCCGATAACCTTTTCTCTCACCTGCTGACTTTCCCTTGTGGAGATTATCATACCGGTGTATGGCACAGCAATCCTTATTAAAGCACAGATTTTTGCAAAGGTATCGTCGTCTATTCCGTTGTCAAAGGTGCTTGGGTCAATGTCGTCCGCCCTTTTTATCCTTGGTACGGAGATTGTGTGAGGTCCAACGCCGTAGACAGCCTCTAAATGCTCTGCGTGCATCAGAAGTCCTGCAAACTCATATTTGTACAGCTCCAGTCCGAACAGCACGCCCAGACCCACATCATCAATTCCACCCTCCATTGCTCTGTCCATAGCCTCGGTGTGGTAGTTGTAGTTGTGCTTTGGCCCTGTGGGGTGGAGTTTTTCGTAGCTTTCCTTGTGATATGTTTCTTGGAATAATATGTATGTTCCTATTCCTGCATCCTTCAGCTTTCTGTAATTTTCAACAGTTGTGGCGGCAATATTCACATTAACTCTGCGTATTTTTCCGTTTTTGTGATTTACAGAATATATAGTTTTTATGCACTCCAGTATATATTCAATGGGGTTATTGACAGGGTCCTCCCCCGCCTCAATGGCAAGCCTTTTGTGACCCATATCCTGTAGGGCAATAACCTCGTTTTTAATCTCCTCCTGGGTCAGCTTTTTCCTCGCAATATGCTTGTTTTTCATATGATAAGGGCAGTAAACACATCCGTTTACACAGTAATTTGAAAGATAAAGAGGTGCAAAGATTACTATTCTGTTCCCGTAAAAGTCCTGTTTAATCTCCTTTGCAAGGTCATACATCCGCCCTATTTTCTCTTTGTTTTCACAGGCAAGGAGAACTGACGCCTCCCTGTGGGTAAGGCCCTTTCTCTTTTCTGCCTTATTCAGGATTTCATCAATCAGCGAAAGATTATCCTTGTTTTTTTCTGCATATTCAAGGGTATCCAGAATCTCCTGATGATTAATAAATTCTTCTGCTTTTTTTGATTTGGGATTATATTCAAACATTTTCTGCTCCTGACAAAAATGGCACACCATAGGGTGTGCCATTAGTATTTTTGTTTTACTATGGTGTATTATAATGGTACCACCCAATTTCACGCACCGTTGCAGTGAAATCATTTTCTTACAAATTGATTATATCACTATTGCGTGAGTAAAACAAGAGAAGCAAGGTTAATATTTTAGCATTTTTCAGGCTCGCCGTATTCCTCGCCAAACAGCTCTGCTGTTACACTCTTCATAACCTGTGGGTCAAGTGGCTTATCCTGAAAATCTGTATCAACCTCAGCAATTTCATTCACAACCTCAAGTCCCTCAATAACCTTGCCAAAGGCGGCATACTGACCGTCAAGGTGTGGACTTGTTTTGTGCATAACAAAGAACTGACTGCCGGCTGAGTCTGGCATCATTGAACGAGCCATAGAGAGAACTCCCTCTGTGTGCTTTAAATCGTTCTTAAAACCGTTTGCAGAAAATTCTCCCTTAATGCTGTAACCGGGGCCACCCATACCTGTGCCCTCGGGACAACCACCCTGAATCATAAAACCGTAAATAACTCTGTGGAATGTAAGTCCGTTGTAATATCCCTTGTTCACAAGGCTCAAAAAGTTCTTTACAGTATTTGGGGCAATTTCGGGGTAAAGCTCCGCTTTAAAAATCTTTCCGTTTTCCATTTCAAAAGTAACTACAGGATTTTTCATCATTATATCTCCTTATTTAAAATAATTTTTATACCACTTCATAAATAAGATATGCAAAATACACGCCGTACATTGCAAGCATTACTGCTCCGCCAATTCGGGAGAGCTTTTTGTTCTTCACTGTAAACAGCCACAGGGTAACAGCCGCACCAATCATTACAAAGCTGTCAAGGATAAACTCCCTGCCAAAGCTGAGGGGATAAATTGCCGACGCTGTGCCCAGAACAAACAGCAGATTAAAAATGTTACTTCCCACAATGTTGCCTATTGCGATGTCGTTCTTGCCCTTTTTTGATGCAATAACAGATGTTACAAGCTCCGGCAATGATGTGCCAAAGGCCACTATGGTAAGTCCGATAATATCCTCGCTTATGTTGCACATCTGGGCAAGCTCTGTTGCGGCATCAACGGACAAATTAGCACCGAATACAACAGCGGCGCCACCCAACACGCTCATCAGCAGAGTCAACGGAATATTGATTTTCTTTTTCTCTTCTTCAACCTCTCCCCTAAGCTTGTTCTGTTTCATCTCTTTCTTCGCCGAAAGGAAGAGATAAACCATAAAGGAAGCCAGAAGCAACAGCAGAATCACACCGCAAATACGGTTAAGAGATTCAAAGGCAACCCCCAAAATCAGGAACACAACGGAAATACCTATGGTAAAGGGAATCTCATACCGTACGGTATTCTTCTTGACCACCATGGGCGACACAACCGCCGAAATACCTAAAATCAGCCATATATTCATTATGTTACTGCCGATGACATTACCCACAGCTACTCCACCGGCATGACTGATAGATGCTGTGATGCTGACCGCCGCCTCGGGGGCGGATGTACCAAAGGCAACTATGGTAAGTCCTATGATAATCTGAGGTATGCCAAAGTGAGAGGCAATATTGCTGACACCCTCAACAAAAAAATCGGCACCCTTAACAAGAAGTACAAATCCAACAGCCAAAAGTAACAGCTGTAAAAGAACATCAACTACCAATTATTTCACATCCTTTGTGGATAATATATTAACAACAAATAATCCTTTCGTCAAGAAACATTTTGGGTAAAATCACCTTTCTTTCAAATAATTTTCACTTTACCCCTTTAAACTAATAGCAGAAACTTAAGGGGGTACAAAGTGTATATCTTAAAAAACGCATTGAGAAATATTATGAGAAACAAGGGCAGAAACATATTAATTATGATAATCGCCCTGGTAATTGCCCTTTCTGCCTGCATAGCCCTTTCCATAAGGCAGTCGGCAGAAACAACCCGTGAGAACACCCTGTCGGGTATGAAAATCACAGCAAGCATTACCGTTGACAGAGAACAGATGATGAAAAACAGCAGTGATGAAAGCACAGGCGCTTCAAAGGAAGATATGAGAAATGCTCTCAGGAACACTCCTGAGCTTTCCATAGAAGAGATGCAGACCTATGCAAAGTGTGAAAGCGTTGATAACTTTTACTATTCACAGACAGCGTCATTAAATTCATCCGACAGTTTAGATCCTGTTGACACAAGCAGTGATTCCTCCGACTCAACAGAAGAAAGCGAAAACCAGCAGGGCGGTATGCCCTTTGGCGGAGATATGGGAAAATCCGACGGTAACAGACCTTCTGTAAAGGGAGGTATGGGAGAACAGGGTGACTTTACCCTCATCGGCTACAGCAGTGAGGATGGAATGACATCCTTTATTGACGGCACTTCAAAAATCACCGACGGCAGTATGTTCGACATAAATTCCACCGACAAAAAGTGCCTTATCAGCAGTGAGCTTGCAACCCTTAACTCAATAAATGTTGGGGACAGCATCACTCTTACAAATCCAAACGATGAGGATGAAGAGATTGACTTTATTGTGTCAGGTATTTACACAAACTCCGAGTCAACAAGCAGTGAAAGCGTTATGGGATTTGGTGCATCCCAGGACCCTGCCAACAGAATTTACACAAGCTATGATTGTCTGAACGCCATAATTGAAGAATCCGAAAAGAATGCCACTACCACCACAGACGAAAACACAGGTATGGAAATGAGTTCAGCCATAAGGGGTCAGTCAAACGGCACCTATGTTTTCAGCACAGTAGAGGATTACAATAAATTTGAAGGCGAAGCAAGGGATGCAGGACTTTCCGATACATACACAGTTCAGTCCAACGATTTAGAGTCATACGAATCCTCCCTTGTGCCTCTGGAAAACCTCAGCTCCTTTGCAGGATGGTTCCTTCTCATTGTACTTATTATCGGTGCAATCATACTGGTAGTCCTTAATATGTTTAACATACGCAACAGAAAGTACGAAATCGGAGTTCTCACCGCCATTGGTATGAA
Organism: Ruminococcus sp.; assembly: GCA_051880875.1. Classification (GTDB taxonomy): domain Bacteria; phylum Bacillota; class Clostridia; order Oscillospirales; family Acutalibacteraceae; genus Ruminococcoides. The sequence goes on along the minus strand of JBJEOU010000114.1, from coordinate 3,733 downwards.
GAAGTGGAAGGTTGCACTGCAGTTCCTTACAGAAACCTTTGTGGTAACCTTTGTTGCAATAATCATAGGAACAACAATAGGAGCCTTTACCAGCGTACCTGTTACAAATGCACTCCTTGAAAACCAGGTAAGCTCGGTACAGTCCCAACAGCAACAGGTTGCCGAAAACTTCGGCAGGGGCGGTTTTGACAACAGCTCCGATTCGGGCAAAGCTTCCCAGAGCTTTGGTGCAATGGGCGGTAAGGGTATGATGAACCAGTCAGTAAGCTATGTTGACTCCATATCCTCCGCAACAGACTTGACGGTTATTCTTCAGCTTATGCTTATGGGTCTTGCATTAACCATAATAAGCTCCCTTGCATCGGTGATATTTGTAGGAAGATATGAACCGCTGAAAATTCTATCTCAAAGGGATTAAGGAGGATATGAAATGGCAATTCTTGAACTTGAAAATGTAAGCTACTCCTACGACAGCAAAAAAATAGTTGTTCTTAACAACCTTAACTATGAATTTGAAAACGGAAAGGTGTATGCCATCACAGGCAGAAGCGGTGCAGGCAAAACAACCCTCCTCTCCCTCCTCAGCGGTTTGACAAATCCCACAGAGGGCAGAATCCTCTACAACGGGGAGGATATAAGAAAGGCTGACAAATACAAATACAGAAGCAACTGTGTTGGTGTTGTCTTTCAAAACTTTAACCTGCTGACAAACCTTACCGCCCTGGAAAATGTAATGCTTTCTATGGATGTGTCAAACCATCATTTTGAAAATAAAAAGCAACAGGCTACAGACCTGCTTCACAAGGTGGGACTTGAGGATGACGAGATTAACAGATATGTTCTGAAACTTTCAGGTGGTCAACAGCAAAGGGTTGCAATAGCCAGAGCCCTGTCCTATAACCCCGACATTATTCTTGCAGACGAGCCAACAGGCAACCTTGACCTGGAAACCCAGGACGAGATTATGGATATATTCAAAAACTTGGCTCACAAGGAGGGCAGGTGCATTATACTTGTCACTCATTCCCCTCAGGTAGCACAGCAAAGCGACATTAACTATCAGCTACAGCCACTTAGAAAGTCAAAGGCATAAGCAAGTAACAAATCAGATTTAAAACATTATTTGATATAGATTTTCATTTTTTCTTCCTGAAAAAGCCCCCTTGAGGGGCTTTTTTAATTTGTGTTTATTTTTATCACTTATTGCAATGAGGGATTTTTCGTTGTATAATTAATTTGTTATGAAAATGAAGAAATTATACTTAAAAGGGACTATATTTTTAGTCCTTTGTTTAATTGTAACAACTCTCACATCCTGTCAGAGCGATACGATAAAGGATAGTTTTGACGGTTTTGAAGTGAGTTATATTGATGTTGGACAGGGCGACAGCATTTTCATTCGGTGCAAGGGCGAATCCATGCTTATTGACGCCGGAGAAAACGACTGTGGGGATACCGTTTCGGATTATATAAAATCCACAGGCACAACAAAGCTGAAATACGCTGTGGGGACTCACCCCCACTCCGACCATATCGGCGGTATGGACACCGTTATGGAAGAAATCCCTGCCGACTACTTCATCTGCCCCGAAATTGATTACGACACAAAGACCTGGAACGATGTTCTTGATGTGGTTGAGGATAACGACACAGAGCTGATTTACGCACAAAGGGGCAACTCCTACACATTGGGAAGTGCAACCTTTACCATACTTTCCCCGGGCAAAAATTCCATATACAGCAACTGCAACAATTATTCCGTTGTAATAAGGGCGGAGTACGGAAAAACCTCTTTCCTCTTTACCGGTGACGGCGAAAAGGTCGTTGAGGATGAAATGATAAATAACGGCTGTAACCTGAAGTCGGATGTTCTCAAAGTAGGGCATCACGGAAGTACAAGCAGTACAACAAAGGCTTTTCTGGAAAAGGTATGCCCAGACTATGCCGTTATCAGCTGTGGCAAAGATAACCGGTACGGTCATCCCCATGAAGAAACACTCAAAAAGCTGAATGATATGGAAGTGACTATTCACCGAACAGACGAGGAGGGTACTGTGGTGGCACAAAGCGACGGAAAATCCATCAGCTTTGCAGGTGTGCCGGAGCAGTCTGCACAGGAAGACTACAGTAACCCCGACACCACAAAATCCTCACCAAATGACGAAACCACTCAAAGCGAGGAAGAGCAGGAAGAAATATATATAGGTAACAAAAACAGCAAAAAGCTACACAAAATAAGCTGTAGCGCTGTTTCGGCAATGAGCGAAGAAAACAAGGTCTATTTCTACGACAGAAAGGACGCACTTGTCAAGGGATACTCACCCTGTAGCAACTGTAATCCATAATATAAGGAGTTCTGTATGATTAAAGAATTATTAAAAGAAAAATCAGTATGGGAAAAGCTGATGGCAACAGACAAGCCTATCATACTATACGGTATGGGTGACGGTGCCGACCGTGTTCTCAAGGAATTTTCTGTGCTTAACATAGGCATTTCCGGAGTTATGGCGTCGGAGGGATTTGTACGAGGTCAGGCTTTTCACGGTTTCACCGTGCAAACTCTTGAACAAATCAAGGAGAATTTTGACGACTTTATAATTCTCATCACATTCGGCACAAACAAGCCTGATGTTATGGAATATATCAAGGAGCTTAACAGGGAATACACAGTCCTTGTGCCCAGCGTTCCCGTTGCAGGGGAAAAGATTTTTAACCGTGGCTACCTTATGCGCAACGGAACAGAAATTATGGAGTCCTACAACCTTATGGAGGACGAACAGTCCAAAGAGGTTTTCAGAAATATGTGCTATTTTCAGTACACAGGGGAGCTTAAATATCTTTTTGCAATGGAAAGCAGTAAGGATGATGCCTACAAAATCCTCAACCTCACTTCACAAGAAAACTACCTTGACCTTGGGGCATACAGAGGTGACACAATAGCAGAATTCCTAAAATACACCTGCAATCAGTACAAAACCATCACAGCCCTTGAGCCTGACCCAAAAACATACAAAAAGCTTGTGGAGGCTATGGGAGAACTGCCAAACACAAGGCTTATTGAAAAGGGCATATGGAACATCGACACAGAGATTTATTTTGAAACAGGCAAAGGCAGAGGAAGTGTAATTAACAACAAGGAGGGGGTTCTGACCCCTGTCACCTGCATAGACACCCTTGCAAAGGAAACGCCCTTCACCTACATAAAAATGGATATTGAGGGTGTTGAATTTGTGGTGTTGTACGGCGGATATGAGTATCTGCGCAGTAACAAGCCAAAGCTGAATGTGGCTTGCTACCACCGCTCTTGTGATATTTACCGACTTCCGATTATGCTCAAAAGGGTAAACCCCGACTACAAAATATATATGCGCCATCACCCCTGTATTCCATCCTGGGAAACAAATCTCTACTGCATATAAATTTATCAAATATAAACTCAATACAGATAACCCCACAGATTTAAAAGCAATAATCTGTGGGGTATTTTACTGTCATAATAAGTCATTTTCCTGTTTGATGTGAAAAATTTTTACCGATTTCAAACGAAGTTTACCAGAAAATCGTCTTTTCTTACCAGATATGAGTTTTTTCCAAAATATATGATATAATTCGTGAAAGAGAAAACAATTCTTCGATTTTGTGTTTTGTGATGAAATAATTACACAAATAACATCGGCATAAACGGACTTTGGCTCACCTTCCGGTCCGTTTTGCAGCCGAGGTGCAGAGATGT
>JBJEOU010000113.1:0-8338 GCA_051880875.1 Ruminococcus sp. | reverse complement strand
ACAACATTGCTCGTCCGATGTAGTCTGAAAAAAGAAAAGACTCGGTTACCCAAGTCTTTCTTTAATTATTTTTTATGACGCTTTTATTCTTCTATAAAAATAATCCCACATATAATTACTATTTGGAGCGAATTTTCCTACTTCATAATAGACATAGCCATTTTCATATCTCATATCGAAAACTTCACCATCAGTATTACCATCATAAACTTTCACAGCATCTCCGATTTTGCCGGTGTTTAAGTTTACAGGAAGTATTATATCGCCACAGTCGTCACTTTCGATGGAACTGAAGTAAACATTAAAATAAGCATTATTTCTGGCAATAACAACATCCCTTATAAAATAATCTCCTATATCTCTAATATTATACTTTTTACTGTTTGATAATATGGATTTGGATTTTTTTATAATATCCTTTTCATTGCAAAGTTCAACAGTTTTTAAACCTTTTGTCTTTCTGTAAAACATTTCATAAGAGTTATTTTTTCCTGCATTCAAAAGCTTTGAGTACACAACTGTTGCACCGTTATTTACACTATAAATATACTCAACATTACTTCCAACAGCTTTTTTTACTCCGTTTTTATCCATCTGAACAAGAAAATTCTTACTGTTCTTATAGTACATATGATTTTGTCCTACAGCAATTTCACTATACATTTTGATACTACTTGATTTCTTTGTTTTAAGGTCATACATAAGATCCGAAGATAAACATTCTATGTAAATCTTACCACCAAAAAATTAAATTTATAGGCATCATCCTCTATCCCAAATATTTTGGTTTTTTTGCCCTTAGGATTAATCTTGTATATTCCATCTTCATCAATATAAGCAATTACATCATCACCGTAACCGCCGATCAATTCCTTTATATTTGTTCCAAGTTTCTTTTTGTTTTTTCCGTCAATTCCAATGGAATACAGTTTCCTTGAAAAATATTCGTGGTAAATCACCTTTTTACCTCGCATATAAAATTCAAAAATATAATTGTCTGATGGCTTTTTTACCAAAGTGACCTTTTCTCCCTTTGCGGACTCTGCCACTAAACCTTTGTCATCAAAATAAACAGTACCGTATTGGTTTGAATAAGCAAGGTTTTTTGGAATGTATGTTGTTTTTTCTGACGAACTTGTTTTAGCACCTGCAGTTGGCATTACCGCTAAAGCCGAAAGCAATGTAACAATGGTGAGTAGAATTGATATTAGTTTTTTCATAATTTTTCCCTTTCCAAATAAAAAAATTTGAAAACAATATACCGTTAGGGCTTGTTTAATAAATAGCGGAATGCACAAAGAGCGAGAGATTTTTCCGCAAGACAAGGCATTTTTTCGATGGAATACTGGCGTATTTCGAGGAAAAATAACGCAGTATTGCGGAAAAATATCCGCTTTATTGGGCGTTTCGTCATTTATTAAACAAGTCCTAGTTTTATTATAAATTGTTTTCACATTATATACAACAAGAGAAAATGAAAAAATGGGACAGATTTTTGGAAATTTTTATAAAAAATTTTTTCAGAATAAAAAAAGCCCCCAAAAGTCAGATTTTTCATCCAACTTTCGGGGGTAGGTTATGTAAGTATTTTTCTTTGATTGTTTTTTATGAAGCTTTTATTCTTCTATAAGCATTATCCCATGAATCATCACCATCATCATCTATCACGCCTATTTCTGTTTTATAATAGATATAGCCATTATCATATACCAAATCACGAATATATCCATTTACAGTTGTCACAGCATTTCCGATTTTTCCTGTGGTTAAGTTTACGGGAATAATCATTGTTTCAAAGGTTTCCTCTTCATTTCCAACGCTTACAGCAAAATAAATATTATTTCTGCTTATAGTATTATAGCCTGTTATATCATATTCTGATATAGTGTCCATATCATATTTTTTGCTGGTTTTAACTATTGATTTTACTTTCTCTATGATATCGGAATATTTGCAAAGTTCAACAGTTTTTAAACCTTTTGTCTTTCTGTATAACATTTCATCAGAGTTATTTTTTCCTGCATTCAAAAGTTTTGAGTACACAACTGTTGCACCGTTATTTACACTATAAATATACTCAACATTACTTCCAACAGCTTTTTTTACTCCGTTTTTATCCATCTGAACAAGAAAATTCTTACTGTTCTTATAGTACATATGATTTCGTCCTATAGCAAAGTCATACATTTTGACAGTACTTGTTTTCTTTGTTTTAAGGTCATACACAGTGAATTTTCGCGGCATAGAATAATCCCAATTTTTTGCCCAATAGTTTACATAAACCTTTCCGCCAAAAAGATAAGCTATGTTAACATATTTTTTTGAACCAAACAGTTTTATTTTTTTACCATCAGAATTAATCTTGTATATTCCTTTATCGTAAATATAAACAATTACATCATTACCGTAACCGCCGAGAAATTCGTCTATATTTGTTCCAAGTTTCTTTTTGTTCTTTCCGTCAATCCCGATTGAATACAGTTCCTCAGTATCCAAGTCGTAATAAACGACCTTAGTGCCTCTCATATATAACTCAATATTAGGTGTGAATGATGTTTTTGACTTGAGCAGAGTAACCTTTTTACCCTTTGAGGACTCTGCCACTAATCTCTTTCCGGTGAGGTAAACAGTACCGTATGAGTTTGAATAAACAGAGCGTGACGGGATACATGTTGTTTTTGCATTAGAATTTGTAACAGCACCTGCGGTTGGAATTACCGCTAAAGCCGAAAGCAATGTAACAATGGCGAGTAGAATTGATATTAGTTTTTTCATAATTTTCCCTTCTTAATTAAAAAATTCAGAAAACAATATACCGTTAGGGCTTGTTTAATAAATAGCGGAATGCACAAAAAGCGAGAGATTTTTCCGCAAGACAAGGCATTTTTTCGATGGAATACTGGCGTATTTCGAGGAAAAATAACGCAGTATTGCGGAAAAATATCCGCTTTATTGGGCGTTTCGTCATTTATTAAACAAGTCCTAGTTTTATTATAAATTGTTTTCACATTATATACAACAAAGGAAAATGAAAAAATGGGACAGATTTTTGAAAATTTTTTAAAAAATTTTATTCTTACCTAAAAACCTAAGACTCCTGCAAAAAATCTCCCGAAAAGTTTCGGGAGATTCTTCAGAATAAATGAATTTTGTAATCAAATCATAAAACTTCAATTTGAGCAACTGCTCTTTGGATTGCGGTGATGTCCTTGATGTTTACTTCTCCGTCGCCGTTGTAGTCGGCGGCTTTTGTCTGGAGAGTGGAAAGCTTTATGATGTGAACATTAGCCTTTTGGATTGTAACAGCGTCCTGAACTGTTAAAATGCCGTCAAGGTTACAGTCGCCGGCAAGGGCAGTTTTTGTTGACTTACCCTCCAGCTTAATATTATTAATTGCAACTTCACCGCCTGTTGGGTCGTCGTCAGTTGTACCGCCTGACACAGTGGTGTTGGAGTTTGCAGAAATTCTGATGGTAAGGTCACTTGCCCCGTTGCACTCCTGGGGAAGTGTTACATTGCCGAGGTAAGAGGTCATAAGCTTTCTGTTGTCCTGGGTGATTGTAAAGTCGGAGTTTTCTATCTTTGTAAAGTTTGTACCGTCAAGGCTGTACCAAAGTGACCAAGAAGCCGGTGCCTTTTTACTTCCTGCAATTTCAAAGGAGAAAGAAAGGTCGCTGTAACAGCTTGCATCAAGATTAACCTGAATGTAAGGACTGCTTCCCCATGGGTTTTTGCTTCCGGCTGTCATAAGAGGAACCATCCGGTCACCATTTTCACCGTACTCCGCAACAGACCACTCAAGGGCTCTGTCGTTTTCCCCGTCAACTGAGGCTTTAAGTGTAGCCTCACCGAAGGTTGCCTTGTAGCCGGCTTTGTCGCCGTACTCTGTCAGCTTGTCCTCGGCAACCTTGCCTGTGCTGTCAAAGAAGAATTCTACAAGGGTATTTTCTCCGATTTCGTGCTCCTTTACAGGCTGGGTAGCAGAAGGAGTGGAGGGCTGTGTGGTTGGCTCATTGGGAGAAATATAGTAAGCCACAAACAAGTAGGAAAGCCATGCGCTTCGGCTTGTTGTCCAGTCTATCATATAGTCGTAAACGCCCTTAAAGGTGCTTGCGTCATACTTTGTGGCTGTTGTGCTCTGTGAATATGTCTTTGTGGCATAGTCAAAACTGCATTTGTTAAGTGAGCTGTGGTCTGCAAGCCAACCCGGCTCAGGGTTCAGAAGCCAGCCCGACTCATAGTTCATTTCAGCTGAATTCTTAACAAGGTTGTAGTAGGTGTCTGCTGAATAAAGCTCACCTGTTGATATATTTGTCTTTTTCAGGATATTCTCAATGGCAGGCACAAAGCTTTCGTACCAAACTTGTCCGATTCTCTTACAAACCTCGGTATTTCTGTACATAAGGGAGGCTACATTGTTGGTTGTCTTTCGTCCGCCCTTGTAGGTTACAAAAAGTCCTGTTGGTTCTTCGTAGTCGGTAACGCCTATATTGCTCAGGTCACGGGAAACACCGATTGCATTACCAAGGGAATTGTCGTAATCCCATGTTGGAGATGCGTAGAATTTATAATTTCCGTTTTCGTCAGGCTTATATACAAAGTAGAATGAGCCAACGCCTGCATCCCAGTTCTTGCCAAGCTCGTTAATAAGGAAAATCTTTGCAAAGGAATCTATGTCAACAAGCTGAGAAAGGTTTGAAGAATTGTTCTTCAGCGCCTCAAACATTTCGGTAAATTTTCCGGATATATAGGTTTTTACCTCGTTATAATATTTGTCGGCAGATGTAAGCTCAGGGGCAATTACTGTAAGGTTGTTACTACTTGCCCTAAAGTAAAAGTCATCATCCTCATAACCGCCGTCAATTTTAAAGGCAAAAGAGAAGTCGCTTGCAAGGGTTCCGTCGCTGTTCAGGTACTCTTCCCCTGTGATGTCGCCGATAAGGTATCCGCTACCAACCTCAACCTTCTCGCACATCTGGTATGAACCCATATAGTCGCCGTTGATGTAGAAGTCGGAATATCTGCTGTCGGGGCTGTATGGAAGACCAACCTGGTCGCCCAAATCGTAAAGCAGGCGGTTTCTTGTAAGGGAATCGTCCTGATAGTTTGCACAGATGCTGAACTTCTTTGAGGATGCCATTCCTGCAATACCCACAGCTGAATCGTAGGTTATGTTAAAGGATTTTTTGGTTTTGCCCCAGGATGTGTTTCCTCTGCCCTTAATCTTTTTGATAGGGGTATTCTTGATGTTTCCGTCCTTGTCGATAACAGCACCTGTTGCCTTGGCTGAGTTGGACTTTTGCTGGCAAAGATATGTGTAAAGGTCCATTCCGTCAAAGCTGTCGCTGTTGTTTACATAAACAGCACATTCGGCACCACTGCGCATAATTTTCAGCTGATATGTTGCACCATCGGCTGTTACTTCGTATGTGGTGTTTGGGGTGTAAGACATAGTTACTGTTGAATTTGCAGGGATTGTCACACTGCCAACTGTAACATCCGTCTTAAAGGTGTTGTAGATGTCAACGCTTGTTTCACTTGCAGATGAGGGCAGGAAGAAGTAGTAAGTACCATTTGATGTGAAGTTACCTTCTTCATCCCTCTTGTGTTGCCAGCCCTGCCATGCCTCGGTGTCATCTTCATTTCCGCTTACACCGTGGGCGTAAAGACGGTTGTCCTTGGCATAGCTTAGCTTTAAGTTATCGCCGAAAATAGGCTCTGATTCGCCATACACACCTATACTTCCGTTGCCCTCAAGGTCGGTTGCCCTTATGAGGTTTTTACCGCTTTGGTAGTCCTCATATGTAAGTAGTGGTGAGTTATTCCACAGCTTTTCGCTGTTTCCACGCCAGAATCTAAGGGAAGTTGCACCTGCTGTTTCCTCTGTGAAGGTATAGGAGAACACATATGTTCCAACCGATTCGGTAACCACAACGGGGTTGTATTTTGTCTTGTCACATTCGGCAATAACAACACTTCCGCCGTTATCATCCCTTGTGTTGGCAGTAAAGTTGATGTACTCAATAGCCGAAGTGCTTGTCCACTGTTCACCGCAGGCGGAGCAGTCAAAGTACACCTTGTCACCGGCTTTAAAGCCCTGTGTATCACTTGTGCCGTTTTCTATGGTTTCGGCAAAAACAATATTGCCCACAGCAATGGTGGTGAAAAGCATAGCAACTGTCAGAATAATTGATAGTGTTTTTTTCAACATTAAAAATCCTCCTTTATAATTTATATAGTTATTGACTCTATATGTTCAGTATACTCCTATTTATTGATTTATTCTTGAATTTTTTGTAAATAATCATAGAGATTTTGTGTAAAATAACAGGAAAATTACACCAAAAACACCGGATAGACAAAATTAAGGGGAGGTGGTATAATCTAAGGGGTGATAATATGAAAGTCAGCAATATTAAAAATCTGGAAAATGCCTTGGATTCAAGAGAAAAGGAAATAGACTTTTTTGGTGAAGAAAATGAAAAGGTTATTAAGTGCGGTCTTTTGAGCAATATTGTTTTTGTAAGCTTTGTAATACTTATTCTGGGTGCTGTTCTGACGGTAGCTTTTGGTATACTCCTTATTTTTTCAAGGAACATTTGGGTGATAGCCTGTTTCGGGTCAGGTGTTTTCGCCCTACTATTTGCAATAACTATTTTGCTTACATTAAAGGTAATACAAAAAATCCCCCTGTCACTTGCTATAAAAATGAGAAAATACACCATCAACAAAAAAATCGGACGAGTGCTATTGAAGAGGAAATAATATATCACAACAGTTGTCACTTGTCTTTTTATGTCATTCCGAGCCACCGCAATGTCATTCCGAGCTTGTCGAGGAATCCCCTTCCTATACCACACACTATATTAGAAAAAATATACTTTCATATTACCTATTAGTGTCGATTTAGGCACTACTGCTATCCTTTCAGATTCTTCAGTCGTTTCACTCCCTCAGAATGACAGGGAGTGAAACTCAAAACTAAAAACTAAAAACTAAAAAGGTTGTTTCACAAAATGAAACAACCTTTTTTATTAATATTAAGAATACTAAATATATTTACTTGTAGCCTTAAGGCGAGCCATTGCCCTTGAAAGAGATGCCTGAGAATTGTAGTATTCCATCTGACTTCTCTTCTGGCGGAGAGCCTCCTCTGCCCTTTGCTTTGCCTCCAAGGCTCTGTTTTTGTCGATTTCGTCAGGTCGCTCGCTGGTCTGCACCAAAAATGTTACATCATTATTCAGCACCTCAATAAAGCCAAGACCGGTAAAGTACACCTGTTCATCTCCACCCTGTGGGGTGAACTTTGTTATGCCCACATTTGTAGCCATAAGTATATTTTCGTGGTGGGCAAGAATACCCTTTTCCCCGTCAAAGCAGGGTATTGTCATTTTTTCGCATTTGCCCTCAAAAACCACCTTGTCGGAGGCAAGAATTTTTAAGCTGAAAACATCCACTTTGTATCACCTTTTAAAAATTATTCTTTCATTGCCTTTGCGTTGGCAATAACATCATCAAGGTCGCCCACATTAAAGAATGCAGCCTCGGGATATTCGTCCATCTCACCGTCAATGATAGCCTTGAAGGAGCGGATTGTGTCCTTAAGCGGTACATACTTGCCGGGAACACCTGTAAAGGTTTCCGCAACATGGAAAGGCTGTGACAAAAACTTCTGAATCTTTCTTGCACGGTAAACTGTCACCTTGTCGTCGTCGGAAAGCTCATCCATACCAAGGATACCTATGATGTCCTGGAGTTCCTTGTACTTCTGGAGAATTTCCTGTACTCTACGGGCAGTTTCGTAGTGCTCTTTGCCCACAACATCAGCCTCAAGAATTCTTGATGTACTTTCAAGAGGGTCAATTGCCGGATATATACCCTGTTCAACAATTTTTCTTGAAAGAACAGTAGTTGCGTCAAGGTGGGCAAAGGTTGTAGCAGGAGCCGGGTCTGTAAGGTCGTCAGCCGGAACATAAACAGCCTGAACAGAGGTTACAGAGCCGTTCTTTGTGGATGCGATTCTCTCTTGTAATTCGCCCATTTCTGTGGCAAGGGTTGGCTGATAACCAACAGCTGAGGGCATTCTGCCAAGGAGGGCAGAAACCTCTGAGCCTGCCTGTGTGAAACGGAAGATATTATCTATAAATAAAAGAACATTCTGATTCATTCTGTCACGGAAATACTCCGCCATTGTAAGACCTGTTTCGGCAACTCTCATTCTGGCTCCGGGAGGCTCGTTCATCTGACCAAAGACAAGTGCTGTCTTTTCAATAACACCTGACTCCTTCATCTCTACCCAAAGGTCGTTACCCTCTCTGGAACGCTCACCAACACCGGT
>JBJEOU010000112.1:0-2024 GCA_051880875.1 Ruminococcus sp. | reverse complement strand
AAAAACAGCCATAATCGCAAAAAACGCAAATCAGCAAAAAATGCTGTGAGCTTTTACATTTCGTTGGCAATATGCATAACAGCAATAGGACTTGCTGTCTGGTCAACATTTACTTCTTATTCTGAATATAAGGATAAAAAGAATGAGATAGCCTCGGTTACTGCAACTCAGGCAAATAATCCCGTAACCGGTGTTACCGTTGAAGAAACTGAAACTTCAACAACCACAGTTACCCAAACAACAACTTCAACCACCCTTCCTACAACCACCACCCCTGCACCCTCAACTACACTTTCTGCTGTGGAAACAATGCTCCAGGTGCCAGGCAGTCTGATTTACCCAATAGAGGACACAAAAGTATCCAAGGCTTTTTCCGAGGATGCCGTATATAGCAAAACAATGGGGGACTACCGCAGTCATCTGGGACTTGACTTTGCCTGTAAAAAGGACGACAAGGTTCTGGCTATGGCAGACGGAGTTGTTGGCGACATATACACCGATGAGCGTATGGGTAAGGTAATTATACTGGACTGCGGTTCCTTTATGATTTATTACAGCGGTGTGGACAATGTGAAGGTGGAGATTAACGACACAATCAAAAAGGGTGATGTGCTTTCCAATGTGGGAAACATTCCTTGTGAGAACAAAGACGGAATACATCTTCATGTTGCAGTAAGAGTAAACGGAAGCTATGTTGACCCTCTGTCTGTCATCAGCAATAACGAATAGCATTTTGATTGTGAAGAAAGGAAAATGTTTTCAAAAATATTCTGTTTTCTGTACAAAATAGTATAATTTATCCTTTCTTTCATATAATAGTAACCAAGCCCTCGTTTCGTTTAGGGGCAAAAAATAAGGATGAGCTTGACTGAAATCAAGTTCATCCTTTAAAAATTTTCGTTATTCATTGGCATTACCTATCTCTGGCTTTCTTGCCACTCAACGTCTCTGAAGATATAGTCGTCAATATCTTCAAAAGTTTTTACTTCGTATAAGTAATATTTCAATGCATTTACCTCCTTTAAGAACATATAATACATTCTATTCAGGAGTAATGAATTTATGACGGTTATTTTTCTAATAAATTAACATATGTCTTAATCAAACTAACTGCGTCATCTCTGGTCATTCGCCCGCTGTTAATACACAAATCGTAGTTTTGCGCCTGACCCCATTTTTGTCCTGAATAAAAACTGTAATAGTTGGCACGGTTTTTGTCTGCTTTGTTAACAACCTGTTCAGCACGCCTTGGGTCAACATTGTGATACTTTATGGCGTGTTCTTTTCTGTATTCCATATCTGCGTTTATAAAGATGCTTACAACATTGTCATAATCCTTAAGAACATAGTCGCCACATCTACCCAGAATAACACAAGGACCCTTGTCAGCAAGTTTTTTAATCATCTTGTGCTGAATGATATATAGCTTGTCGTTAACAGGCAAATCGCCCATTGCGGAAAATCCGTTGCCGAAATTGTAAAGACCCATAGAAAGGGAATAGAGCAAGCTGTTTGTGGCCTGTTCATCAATCTTCTCAAAAACCTCGGGACTCATTCCACTCTCTTTGGCAGCCATTGAGATTAGTTCCTTGTCGTAAAAGTCTATTCCAAGTTCATCAGCTAAAGCTTTTGCAATTTCTCTTCCACCGCTGCCGAACTGTCTTGCTACAGTAATGATATGTTTAGTGCCCATCGGAACTTACCTCCTTGTTCTTTACTGTGTTATAATTATAGCACATAATTTTAAAAAAATCACTACCAAATAATTCAAAAACGATAAGTTTGTAAAAAGTTAACAATACAACCTCCTTTTTATTATGCAAAAAAACTAACATTAGTGAAGCTTTTTTGAAAAAGAAGTGAAATATATTTTAAGGAAATAATGAATGAAGAAAACAGAAAAATTTTTTAGTTGTCCATAATCATTTTCAAGTCAAAAAAGTCTTTTGATATATAATAGAAAAGGGAGAAAAATTTTTTAAAAAAAGTTGAAAAAAGGTATTGACATTTGTGGTAAAGGGTCG
>JBJEOU010000111.1:0-8420 GCA_051880875.1 Ruminococcus sp. | reverse complement strand
ATAACAAAGGGAGCTGTGTAAATACAGCTCCCTTTTATATCTATTCAAGAACCTCCAGAATCGTCTGGCACATTACTCCCTCAGGGGTAAGGTTATAGTTTTGGTCAAAGCCCTTTTTGTCAAGGTTTTCCTGAACAATACACTTGATTATTTGTATATCCTCCTGAGTGGGTGAATCAAGGTCAACCTCAAGTCCTAAAGAAGATAGATAATTTTTCTGCATTTTATCAAACATAGCTTTCACATTCTCCTGAATTGATATGTTTTATACTAATTCCTGACAGAAAGTAGACTTATATTTGCTAAAATTAGACCGCAAAGATTGTCTGCTTTTTATTAGGTATTAGTATCATTATATCACAATAAGCATAAAATGAAAAGTGCATAATTTATTATATGCAAAAACAGACATCCCCGTGGTCGGAATGTCTGTTTTCTTTGTTGTACAACAAATTAATTTTTTTATAAACTACTAAAATTATTTAACCTTAATTGTAATAGTCTTTGAAGCTGCCTTGTAGTTGTTTGTACCTGCGCACTTTACAACAATCTTGTAAGTACCCTTCTTGGCACCCTTCTTAAGAGTAACTTTACCCTTAGCACCTACTTTGATGTACTTCTTAAGAGAAGATGGAACAGAAGCCTTGCAGGTTCTTACGCCAACGCCCTTAATCTTAAGAGTGAAGGTTGTAGCCTTTTTCTTAAGAGAAGAAGCCTTGTAGCTTGACTTATAATTACCTACGGTAACTTTATTAGCTGCCTTTGTAATCTTGTAAGTCTTATCAACAGATGTACCGGCATATGCACCGATTCCTACGATAGAAACCTTGTAGCTACCGGCATACTTACCAGCCTTATAAACAAGCTTGTAGTGAACGCCCTCTTTGAGAGTAATATATCCATAGCTTGTCTTTACCTTAACAGTAACCTTGCCGTTAACCTTCTGTGTCTTAGTGTTGTAAACAAAGCTTGGCATAACAACAGAAGCGGTCTTAAAGTTTGCATCTGGCTTAGATGGGCTGTTTGCCGCAGAAGCAACAGTAACACAAGTCATCATCATAATTGCAGCTAACATTACTGCAAAAAGTCTTTTCATTCTCATTTGTAATTCCTCCTCTATTATTTTGATACGAATCTGCTGCCACGGAAAAGCAAAATCCGTATTTATAATTATCACAGAGATGTTAAAGGTTATTCAACACACTGCGTAATTACCTTTTAATTTGTAGTTTTGTTATTTTGGGATGTACCATAGTATTTGCCATAGTACTTATTATACGAACGGGAGCCTGTATCGGCACGGTTTAAAACTGTGCCCAACAGCTTACATCCCACATAATCAAGCTGTTTTATAGACTGCCTTACCAGCTCCTTTGATGTAGTTCCGCTACGGACAACAAGCAAAGCACCATCGCACATAGAAGCTACAAGTGAACCGTCTGCAACTGAACAAAGTGGCGGAGAATCTATTAATACATAACGGTAATCCTCCGAAAGTTTGTCAAGAAGCTCTGAAAAACGGGTGTCTTCAAACAAAGACAATGGATTTTCCAAAGGATTGATACTTGGAATGATATATCCGTTTTCAACATTAGTTTCGTAAACTACATCCTCATATTCCGCAAGACCGGAAAGATAATAGTTTAGTCCCTTTATCTCCCCATCGGTACTATAATTATGTCTGTCTTTAAGAAGAGATTTTCTCAAATCCACATCAAGCAAAACTGTCTTAAAGCCTGCCTCCGCCATCATCTTCCAAAGCTGAACGGAAATAACACTTTTTCCCTCATTGGGGACACTGCTTGTAATCAAAATTTTCTTTGTATTTTTACCGCAAAATTTTACATTTACACGGAGGCGGTTCATTGCCTCTTCTACCTCATAGGGTAAATCGGGAATATCAAGCTGAATTTTCTTCATAAATTACGCCTTCCTCCTTTTAAGTAAAGTTTCCTTCTCGGGTTCAATACCATCAAACAAAAGCTGATTTTCGGGAACAACAGTCAAAGGTGTAATTCCAAAGTATTTCTCCATATCTTCAGATGAATGAATTGTATCGTCCATAAGGTGTCTTGCAATGATAACTCCACAACAAAGGACAAAACCTAAAAGTGCTCCCACAAGGGTGTACTTTCCATAGTTTGGTGCAACCTTTGTTTCCTGAACCCTTGCTCTTTCAGCCACATTAGGAGCGTTGGTGCTCATTGTGTCAGGCAAATATTTAATGGAAACATCCATTACCTCGTTAGCTATCTTCATAGCGTCATTGGGGTTTGTGGTAGTTGCAGTAATATTCAGAATTCTTGTATCTTCAGGATTCTCAATAGTAATGCAGGACTTCAGTGCCTCAACGCTCATATCAAGGTCAAGGTTATTAACCACATTGCTGAGCACAGGATAGCTGAGTATAAGCTCTTCATAGTCTGATGCAAGTGAAGAACCAACATTGATGTCGGACAAATCCACCACAGAATCACTGGATGCAGATACAACATACATCTTTGCAGTTGACTGGTATGTAGGCTTAACAAAGAAATAGGAATAAGCATTCAGTATTACTGCACCTACAAGTACGCAAAGAACAATAAGATGAAGCTTGCGAAACAGCGCATAGAATAAATCCATCAAATCAATTGCTGCTTCGTCGTTATCCTGCTCCTGCATCAAAGAATCCGACAAAGCCGTATTCATCTTATCTGCATTTGCCAATTCTGTTTCAGCAGAAAAATCATTTTTGTTCACACTCATTTTTATCTCCTTTTCAAACACCAAAGGCGTTTGGAACTAACTTGTAAATTAATGAAACCCCTTACGGTCACTTTACCTCATCATAAAACAGTTCACGAACTGCATTATCAAGGCTGTCCTGGTCAAGCCTGTATTCTATAAACCCAAATTCTCCCATACTGTTCTTGCCTGTAAGAACAGGGGATTCCTTTTCCTCATATTTTGTAAGGTTAACGGCAATTCTGCTCATCATACGGGGGGTTAAATCTGTGCTCATATATTTTTCAAGAGCGTCGTATGCTTCGTTTATAAAGCCACTGCTTTCCTTGAATTTGCCCATATATATATCCTTAAGGTTAGACAGATACTCTGCCTGCCGTTTCATACGGTTTTCGTTTGTTCCGTCGGCAACATTTTTTCTGTCGTGGATATAGTGATATGCCTGCTCATCAGAAAGCTTTACGGTTTCACCCATTTTAAGGCTTTTATCAGATTTTGAAAAATCATCCTCAATAGTGACGGTTACGCCCCCTGCAAGGTTGTTTATTACAGGTATAGAATCCATATTCAAGGATACATATCCGTCAATAGGCTGTTTGTAAAGCAAATTTGAAACTGTTTCTATAGTAACCTTGTTGCCGAATTCAGCAACATCGCCGTTTGTGTGGGCAAGGGCAATCTGGGCATTCATCTCTCCCATGGATTGTCCCTTTTCGTTATACGTTGTCATATCAACCATTGTATCTCGGTTAATAGTCAGTGTTGTATATGTTTTGTTAACATTATCAAGTACAAGGAGCTTAATCACATCACATTGACCTGTGCCGTCGTACTGCTTTATTTTGGTAAGCTCACCCTTTTGGTCAACACCCAGGAACAGGTATGTTTCCAAGCTTTCCTTAGGCACACATTTCACTCCGCCTATTTCTACAATATCCCGCTTGTCTATTGTGTCCTCTGTGGAGGTTGTTTCGCTGTCGGCGCCGGGACTAAGGAAACAGAACATTCCAACTCCAAAGGCTACAACTAATAAAAATATTACACCACAGACAGTAAGCTTTTTGTGAAAATCCTTTTTGCGGGATTCGTCATACTTATTAATATTCATACAAAAACTACCCTAGCAATCCGGAGCCAAGCTCAGGGAAATATTTTTCAAGAACTAAAAGCGCACAAAGTACGGCAAAAAGTCCGGCACTTATTATATATGTTAATTTTTTAGACAATTTTCTTTCCTCCTAATATATTTTCACCCAGTTTATCAATTTTGTCAAGAACACAGGATTTGCAATGCTCCGCTAAAACAGCCCTTGCATCCTCAAGGAGAGGCGGTCTGCTGTCCATATTGTGGGTGTCACTGCCAAGGACAATTCTATCCTTACTTTCCGCCAGCTTAACAGTCTTTCTTTTCCGTTTGCGGTCAAGAAAAGCAGATGCGTTCAGCTGAATCACAACCGGCAGAGAAAGAAGCCTTTTCACGAAAGGTTTATTGTCCTTGATTTCAAGATACCTGTCCAAATGGGCAATCATTACCTTTATATCTTTGGAATCAGCCAAATGTCTCACTTCGGCAAGAATTTCGTCATTCCACCTTTGAAAAGGCATTTCCAAAAGCAAAACTCCCGTTTTACCTATTGTAAGCTTTGGTATATCCTGAGCGGTGGAAATCCCTCTGAAATACGCAACCTCGGCACCAAGAAGAATGTCCGGATATGTATTCGGCAAAGATTTGCTGAGAAGCTCAAAGGAACTCTGCCTTTTTTGAATGAAAGCGTCAACCCTGTCCTTGTGGGCATAAAAGTGAGGTGTGGCAACAACGGTATCTACCCCCTGATTGTGCAATGTATCTAACATACTCAGGGAAGTTTCAACGCTATCACTGCCATCGTCAATGCTTGGGAGAATATGTGAGTGAAAATCAACTATTTTCATACAATCCCCCCTTATACACCTTGTAACATACACATTATATCAAAAAAAATTACTGTACACAACTAAAATAATTGATAATTTTTTGCCAAGTAAAGGTATACTTTTTAACAAATTTATTCAAAAATCAACCTTTTGAGGTAATATTCCCCTCTTAACATTTGACATTGCAACATTTTATCACTCATTTATGGAATATTCTGGTGAAAAATCGTCAATTCACTCCACAAAATGTACATAATCCGTTTTTCTTGGAGCAGGAGGTGACACTTCACCGTCAGGATAACCCAGAACACAATGACCTATCCCCTCATAATCTCCCTCAATACCGAGGGTTTTGAGAATTTCTTTGCCCTCATCCGACATAAATTCTTCCTTTGCACGGTGAATCCAACAGCTTCCCACACCTAAATCCTGTGCGGCTAACATAAGATTAGCCATAACAAGAGTACCGTCGTACAAATATGTAGGCATTTCCCTGTTGGCAAGAACAATAAGGCAAACCGGTGCATTGTAGAACGGGTCAAAATCTTCACCCTTACCCATTATCCTTGCATTCATTTTAGAAAGCTTATCACGGAGTTCCCTGTTAGTCACCGCAATAATTATGGGCGACTGCTTCCCTCTGCCTGTGGGAGCATATGTGCCTGCCTGTGTAATTTTTTCAATTATTTCCTTAGGAATCATATCCGATTTAAATTTTCTTACGCTTCTGCGAGCAAATATTGTCTTAAATGTTTCAGCCATAAAAATTCCTCCTTACAACTGTATTTTATCACTATTCCCATTTCAGGACAAGCATTTTAGGGGCTGATTTAAATGAATCAGCCCCCGAAATTATTTACTCTTCACAAGGGAAAGAGCTAATTGAGTTGTTAACATATTTTTGTATATAGATTGCGTCCTCAACAGTAACATAGAACTGAGGACTCTCACTTTATTGTTTATAAAACAGCAAAACCTGTCACGAATATGACAGGTATCGCTGATATATTACAAAACATTATTATTTTGTATCTCTTTTTTTAATTGCCATGCAGTAAATAAATGTAAATACTACGAGGAATACAACTGCCATTATAATTCCTCTGACTATGTCACCGCTTGATGATTCTAATGCTAAGGAAATACTTATTAAATCATTTCTGGTTTTCATTGTTTTTCTTTGAGAAAACACAACCGCAATAATTCTGTCTGTACAAATTATACTCTTTGGAAAGCACAATGCTCCGCTTGTAGCCCTCTTTCTTCTTAAAATCCGAGGGAAGATACTTTGATTTGCACTTTATTTTTTCACCAATGATGTTGATAACCTCTGCATTTTTCAAAGGACTGAGGGTGAGAGTAGTTCCAAAGTAGTCAAAACCCTCTTTTTCAGCCACCGTTGCTGTGTAATTAAGGCGAAGCGAAAAGCATTTTGAGCATCTAGCGCCTCTTTCAGGCTCATTTTCAAGACCCTTCGCCACATTATAAAAATCCTGAGGATTGTAGTCCCCGTCTATAAATGAAACAGGATACTTTGTTTTCATCTCGCTGATAAGCCTTTTCAGCTCGTCACGGCGGTATGAATACTCCTCCTGCTCCACTATGTTGGGATTAAAAAACAGCATAGTAAGGCGGAAATAGTTGCTTAAATATTCAATCACATAACTACTGCATGGAGCACAGCAGGCATGGAGGAGTAAGGTGGGCACAATGCCCTTATCCCCATTGTACTGAATTAAGGCATCCAGCTCCCTTTGGTAGTTTCTCTTCATATTCCAAACTTCTCTATCAGCTGTAACGGTTCATCAATCACATGGTCAGCACCGGCATTTTCAAGCTCTTCTCTGCCTCTGAATCCCCAGCTTACGCCACAGCATTTTACTCCGGCATTCTGTGCAGTAAAACAGTCAACATTGCTATCTCCAACATAGATACATTCCTCTTTTTCAAAACCTGTAAGACTGAGAATTGCATTAAGGGCTTCAGGGTCAGGCTTGGTATTATACTCAGGCTTTTTACCCCAAGCATATGCAAAGGAATGGTCAGGATAAATCTTTTTTAATATTTTAGCTACAAACTCATCCGGTTTATTGGAAAGAACTGCAGTTGCTATACCCTTTTTTGACAATTCGCTTAGCAATTCCTCTGTACCCTCATACGCACAAGTTTTGTCAATGGAGTGTTCCTTATAGTACTCATCAAAACCATTTTTTACAATATCAAATAATTTTTCATCCTCCACAGGACTCATTGCTCTTTTTACAAGGTTAAGGACTCCGCCACCCACCATCTTTTTGTATTTTTCAACAGGATGTGTAGGCAAGCCAGCCTTAGCTAAGCCCACATTTGTGGCATCTGCCAAATCAATAAGAGTGTTTGCCAATGTTCCGTCTAAATCAAAAATAACTATCTTGTACATCTATATCCCCTTTTCCTGTTCCAGTAGTACCGCCCTGCAAGGAGCCGCCTCAACAGCCTCAATCTTGACAGGGAAGGCACATAGCTCATAATCTCCGTCCTCTATTTTACTAAGGTTTAAACATTCTAAAATAGGAATTCCATTCTCCAATAATAAGGTATGGGTTTTGTTGTTGTCAAAATCCGAACCAATGGTGTTGGCGTCTGTTCCCACCAGTTTGATATTGTGGTCAACCAGTATTTCAACAGCCGTTGTTGTAAGAAAAGCCTTGCCGTTACCCTTGAACAAAACTCTCTTGTGACAGTATGGCAGAATTTCGTCCATATCCTGTCCCGTTAAATCACCCTCAACAGAAACCACGGTGCATTTTCCGTAAAAATGCTTCAGGCTGAGCCTGTTTACCGATGTTCCGTTGTCGATAAAGTGGAGTGGTGCGTCAATGTGAGTTCCTGTGTGGGGGCAAAAAGTGATTTGGCTAAGGTTGTAGTCATCCCCTTGCCTTATGCTGTTTATCACCTTTGCTGATGGTTCAGGGTCGCCGGGATAGACCTGGCTTGAAAAAATCCCCTTTGAAATGTCGTGTAAAATCATATTTTCCACCTTCTAAGTTATCATTATACACGAAAGATTTCATAAGTCAAAGAAAAAAACAGAACATAATTTTGATTATGTTTTGGTGCAAAAAAATCCCCTGTGAAAATCACAGGGGAAATTTTACTCAGGAATTATTTTAAGAAATTAATCCCGGTATTTTGTTACATAATTGACTTTACTCGTTCCAAGAGCCAACACCGCTTGAAGTAGCTGTGAATGTTGTGCCTGTGCCTCTTGTTGTTGTCCAGCTGTTCCAAGTTGTACCGTCGGTTGGGCTGTTTCTCTTGATTGTGATGTCTGTAACAGAAGAAGGTACATTAACAGTCCATGTACCTGCACCACCTGTCATATTGTAGGAAGTGCCTGTGCTGTTGTCAACAAGTACAAATACAGCATCTGCATTTGCAAGCCAAACCTCAGGAGTTCCGTCAACAAGTGTTAATGTAACCTCGCCGTCAACAGGTGTTGATGGTGATGTTGGATCAGAACCGTTGTCCCAAGAACCATAACTGCTTGAAGCAACTGTGAATGTTGTGCCTGTGCCTCTTGTTGTTGTCCAGCTGTTCCATGTTTCACCGCTTGTTGGGTTATTTCTGTTAATTGTGATGTCTGTAACAGAAGAAGGAACTGTAACTGTCCATGTGCCTGAACCGCCTTCCATATTGTAGGAAGTGCCTGTGCTGTTGTCAACAAGTAAAAATACTGCACTTGCATCTGCAAGCCAGCCCTGTGTAGTTCCGTCAACAAGTGTTAATGTAACCTGATC
>JBJEOU010000110.1:0-2046 GCA_051880875.1 Ruminococcus sp. | reverse complement strand
AAGAACCACAGCTTATTGTTGTAGGCAAACATCACTATTGCCATTGCAACAATTATTGCATAGCCTATAATCGAAAGCAAATCCGGAACATCTCCAAAGACGAAGAAACCCAGTCCTGCCGCAAATATAATCTGGCTGTAATCGTAAACCGAAACTTCCTTTGCCGGAGAGTATGTGTAAGCCGCTGTAATGGCGAACTGTCCTCCTGCCGCAGACACACCTGCCATAAGCAGGGAAACAAGCTGTAACGGTGTGAACATTTCAAAGTTGATAATCATGAGAGGCAACAGCACAACAGCGCTGAATCCTGAGAAAAACAGAACAATAAAGCTCCCCTTTTCCCCTCTTATTCCAAGATATCTCACCATTGTATAGGCAAGGCCTGCAAACATACCGCCCATAAAGCCTAACAGCGACGGAAACCAATCTGCATTTGAAAAATCAGGCTTAATAACAAATACTGCGCCGATAAATGCGCCCACAACTATAAGCCCCTGTGGCAGAGTTAATTTTTCCTTTAATATAATAAAGGAAAACAGTATTACAAAAAAGGGGGACATCTTGTTAAGTATTGACGCATCACTCAGCACAAGATGGTCAATGGCATAAAAGTTGCAGATAATTCCCAGCACTCCAAAGCCTGACCTTAACAGCAACGCAGGTAGATTCTTCGGATTAAAATGGAACTCCTTTTTGTCCTTTAGCATCATAAACAGAGCCACGAAAAACGCAACAAAGTTCCTGAAGAAAGCCTTTTCAAAGGTTGGCAAATCCCCGGACAGCTTAACAAACATATTCATAAGGGCAAAGCAAAAGGCTGATATTATAATGTAAACTATGCCCTTGTACTTCTTATCAATCATTTTCTACACTTCTTTTCTCATTCTCATTTTTCTTTTTCAAATAATTATAGCACATTGAAAATAGGTGTCAAATAAGCACATTGAAAATAAATGTCAAATAATCCTTGACATTTTTAAAATCAGGGCATATAATTTTAACAACCGAATATTATGTCACAAACCGTTGACCGAGAGTAAGTAGGCTTGATGGACGTTTTCAGAGAGTTGCCGTTTGGTGCAAGGCAACAGCAGAAGTTTTGCTGAATGGGCTCGGGAGGGCAGGCTGAAATTACAGTAGGTACTGACGGAAACCTCTACCGTTATCTTGAGGAGTATGTGTTAGCATATGTTTAAGTGGGTATTTTATACCAATTTGGGTGGCACCGCAGGAGTTATAGGCTTTTGTCCCTTTTTGAGGACAAAGGCTTTTTTTATACCCATTTTACAGAAAGATTCAAATAATTATAAGGAGGAAAAAGATGTACACACCGGGCTATGACGAAATAAATCGTTACAAGGACTATGATGTCATCCCTGTTTCAAGGGAAATTTATGCCGACATCATCACACCAATTACACTACTTCGCAAAATTGCAGACAAATACAAAAACTTTTATCTGCTGGAAAGCATTGAGGGCGGTGAAAAGTGGGCAAGGTACAGCTTTTTCGGCTTTGACCCAAAGGCAAGGCTGTACTGCAAGGACGGTACCGTCACAATAGAGGGTGAGGGTGCAAATGTAATCAAAACCCAAAAGCCCCTTGAGGTGCTAAGGGAATATATCAGCCACTACAAAACACCCACATTTAAGAACAATCCACCATTCACAGGTGGACTTGTAGGTTACTACGGTTACTCCATGATTGGCTATGCCGAGCCTACACTAAAATTAAAGTCCAGCGAATTTAACGACTTTGATGTTATGCTTTGCGACAAAATAATCGCTTATGACCACCTTAAGCAAAAGATAACTGTAATTGTAAATATGAAAACTACTGACATGAAGGCTCAGTACGAAAAGGCTGTAAGGGACATTGAGGAAATCGTTGATATGATTAACGACCCCACCCCTCCCTCAAAGCTCAGCTCATACAGTGATGTTTCCTTTGAGTCCAATTTTTCAGAGGAAGAGTATGCCGAAACTGTGGAGAAAACACGGGAATATATCTTTGACGGAGATATTTTCCAGGCTGTTATTTCAAGACG
>JBJEOU010000109.1:29654-35275 GCA_051880875.1 Ruminococcus sp. | reverse complement strand
TCCAGCTTAAGCACAGCCATAAATGCCTCCTGGGGTACTTCCACAGAACCAAGCTGGCGCATACGTTTTTTGCCCTCTTTTTGCTTTTCAAGGAGCTTTTTCTTTCGGGTGATGTCACCGCCGTAGCACTTTGCAAGAACATCCTTGCGCATAGCCTTGACGGTTTCCCTTGCAATGATTTTTCCGCCGATACAGGCTTGGATTGGCACCTCAAACAGCTGTCTTGGAATTTTCTCCTTTAGCTTTTCCGCCATTTTTCTCGCTCTGCCGTAGGCCTTGTCGGCGTGGATAATAAAGGAAAGTGCGTCAATTACCTCACCGTTAAGCATAATATCTAACTTAACCAGCTTGCTTTCGGCGTAGTCCTTCAGCTCATAGTCAAAGGATGCGTATCCCCTTGTTCTGCTCTTTAAAGTATCGAAAAAGTCGTAGATGATTTCAGCCAAAGGCAGTTCGTAGTGAATGTCAACTCTGTCGGAATCAATGTAATCCATACCCACAAAGTTTCCTCGTCTGTCCTGACAAAGCTCCATAATGTTGCCCACATATTCTGACGGGGAGTAGATATGGGCATCTGTCATAGGCTCCTCTGCCTTTGCAATGAGGGCAGGGTCGGGGTAGTTTGTGGGGTTGTCTATCATCTCAACTGTTCCGTCGGTCTTTGTTATTCTGTAGCTAACGGACGGTGCAGTTGTAATAAGGTCAAGGTTGTACTCCCTTTCAAGTCTTTCCTGGATAATCTCCATATGGAGAAGTCCCAAAAATCCGCATCTGAAACCAAATCCCAATGCAACAGATGTTTCGGCATCAAAGGTTAAGGATGCGTCATTCAGCTTTAGCTTTTCAAGGGCATCTCTCAGGTCGCCGTACCTTGCGCCGTCTGCCGGATAAATACCGCAGAACACCATTGACTGCGCCTCTCTGTAGCCGGGCAAAGGCTCTTCGGCAGGGTTTTCAACAAGTGTTACTGTGTCGCCCACCTGGGCGTCCCTCAGGCTTTTGATTGAGGCGGCAATATAGCCAACCTCGCCGGCATAAAGTCCGTCCCTCTGTTCAAGGGAGGTCGCCCTCATATATCCACATTCAACAACCTGAAATTTACTTCCTGTTGCCATCAGCTTAAATTCGTCACCGGGGTGAATCTGCCCCTCTTTTACCCTTACATAGATGATAACACCCTTGTAGCTGTCGTAGTAGCTGTCAAAAATCAGCGCCCTCAGGGGGTCGTCATAGTTGCCTGTAGGGGCAGGAATATCCGACACAATCTTTTCCATAACATCGTGAATGTTAAGTCCTGTTTTTGCAGAAACACAGGGGCATCCCTCGGCAGGAATACCGATTACATCTTCAATCTCATTTATCACACGCTGTGGGTCAGCGCTTGGCAAATCAATCTTGTTTACAACAGGTACAATCTCAAGGCCGCCGTCAACAGCCAGGTAGGTATTTGCAAGGGTCTGAGCCTCTATGCCCTGACTTGCATCTACAACAAGGACAGCGCCCTCGCAGGCGGCAAGGGAACGGGAAACCTCGTAGTTGAAGTCAACATGGCCGGGGGTATCTATGAGGTTAAACTGATATGTTTCGCCGTCGTCTGCCTTGTAAAGGAGAGTAACTGCGTGAGCCTTGATGGTGATACCCCTCTCCCTTTCAAGGTCCATATCGTCAAGAATCTGGTCCTCCATATCCCTTTGTGCTACCGACTCCGTCTGTTCAAGAATACGGTCGGCAAGGGTGGACTTTCCGTGGTCTATGTGAGCAATTATGCTGAAATTTCGGATTTTATCCTGTGGAAATGACATACAATCACCTTTATTTTAAAATAAATACTTTTAAGGAAACACTGATTAAATCATTTGCACAGATTGCGCAGTCAGATTTTTTGTCGGTTAGTTCAAAAAAACGCAGGAATACTGACGTATTGCGAGGATTTTTTGGGCTAACCGGCGGAAAATATGCAAACAAGATGTGTGAATTGATTTATTCAGTGTTTCCTTAAGATTATATCACATAAAAAATTGCCCGACAAGTCGTCAGGCAATTTTATTGTTTTTATTTAAGGTCTGTGTAGATGTAGTGGGCAATATCCTTCTTTGTTGCGTCCCAGCTGTCAATGCTGATAATCCATGCGCCGGCATCTGTTGAACCTGCTGACCAGCCTGAGGATTCTTCGGGATAGCACTTGTCGCTTGTTTTGTATGTAAACAGCTTGTCGCTGTGGTTAACAAGCCACATCAAATCCTGCTTGCTCAAATCTGTTTCCACATACTTCTTTAAATCGTTTGTTATGGAAAGAATCTTGTCAACAGATGAGGATTTATAGGACTCCACAAGACCCATCAGCATTCTTCTCTGTCTGCTTGTTCTGGTAAAGTCGTTACCGCTGTAGGTTTCGCTTCCCCTGTCACGGCAGAACCAGAGCGCCTGCTGACCGTTCAGTTTTTGAACTCCGTCCTTGACCTCAACCTCACCGTAGGTTGCGGTCTGACCGTTTTTGCCAAGCTGCCAGTTGATGTAACCGCATTCATCCCGGTCAAGCTTGATTTCAACTCCGCCCAGTGCGTCAACAATCTTTTTGAAGTCGGCAAAGCCTGTTGTGATGTAGTTGTCTATTTTTATTCCGTAGTTTTTCTCAATTGTCTTTGTAGCCAGCTCAGGTCCGCCGTAGGCAAAGGCGGCATTAAGCTTGTCTTTGCTGTAACCGTCAATGTCAACATAGGTGTCACGCATAAAGGAGCTGAACTTTATCTCCTTGTTGTTGCTGTCTATGGACACAAGAATCATTGAGTCGGAGCGCCTTGGACCGCTGTCGGCGTCTGTTCCCAACAGGAGAATATTTTTTACAGCTGAATTTGTGTAGCACTTTACTCCGTCAACATCCACAGTCTTTGTTTTGCCGTTTTTAATGTCCAGCTTGCTGTCGTCAATTTTCTTTAAACTCCAGCCGTTTTCGCTGTCAAAATTATATGTTGCTGTAACAACACCCTGCATATCCGAGTCCTTTACATTAAAGGTGATTACATCCTTGTTTCCCTCAAGGTCGGTTTTGCGGTTTTTCAGCTTTGCAGATTTATACTGACTCTGGACATCCTTGAGGATATAGCTTTCCTGAAGTCCTGCCTTTGCCTCAAGCGCTCCGCTTTCAGCGTCACATTCTGTCGTTACCTTATAGTCGCCGTTTTCCTTGGTGTAGCTTAGTGTGACGGAAAGGTCATCAATTGCGTATACCTCATTTTCCAAATCCACCTTGGCGCTTACACTTGTTTGGTCGTCCTTTTCCTCTGTGGTGTAAGTGAAGTCAGCAATTTCAAAGGTTTGCTGATAGTCTCCGATTTTCTTTGACAAAACACCCTTGGTATTTGCAATATCGTCCTTTATACGGCTTTTGCTTATTGACCCGTTATCCCTTAAAAACAGGAAATAGCTTGCCACCAAACCTGCAATTATAACCACCGCAACAACAATTGAAATAATTACAATTTTCTTTTTACTGCTCATTTTTACCTTTTCAGTTCCGTGTTTACCCATAAAATAACCCCTTATGAACAAATTTTACAAAAATTTTGCAAAATAATTGTAACACTTTGTCAAGTAGATTATCAACCTTTATGACAAGATTGAAATATATAGGTATTATTCCTCCCCAAAGGATATTCCCAACAGCTTTGCCTCATGGATTATTTCGCTGTCTTTTTCTATGGTTTTCAGCTTTCCTGCTGTTTCGGAAAGGGGTATCCCTGTAATCTTATTATTTTTCAGCACAACCAGCTTGCCGAAATCCTTATCCACTATCATCTGTGCCGCCTTTGCGCCAAACCGCCCTGCAATTATCCTGTCGTAAGGGCAAGGCGAGCCGCCTCTTTGGGTGTGTCCTATATTTACGGTGCGGAGTCCATCCACCCCTGCATTTTCCAGCTTTTTTTCAAGGAGAAGAGATGAGCCCCCGCTTTTTTTCAAAATCTTCTTTCTTTCCTTTTTGGACAGGGAGGATTCTTCATCAGACAAAGCACCCTCGGCAACCACTATTACTGTGTAACCCTTTCTGTCCTTAGTTTCTTTTATTTTATTTACAAGGGACTTGGTGCTGTATGGGATTTCGGGGATAAGTATTGCATCTGCCCCTCCGGCTATACCTGCATCAAGGGCAATCCACCCCACCTTGTGTCCCATAAGCTCCACAATAAAGGTTCTTCCGTGGGACTTTGCTGTGGTGTGAATTTCATCCAATGCCCTTGTGGCAATCTCCACAGCACTGGAAAACCCAAAGGTCATATCCGTACCCCACAAATCGTTGTCAATGGTCTTTGGCAGACCTATAACATTCAGTCCCTTGGAGGAAAGCAGATTGGCTGTCTTTTGAGAGCCGTTTCCCCCCAGCACCACAAGGCAGTCAAGGTTCAGCTTTTTGTAATTATCCACCATAGCCTTTACCTTGTCTAATCCCTTTTCGTCAGGAACATTCATATATTTAAAGGGCTGTCGTGAAGTACCCAGTATAGTACCGCCCTGATTGAGTATTCCGAAGAAAGCACCGGCTGACATAGAGTTGTAGTTTCCGTAAATCAACCCTTTGTAGCCGTCCACAAAGCCGTAAAATTCAGCGTCCTTCTTTAATGCACTGATACCCTTAGCCACACCACGCATTGCGGCGTTGAGAGCCTGACAGTCCCCTCCGCTGGTAAGTATTCCGATTTTCAGCATAATCAATCTCCTTTATCCGCTAACTGATATATTTATTTTGCGTTTTCATATGCCTGATTATAAAAGGTTTCCTGGGCGTTAATTTTTGGCTGGGTATTTTTTACCCTTTCGTATCTTCCCTTTTCAACCTGAATTCTCGCCTTGCAGTTGTCATTTAGCAGGGTTTCAAACTCTTTGTTAAGTCTTTCCTTTATATCCGGGTCATATATGGGAGAAGCAACCTCCACTCTGCGCAGGGTGTTCCTTGTCATAAAATCAGCAGAGGAAATATACATCTTTTCATCATCCCCTGTGCCGAAGATATATATTCTGGAATGCTCCAGAAATCTTCCCACAATGCTGATTATCCGTATATTTTCTGTATAACCGGGTATACCGGACTGCAGACAGCAAATTCCCCTTACTACCATATCAATCCTAACTCCTGCACAGGAGGCTTCTATCAGCTTTTCCATAATCTTTTTGTCGGTGAGGGAATTAAGCTTTAGACCTATATATGCCGGCTTTCCCTGCTTTGCTAACTCTATCTGCTCCTTTATTAGGGCTATAACCTTGTTTTGCAGACATTTTGGAGCAACAAGGAGATGATTTGTTTCCTCCACCACTTCTCCCAAGGAAAGTGCTGAGAACACCTCATATGCCTCGTGGGCAATGTCCTGATTTGCGGTGAGAATCTGTAAATCGGTGTACTGTCTTGCAGTTTTTTCGTTGTAATTTCCTGTGCCAATCTGGGTGATATATTCCACACCGTCCTTGCCACGGCGGGTAATAAGGCAGAGCTTTGAATGTACCTTTAAATTGTCCAGTCCGTAAATGACATGGCATCCGGCCTCTTCCAGTCTGCGTGACCACTTGATGTTGTTCTGCTCGTCAAACCTTGCTTTCAGTTCCACCAGTACATCAACCTGTTTGCCGTTTTC
>JBJEOU010000109.1:13556-29554 GCA_051880875.1 Ruminococcus sp. | reverse complement strand
ATAACCTCCGCCATATGCTCACGGTAGTCAAGCTCCTCGTCATTAATTCTGTCGGCGTCAATGTCGGCATTTCTGGTAACACGGGCAACGGAGCAGGACTTTACATCGTACTTTTTGAATACCTTTGATGTAAAATTGAGAATTATATCCTCTGTCAGCACATACACACCGGGTTTTTCAGGCACCTGAACAAGCCTTTTCATCAAACTTGTGTTGCAGGGGATTATGCCTATCTTAGCTTTGTCGTTCTTCTTGCGCAGTTCTGCTACAATGTACAAATCCTTGTTGTTCAGGAAAGGAAATGGCTGTTTTCTGCCCACAACAATGGTGGAAAGAAGTGGCTCCAGCTCCTTTGAAAAATAGTGCTTCATATACTTTTTTTCGTTTGCGTTAAGCTGGGCATATGGCACAATGGAGATACCGTATTCAGAAACATTTTTCATCTGCTTTTTGTAGATTTCGTCCCTTTTTACAAGCATTCTCCTGATATCCGACAAACACAGTGAGAACTGCTCCAAGGGGGTCATACGGGTTTTGTTCTCCCTTATTTCTTTTTTCAGAAGCATCATATCGTGGAGTGAGCCCATCCTCACCATAAAAAATTCGTCAAGGTTTGACTGGAATATGGACAGGAATGTAAGCCTTTCGCACAGGGGATTGTTTTCGTCGTCAGCCTCCTCCAGCACCCTTTCGTTGAATTTAAGCCAGGACAGCTCCCTGTTTATAAAGCAGTTCTGCAAACCCTCTTTTGACATTTCCTCATAGCGCTTTATAGTGTTTTCCTTTGATTCCGGCATAATTTTGTCGCCTCTCATTACTTCATCTCCTAATTTTTCTTTGTCAGGGAAAAATACCCCCATTGCTCTTAGAAGCAAAAGTGAGCCTGCCAATACAGACGCAACGGTAACAGGAACAAGTATTGACAAATTCACGGTATATTCCCCCAAAAATAATTTTATTCTTAGGTTCATTATATATCTGTAAGATAAAGTACGAATTAAGTGTATGTTAAATCTTAGAAAAACATTACAAATCAAGGTCAGATAATTATCAGATAAGCAAAACTTTTCTGAAAAAGGGCAAAAAAATATCCCCTTAACTGACAAAAATCAATTAACGGGATTTTTTACCTATTGAAAATCAGTCGATTTCAACTGAAATTCTTTCATTTTTGCGAATAGCCGCAGAACGGGCAACTGTGCGGATAGCCTTGGCAATTCTGCCCTGCTTACCAATGATTCTACCCATATCATCCTCAGCAACATGGATATGATAAACAGTAACTCCCTCTTCGTTTACCTCGTCTGCTGTTACAGAAACCTTATCAGGCTCCTCAACAAGACCCTTTGCAATAATTGTGAGTAATTCCTTCATTAGAGAATACCCTCCTTCTTAAGCAATGCCTTAACAGTATCTGTTGGCTGTGCACCCTTTGCAATCCAAGACTTAACAGCGTCAGCATCAACAGTAACCTTTGATGGCTCAGTAAGTGGATTATATGTGCCGATTTCTTCAATGAAACGACCGTCTCTTGGGTATCTGGAGTCAGCTACAACAATTCTGTAGAAAGGAGACTTCTTAGCACCCATTCTTCTCAATCTAATCTTTACCATTATCTTTTCACCTCCAAAAAATATATCAAAATAATATCTATATCACCAAAGCAAATTGGTTAATAGCTGTTAAAAGGGGAATCCTCCCCCGCCCATTGGTGGCATACCATTGCCGCCCATATTTCCAAGGTCACCTAAATCACCAAGGTTAGGCATACCCTTCATCATAGCACGGCGCTTTCCCTTTTTGCCCTTGCCGGTAAACTGCTTCATCATCTTTTGCATTTGCTCAAGCTGTTTTAAAAGCCTGTTTACCTCTTCAACCTTTCTGCCTGAGCCTGCCGCAATTCGCTTTTTGCGGCTTGCGTTAATAAGGCTTGGCTTTTCCCTTTCGGCTGGGGTCATAGAAAGTATAATGGCTTCGCACCAGTCAATCTGTCTGTCGTTTATGTCGGCATTTTCAAGCTGTTTGCCAAGTCCGGGGATTTTGCCCAGAATGCCCTTTAACGGACCCATCTTCTTAATCTGCTCAAACTGCTGGAGCAAATCGTTAAAGTCCATCTTGTTCTGGAGCATCTTTTTGGCAACTTCCTCTGCCTTCTTTTCGTCCAGCTTTGCCTCAACATCCTCAATGAGGGTGAGCACATCGCCCATACCAAGGATTCTGCTTGCCATTCTGTCAGGGTGGAAAACCTCCAAGTCCTCAAGCTTTTCACCTGTACCGCAGAATTTTATGGGCTTGCCTGTAACCTCCTTGACGGAAATTGCAGCACCGCCACGGGTGTCGCCGTCCAGCTTTGTAAGGATAACACCGGAGATTTCCAATGTTTCGTTAAAGGACTTAGCCACATTTACTGCGTCCTGACCTGTCATTGAGTCGATAACAAGCAAAATTTCGTCAGGGGAAACCTCCGCCTTCACATTTTTCAGCTCGTCCATCAGTTCTTCATCAATATGCAGACGGCCGGCTGTATCAAGAATAACTACGTCATTTCCGTAGTCCTTGGCGTGTTTAATAGCTTCTTTTGCAATTTTTACAGGGTTTTTTTTGCCCATTTCAAAGACAGGAGCTCCTGCCTTTTCACCAACAACCTTTAGCTGTTCAATGGCTGCCGGACGGTAAATATCACAGGCTACAAGAAGTGGCCTTCTGCCCTGCTTTTTCAGCATAAGTGCAAGCTTTCCGCTGTGGGTGGTTTTACCGCTACCCTGAAGACCGCACATCATAATTACTGTGGGAGGCTTAGAGGCAAACTTTATTTTTTCTTCCTCACCACCCATAAGGGAGGTAAGCTCTTCGTTTACTATTTTGATTACCATCTGAGCAGGAGTCAGGCTTTCCATAACATCCTGTCCGATAGCACGCTCTGTCACTCTGTTTGTAAAATTCTTTGCAACCTTGTAGTTAACATCAGCCTCAAGAAGTGCCAGTCGCACCTCTCTCATCGCCTCTTTTACATCACTTTCACTAAGCTTACCCTTATTTTTAAGCTTTTTAAAGGCGTTGCTCAGCTTATCGGAAAGACCTTCAAATGCCATACTTACCTCCTGTCTTCTTTAATAAGTTTATCAACCAATTCAATCATATCTGAAATTTCTTTGTCAATTTCAGACCTGTCTGTATCACTATCTAAAAGGGATTTTGTCTTTACAAGGCTGTCCTTAAGGGAAGTAAGTCCCTTTTGCATCTCAACAAACCTTTTGTAAAGTCCCAGCTTTTCTTCATATCCGTAAAGGTTGCCTTCAGCTCGCTTGATAAGGTCCCTCACACCCTGGCGAGTGATTCCCATATCCTCTGCAACCTCCGAAAGGGACAAATCGTCATTATAGTACATCTCCGTTGCCTTCCTCACCTTTTCACTAAGCAATTCACCGTAAAAATCCAAAAGTAAAGAAAGCTCCATATTCTTTTCCATAATGCTCTGCCTTTCGTGTGTAAAGTTTTTTTCTTTACAGTAGTGCTATTATACAACGTCAATTACCCATTGTCAATACCTAACGGCATAAAAATACATAATAAAATCACGGCAAAATTCACACCGCAATTTGTATTGACAGGCTCGAACCGGGGCAAAATAAAAGATAGAATTAATAAGCCGAAAAGGTAATAATATTTCACTTCTTATGTGAATAGGATGTAAATTAATTTTTAATAGAATTTTAAATCACCTCTAAATACACATTTTTTGTCTATATTTGGGCATTTATATAGTAAAAATAACCATTGAATATATTTTTAGACTTTCCCAGTTAGCGAAATTGACAAAATTATAACACATCAAAAATTTTTGGTGAAAAACACTAAAAAATGTGCTATAATTTTGTAGTACAAAACAAATGGAGGATTATTTTGGAGCAAATAATCAGTATTGATAGAATGGAACACGCTGTTGCACTGTTCGGAAGTTTTGATGAAAACATCAAAATGATAGAAAAGGAATACGGCGTTCATGTAATAGGTCGTGACAGCGAGTTGAAAATTTCCGGTGAAGCCGAAAGCGTCAGCAAGGCTGTTAAGGTTATCGACAGCTTGTTAAGCTTTATTAATAAGGGAGAAAGCCTTAGCGAACAAAACATCCGCTACTGTATGAGCCTTGTTAACGAGGGCAGTGAGGACAAAATACAGGAGCTTTCCACCGACTGCATCTGCATTACAAGTAAGGGAAAGCCTGTTAAGCCAAAGACCCTTGGACAGAAGAGATATTGCCAGAGCATTGCAAAGAACACCATCACCATCGGCGTCGGCCCTGCCGGCACAGGCAAGACATACCTTGCGGTTGCCATGGCGGTAACAGCCTTCAGGGCAAAGCAGGTGAACAGAATTATCCTTACAAGACCTGCTGTGGAGGCTGGGGAAAAGCTGGGATTTCTGCCCGGGGATTTGCAAAGCAAGGTTGACCCTTACCTCAGACCGCTGTATGACGCGTTGTTTGATATGCTTGGTGCAGAAACCTACAACAAGTATGTCGAGCGTGGAAACATTGAGGTTGCTCCCCTTGCATATATGAGAGGACGAACCCTTGACGACAGCTTTATTATTTTGGACGAAGCCCAGAACACCACAAGGGAACAGATGAAGATGTTTCTCACGAGGCTTGGCTTTAACTCCAAAATGGTAATCACCGGGGATGTAACCCAGATAGACCTGCCCTCCGGGGCAAGAAGCGGACTTAAGGACTGTATTAAGGTGCTTAAGGACGTGGATGATATAAAGCACATTTCATTTAACGAAAAGGATGTTGTAAGACATCACCTTGTTCAGGATATTATTAAGGCATATGCTAAGTCGGAGGAGACGAGAAAAAATGACAGAAAACAAAATTAAAGTTATCATCACCAACAAGCAAAAGACAGTTAAAATTCCAACAGGCCTGAGAATGCTTGTTAGGAGAACCTGCAACGCTGTACTGAGGATGGAGAACTTTCAGGGTTCTGCCGAGGTTAGCGTTACCTTTGTTGACAACCAGGGAATCAGAGAGCTTAACGCCCAGTACAGGGACAAGGATACCGAAACCGATGTTCTGTCCTTCCCAATGGGTGAAAACGGAGTGTGGGACAAAGACCCCGAAACAGGTGCTTTTATCCTTGGCGATGTTGTTATATCTATGGAAAAGGCAATGGAGCAGGCAAATATCTACGGTCATTCTCTCCAAAGAGAGGTTGGCTACCTTACTGCCCACAGCGTACTTCACCTCTTAGGCTACGACCACATTGAGCCTCTTGACAGGGTACATATGAGGGAAAAGGAAGAGCTTGTAATGGACCAGCTTGGTCTGCCTGCAAGCATCAGCTATATTGCAGAGGACCAATAAATACTCTTGTCACACAGGCTCACCCTTTAATTTTACAAAACTTCTATGGACGGAGCTGTTAATGTGTGTAAAGAGATAAACAGATTTATTGTTGCAATAGAGGGTATTTGCCACGCCATCGGGACAGAACGCCATTTGCGTTTTCACCTTGTGGCGTGTTTTTATGTGATTTTCTTCGGGTTTTTATACGGTCTTTCACAGGTTCAGTGGTGCATTACGCTCCTTACCGCCTCATCTGTAATTGGATTTGAGCTTATGAACACCGCTGTTGAAAGTCTTTGCAACTATGTTCAGCCCTCCTTTCATCCCTTAATAAAGGTGACAAAGGATATTTCATCGGGTGGAGTTCTGGTGTCGGCTGTCTTTGCATTTGCAAATGGGTTGATAATTTTCGGGAATAGGGATAAATTCTTATTTTTACTGAATTTTTACATGTCATACCCAACTGCGACACTTTCACTTATCACAACAATCATTGTTTCTGTCATATTCATATTTTTTTACAGACAGAGAGGAAATATTGCATAAAGACTTGATTTGATTTATAATAGATAGACTTAGTAAAAGGAGAAGGTTTATGAACACTAAGGATAAATCCGCTTTTATAGCTATAATAGGACGGCCGAATGTGGGCAAAAGCTCAATTTTAAATAAACTGCTGGGGCAAAAGGTTGCCATAGTTTCTTCAAAGCCACAGACAACACGCACAAGGATTATGGGTGTGCTGACAGAGGGAGAAAATCAGCTTGTATTCCTGGACACTCCCGGTATGCACAAACCAAAGAACTCCCTTGGAGACTATATGGTGCGTTCAATAAACGAGTCTGTTGCCGGTGTGGATGCCTGTCTTTTGGTAACGGAGGCTTGTCAGGACATCAGAGAAAACGAAAAACTTTTAATTGAAAAGGTTAAGAAGATGAATCTGCCCTGTGTTCTGGCCATCAACAAAACCGACACAATAAACGACAAGGAAAAGCTACTTGAACAAATCATAAGCTACACAAGCCTTTTTGACTTTGACGCCATTGTGCCTGTATCTGCGGAAACCGGCGACAAGCTTGACGAGCTTAAGGAAGAGCTTAAAAAGTTCACCACAGAAGGCGGTCACTTCTTCCCTGACGACGCACTTACAGACCAGCCTGAAAAGGTGCTTGCATCGGAAATGATAAGAGAAAAAATCCTCCGCCTGACAGAAAAGGAAATCCCCCATGGAACTGCGGTTGTCATTGAAAGAATGAAAATGCGTGACGACAAAAATCTTATGGACATTGACGCAACAATTTACTGCGAAAGGGATACCCACAAGGGCATACTCATCGGAAAAAAAGGCTCTATGCTTAAGAAAATTTCCACATATGCCCGTCAGGATATGGAAAACTTCTTTAACTGCAAGGTAAACCTGAAAACCTGGGTAAAGGTTAAGGAGGACTGGCGAAACAAGGAAAACCTTATGAGGAGCTTTGGCTTTGACCAAAACGATTTCCAATGATTCCATAATTTACTGACAATAAAGGAAATATCACCGTAAAATAATAATAAGGGTGATATTTATGAATGAAACTGACGCATGGAACTACTTTATGCAAACAGGCCATGTAAACGATTACCTGGCATATCTTTCTATACAAAAAGCCAAGAATGCCGGCAAGGAGCTTGAACAAGGAAATGAAGACTCTGACAGAGGGGCTTATACTGAAAGAACAGAATATAGGTGAGAGCGACAAGCTAATCACCGCCCTAACGGTAGAAAAAGGCCTTGTAAAAGGCTTTGCCAAAGGCGCAAAAAATATCAAAAGCCAAAACTGCGCCGGCACACAGCTTTTCACCTACTCCCGACTTTGCTTAATTGACAGCAAGGGTCGGGATACATATACCATAAGCGAAGCAAAGGCAAAACAGCAGTTTTTTTCCCTTGGAAAAAGTGTGGAGAATATGTGCCTTGCCCAGTATTTTTCTGAGCTTATTCAAAGCGTTCTGGTCTTTGGGGAGAAAAATGATGAGGCACTTTCCCTTATACTGAACTCACTTTATCTGCTTGCAAAGGGGAATCGTTCTCCCATGCTGATAAAGTCCTGCTTTGAAATGAGGCTTTTATCTATTTGCGGATATATGCCCGACCTTACAATGTGCAGTAACTGCGGTGAGTACGACAGGGAATTATTCTTCTTTCTCCCACAAACAGGCACCCTTTACTGCAACCATTGCGCAAGTCAGGACAGCCTGCCAAAGAGTATTGCCCTTGACAGAGGTGCAATTATGGCACTTCGCCACACTATTTATGCAGATAACAACAAGCTGTTTGCTTTTTCCTTGAGCGAAGAAGGACTTGAACAGCTGAATAGGGCAACAGAAGAATATGTAATATGCCAGACAGAAAGACATTACAAAACACTTGATTTTTATAAGAGTATAAAGCTATGAACAAACATTTTAAATCACTTGAATTTGACAAAATACTTGAACTATTAAGCCGGGAATGTACATTCCCTGACGCAAGGGAGCAGGCTATGAACATAAAGCCTGTATTCTCAAAGGAAGAGGCACAAGCCTTGATGCAGGAAACCGACGACGCATACTGCCTTATCGGAAAATTCGGCACACCAAGCTTTGGTTCACTAAAGGACACCTCATCATCATTAAAAAGGGCTCAGGCAGGTGCAGGACTGTCACCCCTTGAGCTTTTAAGAATCGGAGAGGTACTGCGTGTTATACGTTCCCTAAAGCAATGGAGAAACGCAAGCGACGACAGACAAAGCACCCTTGACAAATACTTTAACCGCCTTATGCCCAACAAATTCTTGGAGGACAAAATAAGCGACGCTATCATTGCCGAGGACGAAATCTCCGACAAAGCCTCTCCCACACTTTCGGACATCCGCCGAAAGATAAGGACAGCCTCATCAAAGGCAAGGGAAGTTCTTGACAAAATTGTCCACGGATCCAGCTACTCAAAATATTTGCAGGACAAGGTTATCACCCAAAGGGACGGCAGATTTGTTGTTCCCGTAAAGGCTGAATGCAGGGGAAATATCCCAGGCCTTGTACACGACACCTCCGGCAGTGGACAGACTGTTTTCATTGAGCCTATGGGCGTGGTGCAGGCTAACAACGACATTCGTATGCTAAGGAACAAGGAACAGGAAGAAATCGAAAGGATTTTACTGGAGCTTTCCGGAATGGCGGGTGACTGCGCCGATTCTATAATCGGCAGCTACGAAAACCTTATTGACCTTAACATCATATTTGCAAAGGGCAATTTAGCCTACAAAATGAAAGCGACCACTCCCATTATCAATGACGAAGGCTACATTAATTTGAAAAAAGCCCGACATCCCCTAATTAACAAGGACAAGGTTGTTCCTGTTGATATAACCTTAGGCAGGGAGTACACCACACTTGTAATCACAGGCCCTAACACAGGCGGTAAAACTGTTTCTCTGAAAACCACAGGACTTTTGACTCTTATGGCTATGTCGGGAATTATGCTCCCCTGTGCAGACCAAAGTGAAATATCTGTTTTCAAAAAGATTTTGGTGGATATTGGTGACGAACAGAGCATTGAGCAGAGCCTGTCCACATTCTCTGCCCATATGACAAATATCATAGGAATTATTGACCAGGCGTCAAGGTATTCACTTGTTCTCATTGATGAGCTTGGCGCCGGAACAGACCCTGTTGAGGGTGCGGCGCTTGCCGTTGCAATTCTGCAAAAGCTAAAGGCAAAAGGGGCAAAGATACAGTGCACCACCCACTATGCCGAGCTAAAGGAATTTGCAATCACCACAGAGGGTGTAGAAAACGGTTGCTGTGAATTTGATGTAAAAACCTTGCGCCCTACATACAAGCTGTTAATCGGTGTTCCCGGAAAGAGTAACGCATTTGCAATCAGCAAAAGGCTGGGACTTTCCGAGGAAATCATCGACAACGCAAAACAGCTTGTAAGCAGTGAAAGCAGACGTTTTGAGGACACCATACAACAGCTTGAAGAACGCCGACAGGTGCTTGAAAGACGACTGAAAGAGGCAAACGACACAAAGGCGTATGCAGGCAGACAGCGTGAAAAGGCAAACAGCATCATTGAAAAAGCCAAAAAAGAGGCTGAAAAAGAGATAGAAAAGGCTCGTGAAGAGGCAGAGCGCATAAGCCGAAAGACAAAAGCTCAGGCACAGAGTATTCTTGACCGTCTGGAAAATATGGAAAAACAGCAGAAAATGGATGCTGAAGAAAAGGCTAAACTGCGAAAGAGCATACAGCAGATGGAAACCCTTGCCGACCCTGTCACCAAAAAGAAGGCTGAAAAGTACACCCCACCTCGGCCATTTAAGGTTGGGGATAGCGTGCTGATTTACGACATTGACAAAAATGCTGAAATACTCAGCATAGACGAAAGGGAGCAGACTGCCATACTTCAGGCAGGTATAATCAAAACAAAGGTTAAGCTTAGCAATCTACGTCTTAACAAGGAAAAGCCAAAGACAACTGTCCAAAGCTCACGGAGAAGTGTACCCAGCAAAATGGATATGAAACCGGCAACAGAGGTTGATGTTCGTGGACAAACTGCAATGGACGCCATTATGGAGGTGGACGCCGCCATCGACCAGGCTGTGATGATGAATATGGGTCAGCTTACGATTATTCACGGCAAGGGCACAGGAGTTTTAAGAACGGAAATTCAAAAGTTCCTGCGCACCCACAAAAACATCAAATCCTTCCGCTTGGGAACCTACGGCGAGGGAGACGCAGGTGTTACAATCTGCGAAATCAAGTAGGCAAAATTTTGTGAATATCAGGAAAATACCAAGGGACTACGGAATTTTTATTGCTGTAGCCCCTGTTATTTTGGGGGATTTTCTTATTTTAAATTATACAAAATACATTTTTTCGTTGTATTTCCGGAAAAATGTATTATAATGTAGTTATAAGGGGTAGTTTAACCTTTATACTAATACCTAATAAAAAGCAGACAATCTTTGCGTTCTAATTTCCAGAGTACTGCGTTGTCGTCCTTGCAAGGCGTCAGCCTTGCGGCGTCCTCCGCCTTGTCCTCTGAAAATTATCCTCGCAAATATTAGTCTACTTTCTATCAGGTATTAGTATTCGAATTTAGGATTTTAAAAATTAAAATAAGAAGGTGTAAAAATGAGTGCCGGAAAAATACTCATTGTAGATGACGACATTAACATCTGCGAACTGTTAAGACTTTATATTGAAAGGGAGGATTACTCTGTCGTTATTGCCAACGACGGAGAGCAGGCTGTTGAGCTTTTTAATCAGGAACAACCGGATTTGGTTCTCCTTGACATTATGCTTCCAAAGATGGACGGCTGGCAGGTTTGCAAGGAAATTCGCAAAAACAGCAACCGACCAATAATTATGCTAACTGCAAAGGGCGAGCTTTTTGACAAAATTTTAGGCTTGGAGCTGGGCGCAGACGACTACATCATCAAGCCCTTTGAGGCTAAAGAAGTAATAGCCAGAATTCACGCTGTGCTGAGGCGTACCTCCCCTCCTGCCGAAAGTGAACAGCAAAAGGAAATCAACTGGGACAAGCTTTCCATAAATCTCACAAACTATGAGCTTCGTGTTAACGGAACGCTGGTTGACGCTCCCCCAAAGGAGATGGAGCTTCTCTACTACCTTGCCAGCAACCCAAACAAGGTGTTTACCCGTGACCAGCTCCTTGACAAGGTCTGGGGATTTGACTACTACGGCGACAGCCGAACAGTTGATGTACATATTAAAAGACTGAGAGAAAAAATCAACGGAGTATCCGACCAATGGGGACTTAAAACCGTTTGGGGCATCGGATACAAATTTGATGTGAGAAACTAAGATGAAGCTATCTCTGTTTAAAAAGTACCTTTTTATTACAACAGGAATAATCATTGTTGCCTTTTTGATTCTCGGTGCTTTTTTGATGGCATTTGTTACCCAGTACTGGACAACAAGGGAGAAAAACCAGGTTGAGGACAGCATTGAAAACATAAGCGAGCTTGTTTCAAGCTGTATGGAAACCTCCAACGGCAATCTGTGGATTAGCGAAAGGTCAACATGGGAGCAGGTAATAGAGCTTAGCAACAGCTATAACTACGACATCATTGTAACAGACTCCGACGGTGTTGTTTTCAAGACGACCCGCCGTGACGATGTTCTCAAAAGGGGATATCAGATTTCTAACGAGGCTATGGTTCCCCTTATAAAAAACAACAGCTATAAAGAGGAGGACTACACAGGGCATTTTTACGATGACACCAAGATTTGTATGGCTTCACCGTTAAGGGTGGAGGTGGGACTTACCACCACCACAGCCGGATATGTTTTTGTGTGTTCCTCCAATGCAATGAACGATGACCTGCCACTTCAGGTTGCAGAGATTTTGCTGTACGCTGTAGTTGCCTCCCTCATTGTTTCCGTAGTGCTTGCCGGACTGTTCTCTTACAGTCAGACCTACCCTCTTAAGCAGATGAGCCTGCAGGCGGAAAAGTTTGCAAAGGGTGACTTTACAGGCAGACTGCCGGTTAAGGGCAACGACGAAATTGCACAGCTTACAAAGTCCTTTAACGATATGGCGGACGCCCTTGAAAAAGAGGAGTGTGTAAGGCGTGACTTTATTGCAAATATAAGCCATGAGCTGAAAACCCCGATGACCACTATCTCCGGCTTTATTGACGGAATTTTGGACGGTACAATCCCATCTGCAAAGCAGAGCCACTACCTGGAGATTGTTTCCGAGGAAATCGGCCGTCTTTCAAGGCTTGTTGCGTCTATGCTCAGCCTTGCAAGGATAGACAGCGGAAAGACCCAGCTTTACAAAACTGACTTTATGCTTGCCGAAACTATTGTAAATATTCTCACAACCTTTGAGGACAGGCTGATGGAAAAGAATATTACAATAAACGGGGTGGAAACTTCCGACGGAATACAGGTTCACGGCGACCAGACTTTACTCCACCAGGTGCTTTACAATCTGTTTGAAAATGCCACAAAGTTCACCCCTCAGGACGGTGTCATTACATTTAACTTTGAGGTAAAGGACAACAGATTCTACTTCAGCATCAAAAACACCGGTAAGGGCATAGCCAAGGAGGACTTGCCGTTTATATTTGATAAGTTTTACAAGACCGACAAATCCCGAAGTGAAGACAAAAAATCTATGGGACTTGGTCTATATATAGTAAAAACAATCATAACATTACATGGCGGCGAAATTGTCGTCACCAGTGATGTTGACAGGGAAACCTGTTTTTCAGCATGGATTCCCGAAAAATAGGGAGATAAGAGAATTATATGGAAGAAAATAATAACCTTGAACTTAACAATCCAAAACCGGCTCCCCTGCCGGATCCTCTTCCTGAGCTTAAACAGCACAGAAGGGACGGAGGATTCAGCGGTGCTGCCAACAGATTTTGCAGTGACCGTACACCGGAGCCTGTCAGGGATATGCCTAATTTTTCTTTGGGAAAGAGCACAGAGCACCCCCAGTTTCACAGCGAAAATACACCTGACAAAACCTCTGTTCCCAACAGCTTTAGGTATAGTGAAAGTGTTTCGGAAAAGGAGAACTCAAACACAAATGTTGAAATCCCGACTACAAACAGGGATAACCACCAAGGCTTTGAGAGAAATGATTTTTCAAATCAACCAATTAATTCAAATCAAGGCGAAACCATAGGCAGATTCAATGTTCCCCAGAAGGAGAAAAAGTCCCACACAGCCCTTGTTGTGTTTATCTCTGTTGTGGCAACTGCTATGGTGCTTGTGTGCGTATTTTTTGTTTTTGAGTTAAATGGACAGTCAAGTACCTCACAAAATCCCTTTGAACAGCTTTATCCCGAGGAAACTGTTCCTTACACTGCCGAAACATATCCAAATGACTTCAATTCTTTTGTTGAACAGCAAAAAAACGATGCGTCTACTGACTCCACAGAAAAGACACAGCAGGACTACACCAACAAAGATTACAAAGG
Source organism: Ruminococcus sp. (assembly GCA_051880875.1). Classification (GTDB taxonomy): domain Bacteria; phylum Bacillota; class Clostridia; order Oscillospirales; family Acutalibacteraceae; genus Ruminococcoides. The sequence continues at coordinate 16,222 of JBJEOU010000109.1, read as the reverse complement.
AATTTCTCTGGAGAGTGTGGATTCCAAGGAAAAAAATCCTTCGGCACAATCTGCCTACAATAAGGTTGCAGATTCCACCGTTGCTGTGCTTTCCTTTACTGACGAAATCAAGGACGAAACCCTTGCCGACGGTCAGGGCACAGGAATTATCATCAGCAGTGACGGATATATCGTAACAAACAGCCACGTTATAGGCGATTCAAAAAACAAGTATTTGCACCAGATAAAGGATAACAAAGGCAAAAAGTACACAGCTTATGTTGTGGGATATGACACACGCACAGACCTTGCTGTGCTGAAAATTTCAGCAAAAAACCTCACCGCAGTCAGCTTTGGAAAAAGCGATGATTTAAAGGTAGGGGATGACATTATCGCTGTGGGAAACCCCGGCGGAGTTAACTTCCAGAACAGCCTTACAAAGGGCATTGTTTCCGCCAAGGGAAGAAGCATTGACGACAGTTCCGTCACCTATATTCAGACAGACGCTGCAGTAAACCCAGGCAACAGCGGCGGCCCCTTATGTAACCTTTACGGTCAGGTTGTGGGCATAACCACCGCAAAAATCAGCTCCTCTGTCTACGAGGGTATGGGATTTGCAATTCCAAGTGAAACAATCAAGGAAATAGCAGATGACATAATTCAGAAGGGTTATGTGGAAAACCGTGTGAGAATCGGCATAACAGGCTTTGCTCTGAACAGCTACACCGCCGCTATGTATGAAGTTCCCCAGGGTATAGTAATTTCTGAAATATCCAAGGACGGAAGCCTTGCAAATACTGACGCCAGAGAGGGAGACATCATCACAAAATTTGACGGCACAGATATTACCAACTTCGGTCAGATTTATTCCATACTTGAAAGGCATAAGCCCGGAGATAAGGTGAAAATTATCCTCTACAGGGTGGACAGCAAGGATTCCTCAAAAGGAAAGACAATTACCGTCACCGCAACTCTCACCGCCGACAACGGAGAAACTCAAAAATAATCATAACTATTAAAAAGGCATTGCCAAAACGCCAATGCCTTAATGCTAATATTTACTTTTATATGAGTTGACATAAATTTGTTGTTATGATAATATAATAGTGTAAGGGAACGGTTTTGGCTGTTCCGCAAAGCAAATTATTTTATTTAACCGCTCTGTAGTGCGAATACAGGGCGGTTATTTTTTTATGTATTTAATGACTTCAGTAAGTGCAATTAATAAGATAATTAATAACGCTGTTTCCGTCATACATATCACCCCCAATCTCAGGGGCTGAAACAACCGCCACCGTTCCTTTACAATTTTCAATATATCATAATTATTCATTTATGACAAGTAACACTTTATACTAATGTGCAAATTTATGTGCACTTTGTTAATAATATTAACTTTTATGTAAATTACAGTATAAATAATTAATAATTTCACATTATATATAAGGGATAACCCTTTATATATGGAAAAAACAAATCCCATTAAAAAGCTCCGAAAAGACTTTTTAATGGGATTTTTGCTTTGGAGCTGGTGGCGTGACTTGAACACGTGACCTTCTCATTACGAGTGAGATGCTCTACCAACTGAGCTACACCAGCAATTCGTTAACATAGCTGTAAGGATTTCCAAACATTTTTATGTTCTTACTATAACTATAATAAACGACAAAATTCAAACTGTCAACCGCCATTATTTTTGTAGAGTTATTTCACAGAATTAAGACAACAAAATAATTCAAATATATAATGAAGATAAGACTAAAATAGGAGACGATTATATGCCATCTAAATCCAATTTAGGGGAGCTTTTGAAGCGTTACCGCACCAACTGCCTGCTTACACAACAGCAGGTTGCTGACGCCCTGAATATAAACCGAACCACCTACACATACTACGAAACCGGCAAAACAGAGCCTTCTATTGAAACTCTGCACAAGCTGGTTCAGATTTTTAACATTACCTACGAGGATATTTTGCCCGATGTTGAGGAAAACTATGTTAAGGATTCCTTTATCAGTTCAAGAGGAAACGAGGCAATTTACAATCTTTCCAAGGACGAGCAGCAGATATTAATTTCAAGAAGGGCAATGACCCCCGAACAGCAAAAGGAGCTTGACGAATTTATCTCAAATTTAGGAAATGATAAATAAATCAATTTTTCCTTAAAATAATCGGTAAATTTTCTTTACAAAGCTATTTATTTGTGTTATAATGCACAGGTATGAGCCCCACTACGGATTATGGAGTACGCCACAAAGTGGAACACCTTTTTCCTTAACCTGTTGTGAGGGTCAAGTACCGATACACCTGTGGGGATTTCCCCTTTGATGTGTTGGTAAATATTAAAGAAAGGTGGAGTAAAAATGCTTAAAGAAGAAAAGACAGCTATAATGCAGGAGTATGCTACTCACGAAGGCGACACAGGTTCACCGGAGGTACAGATTGCCCTCCTTACAAAGAGAATTCAGGACCTTACAGCACACCTTCAACAGCATCCAAAGGATCATCACTCAAGACGTGGTCTTTACAAAATGATCGGTCAGAGAAAGAGCCTGCTCAAGTATCTCACAAAGGTTGACATCGAGAGATATCGTTCAATCATCAAGAGACTTGGTATCCGTAAGTAATATTTTGCGACTATTAGGGCGAAGGGATAACCTTTGCCCTGATTTTGCGTAACACAAACA
>JBJEOU010000109.1:0-13456 GCA_051880875.1 Ruminococcus sp. | reverse complement strand
GGTGTGGTGGTTTTATTGCTAAAACACGAAAATCCTGTAACAATAAATTTTATTATTCAGGAGGAAATTATGAACAAAGCAATGGTATTTGATAAGTTCAGAAAATTTGAAACTGAGTTTGCCGGCAGACCTTTGGTTGTTGAAACAGGCAAAATGACTCAGCTTGCAAACGGCGCTTGCCTTGTAAGATACGGCGACACCGTTGTACACGTGGCTTGCACCGCATCAGAAAAGCCAAGAGAGGGCGTTGACTTCTTCCCTCTTTCTGTTGACTACGAGGAGAAAATGTATTCCGTGGGCAAAATCCCAGGCTCTTACCTAAAGAGAGAGGGCAGACCTTCCGAAAAGGCTATCCTCACTTCCCGTGTTATCGACAGACCAATCCGTCCTTTGTTCCCAAAGGATATGAGAAACGACTGTTCAATCGTTTGTACAGTTATGTCAGTTGACCCTGACTGCCAGCCTGAAATTGCAGCAATGATTGGTACTTCAATCGCAATTTCAATCTCCGATGTGCCTTGGAACGGACCTGTTTCTTCCTGCTCCGTTGGTCTTGTTGACGGTGAAATCGTTATCAACCCAACACTTGAGCAGAGAGCTGTTTCCGACATGGCTACAACTGTTGCCTCAACCTCTGAGAGAATCGCTATGATTGAGGCAGGTGCAAACTGTGTTGACGACGACACAATGTACAAGGCTATTATGGCAGGCCACGAGGCTAACCAGCCTATTATCCAGTTTATCAAGGGTATTCAGGATGAAATCGGCAAGGAGAAGTTCTCCTACCCATCAAACGACCCTGACCACGAAATGTTTGAGGCTATCTTTGACTTTGCTAAAGATGATGTAATGGTAGCTATGGATACAGACGACAAAAATGTCCGTGACGAAAGACTCCTGCCGATTTATGAGGCAGTTCACGCAAAGTTCGACGAAATCTACCCTGAGCAGGAAGCAAAGATTGACGAATGTATGTACAAAACCCAAAAGACTATCGTAAGAAGATGGCTCCTTGACGAGCAAAAGAGAGTTGACGGCAGAGGTATGGACGACATCAGACCTCTTGCCTCTGAGGTTGGAGTTCTTCCACGAGTTCACGGTTCAGGTATGTTTACAAGAGGACAAACACAGGTATTGACCGTAGCAACACTTGGTTCTGTTTCCGAACAGCAGTACCTTGACGGTATTGACGAGGAGGAGTCAAAGAGATATATTCACCACTACAACTTCCCAAGCTACTCCGTTGGCGAAACCAAGCCAAGCAGAGGTCCGGGAAGAAGAGAAATCGGCCACGGTGCCCTTGCAGAAAGAGCTCTTAAGCCTGTTATCCCGTCAGTGGAGGATTTCCCATACACAATCAGACTTGTTTCCGAAATTCTCTCCTCCAACGGTTCAACATCACAGGGTTCAATCTGCGGTTCTACCCTTGCACTTATGGACGCCGGTGTGCCAATTAAGGCTCCTGTTGCAGGTATCTCCTGCGGTCTTATCACAGAGGGCGAACGCTGGATGACAATGGTTGACATTCAGGGCGTTGAGGACTTCTTCGGCGATATGGACTTTAAGGTTGCCGGTACAAAGGAAGGCATCACAGCTATTCAGATGGACCTTAAAATCTCCGGCTTGCTCCCTGAAATGGTTAAGGAAGCACTTGAAAAGACTCACAAGGCAAGAAACTACATCCTTGACGAGGTTATGCTTAAGGCTATTGCAGAGCCAAGAGAAGAGCTCAGCCCATATGCTCCAAAGATGTTTACAACTCAGATTCCTGCAGACAAGATTTCCGAGGTTATCGGCAAGAGCGGTAAGGTTATCAAGGAAATTCAGGCTGAGTGTGAGGTTAAGGTTGACATTGAGGAAGACGGCGAAATCGGCAATGTATTTGTTGCAGGTCTTGACACAGAAAAGTGCAACAAGGCTTTGTCTATCATTGAAATGATTGCAAAGGGTCCTGAAATCGGCGCTATCTATGTTGGTAAGGTTACAAGAATAATGGACTTCGGTGCATTTATCGAAATCGCCCCCGGTATGGAGGGACTTTGCCATGTAAGCAAGCTTGATGTCAAGAGAACAGAGAATGTAACCGATGTTGTAAACGTGGGTGACGTTATCCGTGTTAAGGTTGAAGAAATCGACGACAAGGGCAGACTGAACCTTTCAAGAAGAGCAGTTCTCATTGAAGTTGACGGTTTAACTCCGGAGAACGACCTGGACGAAAGACCAAGACGCCCAAGGAACAACAACAGACACAACGGAAGAAGATGACAAGTGACGGTTCCGACTTGTCGGTAAAATAAAAACTGACCGGGTGAGATGATGTGTGACGGTTCTGACACATCGGAAAATAAAAATTGACCGAGCGAAGTATGACGGCAGACATCTTTTTAGGGTGTCTGCCGTTTTTGGTTTATATGATTATCTAAAAAATTATCAGCGAAAATAAAAAGCCCGGCGGAAACCGAGCTTTTCTGCTGTAATCAGCTTATTTCATCTTAAATTTTACTGTGTACCACTTGTTAGCATAATTTTTGCCGGAAACTTTTGTGTAGGCATTAATTCTTACATAGTAGGTTTTGCCCTTTTTAAGACCTGTTAAGGTTGCTGTGTTTTTGCTGTTCTTCACAGTCTTTGCACCCTTGTAACTTTTATTTGTTGCAAGCTGTACTGTGTAACCGGTTGCACCGGCAAGGGATTTCCAAGTGATTTTGGCTTTTGTTTTGGCTGTTTTCTGCACCTTGGAAACATCCTTTGAGGTAAAATTCCTTGGTGCGGAAATAATCTTTGTCTTTACAGTTGCTGACTTATAATTGCCGTTTTCACTTGCCTTAACGGTGATGTAGGCATATCCACCGCTCTTTACAGTAACTTTACCTGTTGAAGATACCACAGCAACATTTTTATTACTGCTTGTATAGGTCAGCTTTGACTTTGCCTTTGCATTAAGGCTAAAGGTTTTTCCTGCTGATGTAACATACTGGGATTTTATGCCTGTTATTTTTTGTGTTGCTTTGTATGCATAGTGTATGTTTGCACCAAAAAGAGCATCGTTGCTGTCATAAATATGAATTTGTTTCCATTGTTCTATTGAACCGTTGTAATATATATCCTTTAAGCCTGTGCAACCGCTGAATGAACCGAATCCAATGCCTTTCACACTTTTTCCTATTGTAACACTTGTTAGCTTGCCACAATTAAAGAAAGCCCAATCTCCAACGTATTTTACTTTGTCAGAAATTTTTACGGCTGTCAGATTTGAACAGTTATAAAAAGCATAATCGTCAAAATCGGTTACGCTGTCGGCGATTGTTACTTTAGTCAAATTGGTACAGCTTTTAAACATCTCTCTTCCAATGTTTGTCAAATTATTAGAGAGAGTTACATCTTTTAAATTTGTACATCCCTTAAATGCGTAATCGCCTATTTCCGTTACACTGTCCGGTATAGTTATTTCTGTTAAGCTACTGCAACGAGAAAAGGCAGATTCCCCGATAATCTCTACACTATTTCCTATTGTCACACCTGTCAGGCTTGTGCAATCATAAAAAGCCATATCTCCAACATATGCCACATTGTTGCCTATTGTCACAGTTGTAAGACCTGTGCAACCGTAAAAAGCTCCATCTCCAATACTAATCACACTATGGGGAATTGTTACGCTTTCAATACTTTTACATCCCACAAACGGACTTGCATAATATTCGCTTTCACCTGTATCTCCGATAGACGCAGAATATCCTCCAATCCTTTTTATATCGTCAGATATTACTAAATCTCTAACCGGTTCACCGTTCAGATACAAGTTTCCTCCATAAACAAGGGGATTAGAGGAACATTCTAAATCATTATCCGGGACATCATAACCAATTACAAAATCTGTATTACACCAAGATTTTAGGCTTGTAATATAGACCCCGTCTAATTTGTTGCAATAAATAAATGCTTTTTCCCCAATTCTTGTTACACTTTCGGGAATTGTTACTTTGGATACAGTTGTACAATTATTAAATGCAAAATCTCCTATTGCTGTTACACCGTTTTCAATTACAATGCTATCAATCTTATCCTTTAATTCATACCATGGGGCATTCTTCTCATAGGAATAATCCTCCATCTTGCCCTTGCCGTAAATGGTAAGAGTTTTGGCAGATGCATCATATTCCCATTTACAATCGCCTGTTGTTCCTGATGTCGCTGATTCTGACAATTCATTAACTATTCTTGCAAAATCCTTTGTGACTGCACCTGCTGACGGAATTACAGATAAAGCCGTAAGCATTATAACGATAGTAAGTAAAAGTGATAATAATTTTTTCATAATATGTCCTTTCCAACTAACTATAAATATTTATATATAAAAACAATATATCAGTATATCTTCACTTGAATTATAGTATATATTGTTTTCACATTATATACAACAAAGGAAAACGGAAAAATGGGACAAGTTTTTTAAAAAATTTTTTTACAAATTAAAATATCTACACAAATAATATATTTTTATATAAAAATAGTGCTTTCTCTGTCAATTTTACTTCAACAGAGAAAGCACTTTTTTAATATTTTAAAAATTCTAAAAATTACATAACTATATTATTTCACCGTCACAGAAACACCTGTTTTGTTGTAACCGCCTGTTATGTATCCTGCCGGACAAATGGTATATGCCTTTACGGTATATATGTATTTTTTGCCGGTTTCAAGGCCTGTGTCGGTAAACTTCTTTGTGCTGTTGCCCTCGGCGTCATAAATCAGCTTAAAGGTTTCGTTGCCCTCTTTGCGGTATACATAATATCCGCTGGCACCGGCAACAGATTCCCAGCTTACAGTTGCCTTTTTTGTTCCGGCTGTTACAGATGTTATGGTTGGTGTTGCCGGCACAGCCTTACAGCTTTTTTCATTACTGCTGTAGCTTCCGTATTCAACCTTGTCAACCGTTGCGTAGGCTGTTACATAGTAGGTGTATTCAACTCCGCAGGAAACTGTATCATAAAAGCTGTATGTACCCTTTGTAGTTACTGTCTTGATATGGGAGTAGGTTCCTCCTGCCGGCTTTCGGTATACCTTGTATCCGTCCGCACCCAGACACTTACTCCATGTCACATTAATCCTGTTGTAGGAAATGGAGGAAAGACTGAGGATTGGTGTTTCGGGAACGGCAGTTGCAGAAACTCCTGTTCCGTTATATTTGCCGTATATATTACTCTTTCCAACTGTTCTGTAAGCTCTTACGGTATAGGTGTATTTTATTCCGCAGGAAACAGTTTCGTCATCATAGCTGAGGACAGACTTGTCCTTTATTGTTGCAATAGCAACCCATGATGAATTAGGCGTTTTTCTGTAAACTCTGTATCCGTTTGCCCCGGCAACAGTATTCCAGTTTACTCTGATTGTCCTGTAATTTATACTTTTTGCCGAGGTGAGCTTTGGCGCTGTTGTAACAGGGGTATCGCTTACACCTGTGTTATTGTATGCGCCCCAGCATTTGGTGTTGCCCACCTTGTGGTACGCTCTGACAGTATAGGTGTACTTTGTTCCAGTTGTAAGGGATGTCTGGTAAAAGCTTGTCAAGTCAGCGTTATCAAAGGTTGTGAGCCTTGTCCAATTAGTTGCAGTACCTTTTTTGTAATATATTCTGTAACCGTCTGCACCGCTAACCTTATTCCAGGAGATATTCAGTGAATTGTAGCTTCGGTTGCTCACCTTAACAGCAGGTGCGGATGGAATAGACTTCCCTTTCATAACGGCGCTGACAGGGCCGTAGTAGTTCTTGTTACTCTCGGTTCTAAAAGCCTTTATAGTGTAATAATATTCAATTCCGCATTCGGTATCACTGTCAACGTATCTGACATTTGTTCTGCCCAGAGTTGTACCAAGGAGCTTGTAGCTTTTATCGGTAGCTTTTTTGCGATAAATATTGTAACCGCTTGCGCCATCTACAGCTTTCCACATCACCTCGGTGGAATTGTAGCTTAAGCTTTTCACAGCCACGGTCTGTGCTTGTGCAGGATAGGCTGTGCCGGTAATGGCATCTCCACAGCTACTGTACTTTATTATGTCACCCTTCTTACAAAAGGCTCTGACTGTATATGTATATTTTTCTCCTGTAACAGCTGTTTGGTCCTGACAGGCTGTTTTTGTTTTGCCTGTAATGTCAAGGAGTTTTGTATATTTGCCTGTTGTCTTTCGATAAAGGGTATATCCTGTTGCACCCTCCACCTGATTCCAGTTTACCTGAATGGTGTTGTAGCCTATGCTCTGGGTACTTGTCAGCTTTGGCTTTGCAGGCTTTGTATATGCCTGAATTGCCGTACCGTACGCACCCTCATAATTTTTGCCGTTGACTGTTCTGTAGCCACGCACTCTGTAAAGATATTTTACACAGCACTTCAGGTTTTTGTCGGTATAGGTAACATTTCCGTTGCCGTTAATTGTGGCAACCTTTTTGTATGAGCTTTCTCCCTCTGCTTTGCGGTAAATTGCATATCCGGTAGCTCCGTTTACCGCCTCCCACTCCAGCTTGATTTTATCGTATGCACTGCTGGTGTATTTTGTAGAGGCAGTAGCCTTGGTTATCGCCTTGCCGGTAATTCCTGCGGAATTATATTTTCCGAGATAATCCACGCTGTTTACGGTTTTGTATGCCCTTACCGTATATGTATAGGTTTGACCGCAAATTGCAGACATATCGGTGAATGTTGTGGTGTTTGCTCCTGATTCTGTGCCGATTTTCTTGTAGGTTTTATCTGTACCGCCCTTGCGATAGATACAATATCCGCTTACACCGGAAACCTTGTTCCATGTGATTTTAATTGAGTTAAAATCAAGGCTTTCGGTTTTGTCTAACACAACCTCTTTAGGCACGGCAACTCCGGAAATACCCTTTTGGTCATATGCGCCTAAAAAGTTTTTCTGCCCGATATAAGCACGGACGGTATAGTAATATTTTTCACCGCAGACAGCAGTTGTATCTGTAAATGAGGTTTGCTTTACATCGTCATCAAGAGCAGTCCACTTGTCAGAGGTGCTTTTTCTGCGGTAGATTTTGTATCCGTCTGCATTCTTAACAGCACTCCAGGTTACTTTTATAGTCTTGTGGTCAACACTCACGGCACTTTTTAATTTTGGTGCGTCTGCGTGGGTTGTGACGGATAGTCCTGTCTTATTGTAGCCGGTATAAACTTTTGTTCCGCCCACAGTGTAGTACCCTCGTACGGTGTATTCATATGTTGTTCCGGTAACAAGGTTATTATCCGTATAAGAGCGGATTCCCTCTCCGGCAACATGCTTTACATTGGCAAGTCTTTTGCCTGACCAGGAGGTTTCACCCTTCTTTCTTCTAAACACCAGATAATTCTGGCAAGAGCCATTGGGGTACCAGTAAATCTGTGCGGATGTAGAGCTCCTCTCCACAATATTCTTCATTTTAAGTGTGGCATTTGTGTAGAACACAACAAAGTAGTTTGCTGTATAATTTGACTTACTCAGTTTCTGAAGTGATATAGCATTGTAGTAGGCGGAGGCGGAATTATACCTTGTTCCTCCGTCTGAGGTGTTTGTGGAATCGTTATACACAATCTCTCCGCTATCAATGGTTGCCTGACGGTCAACCTGAACATAGTGAGAACCGCCGTGGGACAGGGTCACCTTAAGTAGCAGGTGATACTGATGGTCCTTCCTGTTAAAAAAGCTCATTGCGGTGTTGTAAAAGGAACCTGTGGGATAATACTGAAAACTTTCACAGGTCATTCCGAATTGTCCGGCAAGGGTCGACCAGTAGATGCCCACATCCCCAATTCCCTTTGACGGCGAACCGTACTTGCTCATAAGTGTTCCGGGATTTACTGTGGAGGGATTTGCAACACCTGCCTCAACAAACATCTTTGCCATAGCTACGGTACTGCAACCGTACCTGTTCATCCAGTCGGACTCCCATGCGTCACTTGGCTTTGTGTTATGCCAAGGAAACTGGTCCTGGCTCCATGCTCTGTAATATTTATATCCGCTATCAGCAATCATCTTCTCACCGTTAAAGTAATACACGGCGCCTACATTCATCAGCGGAAAAACAGTCATCACTATTCCAAGGATAAACACAGTAATTGTAATAGAAGTTCTCTTAACCCAATACACTGTTAACCTCCCGTAAATATGTATATAAAATACAACAATTTTTTATTAAGTGGGATTTTTTAACCCTCATACTTCATAATTATAACATTTTTATTACATTATTGCAACAGAAATGATACAATTGCACAGGGTTATGTGTTCTGCCTAAAAAGTACACCTGCCAACTTGATATTATAGGCACAATCCTCTATAATATTTTTAGTATATATTGATATTGATTTCAGACAAAAAATAACGGGAGTTTCGGCGATGAAACGATTTACATCTTTGATTATCACAATTCTATTGTTTTCATCAGTAATGCTAACTGTTTCAGCATATTCTGACTCAGAATTTTCAAACGGGGACGTTGACCTTGACGGTCAATTATCAATAAGAGATACCACAGACATTCAGAAATACCTTGCCAAAAAACTTTCGCTCACACAACAACAGATGAGATTGGCTGATTTTAATCTTGACGGTGAGGTAAATATTCGAGATACAACTAAGATACAAAAAGTAATAGCTAAAATTGAGGAGATGCCAACGGAAAGTACCTCCCCAACACCGACAAAAGAATATGTAACTCCGGAGGAATTCGGCTTAACTCCTGATACCGTTGACGAAATGCGTTACTTTCAAAAGGCACTTGATTCTGCCACAGAATTGGGCATTCCCCTAAACCTTGAAGGAAAAACATACTGCATATATACCTCTGAGGCAAAGTGTCCTATTATAAACGGCTCTCTCAAAATTATGCCAAGTTCCAGTCTGGTTTTAACAGGAAACAATGTTTCTTTGAACAATGTTAATATATCCCGTTGGTGGGATGGTGACGGCTATGAATATGGCGATGTAAGACTGCACCTTACCGACGGATGCGTAATTGAGAATTGCAATTTTTCGGCACAGACAGGCTGTCCAAGAATTTTCTGCAATACAGAGGCAAGTAATACTACTATCAGGAATTGTACCTTTAGCGAGGGATTTGGAATCCTATTTAATGACGGAGTTCCCCAAAACAGAAAATATAATGATGTGCTTTATACCGGTACAATAGGAACAGGACTTTATATAGATAACTGCACATTCAATACTGAGGGGAAAGCAGTGGAGTATGCCGGTGACAATATTGAGGTAAATACACCATACCACAGATTTTCTGATGTTCAGGTAACAAATTGCTCAAGCTACGGTGCTAAAGAAGGCTCATTTATGGGTATCGGTTTTGGTTTTGCCCAGGTTGACAACCTTGTTTGCTCTGATAATACCCTTTACAACATAGAGGGACCTGGGGCAATACATATGGAGGGCTGTACAGATGTGGAGAGTAAAAATAATATTGTAAACAACTCAAAGTACGGCATTATGTGTATATATAATCAAGACGCAGTATACGACAACAATACATTGGATAATTGCGAATACGGAATATATAGTCTTTCCCAATATCCTTACGGCTACGATGAAAATATATGCTTTTCAAATAATAATATATTAAACTGTACCTCTTGTCCTTTTATGGGGTCAGGACTAAAAAATTCTCAGATTATTAACAATTATTTTCAGACTGACAGCCATTATGCCTCTGCGGTCATTCAATTAGAATACAGCGAATCATACGAAACAAATAATGTTTCTATTGTTGGAAATACAATAGAATATACAGGAAATCTGACGGAAAAATACTGGGCATATATTGTCGGAAAAGATTGCACTTTGCTGGATAATAAAATTATAGGCATAAATTCATCAAACTTTGCTAATAACAGCATTCCTGTAATAAACATAAAGCTTAACCTGCCCACCAATACCCCAGAATCCGACACTCTCTATCTTGCAAGCAGTCTGAACGAATGGAATCCTGCAGACAGTTCTTATACTTTCACAAGAACTTCAAAAACCACAGCAGAGATTACCCTTATCGTAGACCCCGAAAGCATAGAAACCCCTGTTGAATTCAAGGTGACAAGAGGTAGCTGGCAAACCGGGGAATGTAACGCAAACGGTGAAGGAAATGTGGGGGATTACGGAGTTTTAAATCATACATTTGATATTTATGGAAGTGGATTATATATAGTTAATATAGTCGATTGGACAGACCTATATGAATAATTTTTAGTTGCAAGTATAAACATATGACATAGATTTAGTATTAAATGACTATTTAAAAAAGACAAAACAGCCCCTAAAGACAGCATTTCTGTAGATTTAAGGGCTATTTTTTGCAATAACTTTGAAGTTCAAATTAAAAGATTTTCCATAAGTAAACAAACAGTTACTATTCCTACTAACAAATAATCTCTATATTTCCTTTTGCTCAGAAAGCCAAAGCAAAAAGTTTTTTGCTATGGATAGTTGTTCATCACTGAAATTTTTAAGAATAGAAGCAACACTTTTCCAATCATCATTCTCTTCTTTTAATGACCCAACCAGAAAGGTATCAGGTGTTGTATCTAATGCTTTAGCTAATCTCATAATAACCTCAATGGAGGGGATAGAAATACCTCTCTCGATGTTAGAAAGATATTTGTAACCTATCTTTGCCCTTTCTTCAACTTCGGATTGTTTTAAATGTAATTCTTTTCTGCACTGTGAAATACGCTTACCTATTTTTGTGTAGTCTATATCCATAATACAAACTCCTCTATTATTTATTTTATAATAAAAGGTTTAAATTATAAAATAAACCGTCTTTCAGTCGGTTATTCATCTTGACATATGATTATTAGTATGATAAAATGAAAATACGACTTATAGTCGAAGTTTTAAAGCAAAGGAGGAAACATCGTGGCAGAATTTGAACCATGGGCATTAAGAGAAATGGAAAAAGAAGGCTTAAGCCCAGAAGAATACTGTAATAGACATCAGTACAACTATGAAGACATAATGAAAGAAGAAGATTATGACGATTAATGTACACATCTAACACAACTCAAGTGAAATATTAACCATTCATTGATTAGTCATCTTCAAAATACAACCCTGTTTACGCCATTGTATTCGGAAGGAATACACTAAACATTGTTTTGAAACACAAAACAGCCCCTAATCTAAAACATGATTAGGGGCTGACTCTAATTTTGTAAATGTGAATAAAAACAAAAACACCACACATAATGTGTGGTGTAGCTTTTCAAGTAAAGGGTTGCATCAGCAACCTATGTAAAAGGGTTTACACCCTGAAAACTGAATAAAGAACAAGCGATATATAGCTGACCAAAAGACTTTGTGGTCAAGCCCTCGACCTATTAGTACTGCCAAGCTGAACATGTCACCATGCTTACACACGCAGCCTATCAACCTCGTAGTCTACAAGGGGTCTTACTCAGTTATCTGATGGGATATCTAATCTTGGAGTCGGCTTCACGCTTAGATGCTTTCAGCGTTTATCCGTTCCGTACATAGCTGCCCAGCCGTGCCATTGGCATGACAACTGGTGCACCAGAGGTACGTCCATCCCGGTCCTCTCGTACTAAGGACAGCTCCTCTCAAATATCCTGCGCCCACGACAGATAGGGACCGAACTGTCTCGCGACGTTCTGAACCCAGCTCGCGTACCACTTTAATCGGCGAACAGCCGAACCCTTGGGACCGAATTCAGCCCCAGGATGTGATGAGCCGACATCGAGGTGCCAAACCTCCCCGTCGATGTGGACTCTTGGGGGAGATCAGCCTGTTATCCCCAGGGTAGCTTTTATCCGTTGAGCGACGGCATTTCCATTCACATACCGCCGGATCACTAACTCCAACTTTCGTTACTGCTCGGGCCGTCACCCTCGCAGTTAGGCTGGCTTACGCGTTTACACTCTAATGCACGGTTTCCGTCCGTGCTGAGCCAACCTTTGAGCGCCTCCGTTACTCTTTTGGAGGCGACCGCCCCAGTCAAACTGCCCACCTGACAATGTCCCCTGACCAGATTCATGGCCACAGGTTAGAATTCCAGCAATCTAAGTGTGGTATCCCAACATCGACTCCACTTTAGCTGGCGCCAAAGCTTCCCAGTCTCCCACATATCCTGTACATAGATTACCGAAACCCAATATCAAGCTACAGTAAAGCTCCATGGGGTCTTTCCGTCTTGTCGCAGGTAACCGGCATCTTCACCGGTACTACAATTTCGCCGGGCGGGTAGTTGAGACAGTGCCCAGATCGTTACACCATTCGTGCGGGTCGGAACTTACCCGACAAGGAATTTCGCTACCTTAGGACCGTTATAGTTACGGCCGCCGTTTACTGGGGCTTCAATTCAGAGCTCTCACTCCTCCTCTTAACCTTCCAGCACCGGGCAGGTGTCAGCCCCTATACTTCATCTTTCGATTTGGCAGAGACCTGTGTTTTTGCTAAACAGTCGCCTGGGCCTATTCACTGCGGCTCTCTCTCGAGAGCACTCCTTTTCCCGAAGTTACGGAGTCAATTTGCCGAGTTCCTTAACTACCCTTCTCCCGCTGGCCTTAGAATTCTCTTCCTGTCCACCTGTGTCGGTTTGCGGTACGGGCACCTATATTACATTCACTAAACTTTTCTCGCCTCTATCCAAACTTGCTTCCCTACTATTTTTCGGTCCCTTACGCCCGGGATTACCAGCACCCGGGTCAAGCCCTTCTAAAGTGTCATTTAGCTTAAGTTATAAGTGGTTACGGAATATCAACCGTATGTGCATCGACTACGCCTTTCGGCCTCGCCTTAGCTCCCGACTTACTTGGAGCGGACGAACCTTCCTCCAAAAACCTTAGACTTTCGGCCATTAAGATTCTCACTTAATTCTCGCTACTCATTCCGGCATTCTCACTCATGTAAAGTCCACCACCGCTTCCGCTATGACTTCACCCCTTACATGACGCTCTCCTACCATACCTTGCGGTATCCCAAGCTTCGGTTTATAGTTTAGCCCCGTTAAATTTTCGGCGCAGAATCACTCGACCAGTGAGCTATTACGCACTCTTTTAATGAGTGGCTGCTTCTAAGCCAACATCCTGGTTGTCTGGGCAATTCCACATCCTTTTCCACTTAACTATAATTTGGGACCTTAGCTGTGGGTCTGGGCTGTTTCCCTTTTGACAATGAAACTTATCTCCCACTGTCTGACTCCTGAAAATCAATTATCTGGCATTCTGAGTTTGATATGGTTCAGTAACCTTTCGGCCCCTAGCCAATTCAGTGCTTTACCTCCAGTAATCTGTTTCAAGGCTAGCCCTAAAGCTATTTCGGAGAGAACCAGCTATCTCCGGGTTCGATTGGAATTTCTCCGCTACCCACAGTTCATCCGCTACCATTTCAACGGGAGTCGGTTCGGCCCTCCATGAAGTTTTACCTTCACTTCAGCCTGACCATGGGTAGGTCA
>JBJEOU010000108.1:2410-8650 GCA_051880875.1 Ruminococcus sp. | reverse complement strand
GAGCTTTTATGCTCCTTGTCCACCTTGTAGTATCTGTCCCAGATATTTTCAAGGTGCTCCTGGTCAATTCCCTCTCCGTGGTCCTGAACCTCGATTACAACCTTATCGCCCTTCCTCATTTGACGGACAACAATCCTTTTGTCCTCACGGGAGTAGTTTATGGCGTTGTTAACCAGGTTGTAAACCACCTGACTGATTTTGCTTTGGTCTGCATTTACAAAGATTTCTTCGTCATATTCAAAGGTTAGGGAATATCCCTCCTGCTCCTTTAGCTTGTTATAACGCAGGAACATATCCTTAATCAGCATTGTGATTGAGAAAACTTCGCAATTCAGCTCCGTACTGCCCGACTGAATCTTTGATATATCCAAAAGGTCGGTTACAAGCAGGTTAAGTCTGTTTGCCTCGTCAATGATAATCTGGATATTCTCGGGGGTGTTTTCTCCCGGCAAATCCCTCATAACCTCGCCGTAGCCTGTTATCATTGTAAGTGGCGTCCTTAGGTCATGGCTGATGTTTGCAATCAGCTCGTGCTGGAGGGACTCCACCTTTTTCAGCTCCTTAGCGGCATAGTTAAGGGTGTTGTTAAGCTCGTTGACCTCCATATATCCTGTTGAGTTAAACTCAACATCATAGTCCTTGCTTGCAAGCCTTTTTGCAGCCTTGGTGGTTTCGGTAATAGGCTTGCTGATTTTGTGGGATGCAAAAATTGCAATGCAAACCCCAAGGGCAATAAGGACAAAAGTGATTGTCACAAGCTGATACCTTAATGTGCTTACAATGCTGTCAACAGGGGATATCTGAGAAGTTATGATAACCATATACTGATTGCTGTCACTGTCCTCCATAAGCTTAGTGTAAACCATTCCCTGGGTGTTCAGCTTATCCATCGGGGGTGTTTCCCCTCGGAAGGACTTTATCAGGGACTGCTTTTCGTGGTCCTGACTTTCCTCAGTAAACAGCAGATAACTGCCACCTTCCTTTTTTGCATTTTCATAGTAGGTGTAGGGACTGCTGCCCTTAATCAGCTTGTTGCTGTTGAACATAACAATATTTTTGCTGTCCTGTTCTGTTGTGTTTTCCCCTTGGCTGTCGCTTTGGGATGTGCTTTTTTCCTCAGAATTTTCACTCTGATTTTTTGGAGAGGTGCTCTCCTCTGTCTGTGTAAGTAAAATCCTCATATAGCTTTTGTCTGTGGAGTAAAGGGGATTTATCAGGGAGGAGCCTGTTTCGTAAACATAAATGACAACATCATTCTGCTCCGCCAGATTTTCCACAAGGGTTGTAACATTTTCCGAAGTGATATTATCCTCTATTGAAGAGGAACACTCCTTGACCTGGTTTACCCTGACCTCCTTGTAAAAGGTTCGGAAAAACACAGTCTGAAAAACCCAGAGAAACACCATCATTATCAGAGAAAAAAGCACAAACCACATCAGCAGTTTGTAGTGCAGAGGCAAAAGCTTCAGCTTAGCTCTCAAGTGTTTCAAAACGGTAGCCAACCCCCCTTAGTGTAACAATACATCTGCTGTATTCTCCAAGACTTTTTCTCAGCAGTTTAATGTGGGTGTCCAGGGTTCTGTCATCTCCAAAAAAGTCGTAACCCCACACCTCGCTTATCAGTTTTTCCCTTGTAAGGGCAATACCCTTGTTTCTTACCATATAGAAGAACAAATCGTATTCCTTTGGGGTCATTTCAACCCTTTCTCCGTTTACGGTAACAATTCGTGCAGTAAAATCTACAACAAGGTCCTTGAACTTAAATATGTCCTTATTTTCTACGCTTGTGTTCTTACTGCGCTTTAGCACAGCATTAACCCTCATCATAAGCTCCTTTGGGGAAAAGGGCTTTACCACATAGTCGTCAATTCCCAGCTCAAAGCCGTGGATTTTGTCGTACTCTTCTCCTCGGGCTGAAAGCATTATGATAGGAGTATTGCAGGTTTTACGGATTTCACGACAGGCTGAAAAGCCGTCAAGCTCCGGCATCATAACATCCATAATGATAATGTCAAAGCTCTCCCTGTTGCATATTTCAATGGCAGACATTCCGTCCACAGCCTCTGTAACCTGATGACCCTCAAAAACTGCGTATTTTTTTATAATTTCTCTTATTCTGAATTCGTCGTCAACAACTAATATTTTGCTCATAATATAATCGTTCCTTTCCTAAGACACAAAAGTGTAATGAAAAAAATAAATGTACCTTTTCACTCTTCACTCTTACCTCTTACCTTAAGTTTGAATTCTTCAAACTTATCCCTCTAAGGTAATAATAAATTCACAATGTGACAATTATATGTTGAAAAGCTTAATGTTTTGAAATATGAATGGCCAAATTATAAATATATTTTATCACAAAATGAAATCCTTTTAAAGGAAATATTGAAATGTTTGATAAATAAAGCTATAATAGGGGGTGTGGGTGATTTTATGGAAATTAGAAAAATTAAAGCAAGTGAAATTACAGAAACAGTCTGCCGTCTGTTTATGGACTGCAACTACTACATAGGCAAGGATATTTACTGTGCTTTGCAAAGGGCAAAGGAAAGCGAAGAAAGCGAAACAGGCAGAAATATTCTTGCGCAAATAATTGAAAATGACGATATAGCCGCCAGGGAGAGAATCCCCCTGTGTCAGGACACGGGAATGGCTATACTCTTTGTAAAATACGGTGACAAGGTTGTTGTTGAGGACGGCTCTTTTAGTGAGGCTGTCACCGAGGGTGTGAGAAAGGCATACAGGGATGGTTATCTTCGCAAAAGCGTTGTGGACGACCCTGTGTTTGACCGGATTAACACCAAGGACAACACCCCTTGCATAATACATACCGAAATTGTCCCCGGGGATAAAATCGAAATTTTAGCCGGTGGCAAAGGCTTTGGCAGTGAGAATATGTCCAAAATTGCAATGCTCACCCCAAGCAAGGGCATTGAGGGTGTTAAAAGCTTTATTCTTGACACAGTAAGAGAAGCCGGCCCTAACCCTTGCCCTCCAATGGTAGTGGGTGTGGGAATCGGGGGAACCTTTGAAAAGGCGGCAACCCTTGCAAAAAAGGCAACCTTCCGCAGTATTGACACCCATAATCCCGACAGCCGTTACGCATCCCTTGAGGACGAGCTTCTTGAGGAAATCAACAAGATGGGCTTTGGCCCGGCAGGGCTTGGTGGAACTACAACTGCAATCGGAGTTAATATCGAAACATATCCAACCCATATTGCCGGAATGCCTGTGGCTGTGAACATCTGCTGTCATGCGGCAAGACACGCCAAGGCGGTAATCTGAAAAAAGTAGGTTAAGCTATGAAGAGAACTTTGAGAATAGTAATTATCACTGTGCTGATAATTGCTGTGGGAGTGGTGATGATGTTTATCACCCCCGGCACACTGAAAATCGGCACCAACGTTTACTCAAACACCTATCAGAATTCCCCGGAGGAGAGCCTTAGAAAGTACTATGACGAAATCAAGCTGGAGCAGTCAATTGGCATGGCTGAAACCGACGACTCCTGCCTGTATCTTTATTTTAACGGTCAGACCATCAGCGTGTGCGAAATGATAAAGAAGGACGGAAAATACTGCTACTTCGGCGAAAAGATAAAATTCAAGTACGGCACCGACTATATGTGCTTTGACAAAAACAAAACGGTGATAAACGACGATGTTTATTACTGGGATATTGTTTACGAAAACCGAAAAAGTTTAATCAACGATGACAATTTCAAATCCCTTGATTTTACTGTGGTAATCGGAGAGGAAACCAGAAATCTCTCTTTTGTATATATGATTGAAAATAAGGAGTAAAACTATGAAAAAATTATCTTGTGTTTTATTGGTTGTAATTTTGACGGCTGTTGCTGTTGTTTCTGCCGGATGCGGATGCTCAAAATCAGATGAAAGCAGTACCCAGAGCAACTCCACTTCCCTCAACACAAACGCCCTTGACAGAATCAAAATATATGAAGGCTCCGGCGAAAAGCAGGGCAACCTCCTTGTTACTCTGAAGGGTGAGGCAAAGCAGGCAATGAGTGACATAATGCAGATGTATGCCGAAACAAAGAATGAAGAGCTGAAGCCAAAGAAAGATGTTTCAGATGCAAAGGAAATATACTATTTTGAACTTCTCAACTACGAGGATGACGGTACACCAAAGAAGAGCAATGTATATTTTCTCTACTTCCTTGGGGACGATACATACTGCTACTACAAGGAAAAACAGCACTTTGCAGACGGAGAATATTATATCTGCGGAAAAACTGCAGTTTCTCAGCAGAACATAACAGATATGGTTAACGGTGTTGAAAACAATGAAAAAAATTAATTTACCAATAACTGACGAGGATATAAAAGGACTTAAGGCAGGGGAAACGGTACTACTGACAGGTACTATCCTCACCGGCAGAGATGCGGCTCACAAAAGATTATATGAGCTTGTTCAACAGGGTAAGGAACTGCCTGTTGACCTTAAAGGCGAACTGATTTATTATGTTGGCCCTGCACCGGCTAAGCCGGGATTTGCTGTGGGACCGGCAGGTCCTACCTCCAGCTACCGTATGGACAAGTATGCCCCCACCCTCCTTGACCTGGGACTGAAAGGTATGATAGGCAAGGGTGCACGTAGCAAAGAGGTTGTGGACTCCATTGTAAAGAACAAGTGTGTTTACTTTGCCTGTGTGGGCGGAGCCGCCGCACTTATAGCCAAATCCATTAAAAAAGAGGAAGTGCTTTGCTATGAGGATTTGGGCACAGAGGCTGTAAGGAGATACACAGTTGAGGACTTCCCCTGCATTGTAGCTATTGATTCCCTTGGCAACAATGCCTATGATGAGGGACAAAAAAAGTATTGTAGAGTGTGATTTATGTTATTTGCAAGTACGGTTTTTATTTTCGCATTTTTGCCGGCTGTTCTTTTGCTGTACTATCTGGTACTGAGAAAGTTCAGAACTGCACAAAATATTCTGCTTCTTGTAGCGAGCCTTTTGTTCTACGCCTGGGGTGAGCCGAAGTATGTTCTCATAATGATTCTTTCAATCATTATGAACTACATCTTTGGACTTTTGGTGGACAAGTTCAGAGCCAGCAAAGCTAAGTCAAGGCTTGTTATAGCCCTTACAGTTGTGTTTAACCTTGGGATACTTTACATCTTCAAGTACCTTATGTTCACCATTGAAAACATTAATTCAATAGCAGGACTTCACCTGTCTGTGCCGAACATAGTCCTGCCCATCGGCATCAGCTTTTTCACCTTCCAGGCAATGAGCTATGTTATTGATGTGTACAGAGAAAAGGGTGAGGCACAGAAAAATCCCCTTAATGTCGGACTTTACATCAGCTTTTTTCCACAGTTAATCGCAGGACCTATTGTCAGGTACGAAACTGTTGCATATCAGATAAAACACAGGGAGGAAAGCTTTGAAAAATTTTCCGAGGGCGTTTGCAGGTTTATCATAGGTCTTGCAAAAAAGGTACTCCTTGCCAACACAATGGCTGTTGTTGCAGACTATGCCTTTGAAATGCCCAACAGCGAGCTTACTGTTGTGATGGCATGGGTGGGGGCTATCGCCTACACCTTCCAGATTTTCTTTGACTTTGGCGGATACAGCGATATGGCTATCGGCTTGGGCAAGATGTTTGGTTTTGAATTTCTGGAAAACTTCAACTACCCATACATCAGTCTTTCTGTTTCGGAATTCTGGCGAAGATGGCATATGTCCCTTGGCACATGGTTCAGAGATTATGTGTATTTCCCCCTGGGCGGTTCAAGGGTAAAGAGCAAGGCTCGTCTTGTTTTTAATTTGTTTGTTGTCTGGTCACTTACAGGAATTTGGCACGGTGCAAACTGGACATTCCTTTGCTGGGGACTGATGTACTTTGTCCTGCTGACTATTGAAAAGCTTATAGGCTGGGAAAAGAAGTACCCGGACAAGATGAAAATTCTCCGCAGAATTTACACCCTTTTCTTTGTTATCATGGGTTGGGTACTGTTCAGAGCCGACAGCATAGGGGACGCCGGAGCATACTTTGCAACAATGTTCGGCGGAGGAAATCTCATTGACGACACCACAATTTATTACACCCTCAACTACCTTGTGTACTTTGTAATTGCCGGTCTTGTCAGCACACCGATTTTCAAGAATATATCTGCCAAGGTAAACGGTAACAATCCTGTGGTTGTGGCTGTTTCCACCGTTGGACTTTTTGTTCTCCTTGTGGTATCCGTCAGCTACATTGTCAAGGGTGC
>JBJEOU010000108.1:0-2310 GCA_051880875.1 Ruminococcus sp. | reverse complement strand
TTTTAATTGACAATTTCTATTAATAATGAGATAATAGTTATAAGTTTGCTATGAAGGAGAATACGCTATGGCAAAAGAAATGGCTAAAGCCTACAACCCAAAAGAGGTTGAAGACAAAATATATGATTTTTGGATGGAGGGAAACTACTTTCACGCAGAAGTGGACAAGGACAAAAAGCCCTACACTATTGTGATGCCACCTCCAAACATTACAGGTCAGCTCCATATGGGACATGCCCTTGACAACACCTTGCAGGATATTCTTATCCGCTGGAGAAGAATGCAGGGTTATTCTGCCCTATGGTTGCCCGGCACAGACCATGCAAGTATTGCAACAGAGGCAAAAATTGTTGAGGCTATGCGCAAGGAGGGTCTTTCCAAGGAGGACATCGGCAGAGAAAAGTTCCTTGAAAGAGCATGGGACTGGAAAAAGGAATACGGCGGAAGAATTGTAAGTCAGCTTAAGAAGATGGGTTCATCCTGCGACTGGGAGAGAGAACGCTTTACTATGGACGAGGGTTGCTCCGAGGCTGTTAAGGAGGTTTTTGTCCGCCTTTACGAAAAAGGTCTTATCTACCGTGGAGAAAGAATCATCAACTGGTGTCCTCACTGCTGTACATCTATCTCTGACGCAGAGGTTGAGTTTGAGGAGCAGGCAGGTCACTTCTGGCATCTTCGCTATCCTCTCACAGACGGAAGCGGTTACCTTGAGCTTGCAACCACAAGACCTGAAACACTTTTAGGCGACACAGCTGTTGCTGTTAACCCTGATGACGACAGATACAAGCATCTTGTGGGCAAAACTCTCACACTTCCACTTGTGGGCAGAGAAATTCCTATTGTTGCCGACAGCTATGTTGATATTGAATTTGGTACAGGTGTTGTTAAAATCACACCGGCTCACGACCCCAACGACTTCCAGGTTGGTTTAAGACACAATCTGCCTGTTATCAATGTTATGACTGAGGACGCAAAAATCGTTGAGGATTACCCAAAATATGCCGGTATGGACAGATACGAGGCAAGAGAGGCTATCGTCAAGGATTTGGACGAGGGCGGTTTCCTTGTAAGAGTTGAAAAGCACGACCACAATGTCGGCACCTGCTACAGATGCCACAGCACAGTTGAGCCAAGGGTTTCTATGCAATGGTTTGTAAAAATGAGCGAGCTTGCAGGCCCTGCCATTGAATGTGTAAAAAGCGGTAAGACAAAGTTTGTTCCCGAGCGTTTTGATAAAATCTACTACCATTGGATGGAGAACATACGTGACTGGTGCATATCCCGTCAGCTTTGGTGGGGACACAGAATTCCTGCCTACTACTGTGATGAATGCGGTGAGGTTGTAGTTGCAAAGTCTGCCCCAGAAAAATGTCCTAAGTGCGGTTGCACACATCTTCATCAGGATGAGGACACCCTTGACACATGGTTCAGCTCGGCACTCTGGCCTTTCTCCACACTTGGTTGGCCTGAAAAGACACCTGAGCTTGACTACTACTTCCCTACAAATACCCTTGTAACAGGCTACGACATTATATTCTTCTGGGTTGCCAGGATGATTTTCAGCTCTGTTGAACAGATGGATAGCCAGCCATTTGACACAGTATTTATCCACGGTATTGTCCGTGACGAAAACGGTGTTAAGATGAGTAAGTCCCTGGGCAACGGCATTGACCCTCTCCTTGTTATTGACCAATACGGCGCAGATGCTCTTAGAATGTTCCTTGCCACAGGTAACTCTCCCGGAAACGATATGAGATATTCCGAAAAGAAGGTTGAGTCCTGCCGTAACTTTGCTAACAAGCTGTGGAACGCAAGCCGTTTTGTTCATATGAACATTGACGACTATGATGTTGAAAATAAACTTCCTGAAAAACTGGAAACAGAGGATAAGTGGATTTTGCATACACTTAATAATGTTGCAAAAGAGGTTAACGAAAACCTTGAAAAGTTTGAGCTTGGCATAGCACTTTCAAAGATTTACGACTTTATCTGGAACAGCTATTGCGACTGGTACATTGAGCTTTGCAAGGCAAGTCTTCAAGGTGAGGGCGAAACAGCACAAAATGCCCGTCAGGTACTTATCTTTGTCCTTGACAAAATGCTGAAACTGCTCCACCCCTTTATGCCATTTATCACAGAGGAAATCTGGCAGACAATTCCACACGAAACCGACGGCAAAACCATTATGCTTGAAAAATATCCTGAATATGATGAAAGCCTTAACTTCCCAACGGAAGCACAGGATATGAAAAAGGTAATGGAGGCAATAACTGCTATCCGTACTCAAAGGAACGAGATGAATGTTCCGCC
>JBJEOU010000107.1:0-2101 GCA_051880875.1 Ruminococcus sp. | reverse complement strand
TGTTCTTCTTCCTCAGCTTCCTTGAGGACTGCGGTTATATGACAAGAATTGCATTCGTTATGGACAGATTGTTCCGAAAATTCGGACTTTCCGGAAAAAGCTTTATCCCTCTGTTAATCGGCTCGGGTTGCGGTGTGCCGGGAATTATGGCATCCAAAACCATTGAAAGCGACTCCGACAGGCGAATGACCATCATCACAACAACATTTATCCCCTGCGGTGCAAAGCTACCTATAATCTCCCTTATCGGCGGAGCAATTTTAGGTGGAAGCTGGTGGATTGCACCCTCAATGTACCTTATCGGTGTAGTTGCTGTGCTGGTGTCCGCCCTTATGCTGAAAAAGACAAAGCTTTTCAGCGGTGAGGAAAATCCCTTCGTTATGGAGCTACCCACATACCATATGCCTGCAATGTCGGGAGTTTTCCGCCATGTGTGGGAGAGGGTGAGAGGCTTTATCATCAAGGCAGGTACGGTACTTGTGGTTGCCTGTGCTGTGATGTGGTTCCTTTCCAACTTTGGAATTACATCTGACGGCTTTGTTTATCTCGGTGAGGAAAATTCCGACGGCTCTTTTATATCCTACATAGGCTCAGGGGTAGCCTTTATTTTCTCACCCCTTGGCTTTGGCAACTGGAAATGCGTTGCCGCCACCCTTTCGGGATTCTTTGCCAAGGAAAACATTGTTGCCACGATTCAGGTTCTCCTTACAAAGGGTGAAACTGTAAACACCCTGTTGCCAACCGCCGTTGCAGGATTCAGCTTTTTGGTGTTTAACCTGCTTAATTCCCCTTGTATTGCGGCTATTTCCACAATGGCTAAGGAAATGGACAGCAAAAAGTGGTTCTTCTTTGCACTACTTTACCAGAATGTTTTTGCATACCTTGTGTGCCTGATGATTTATCAGATTGGGGGACTGTTCACAGGAACTCTTTCCTTCAATTTCTTCACACCTGTGGCATTTATAGTGCTGTTGCTGTTCATATATCAGCTTATAAAAAAAGACAAAAAAGTAAGGGCTATCAGCTGATAGCCCTTTTTTCACGGGAAATAGCATATTAAAATGTCCTTTATTCCTTGATAACCGGCTGGCTGAAATCGTTTTTAAGAACAGTATTGTTGTTACTTGAAAGTGACCACAGCCTTGTTGCAAGTAGCTCAATATCCATAATTTCTTTGCCCCTTTGGTCAAGGCTGTCATAGCCGGCTTTAACATTGGTGATAAGGGGGATAGGGGATTTTTCCTTGATTTCAGAAAGCAGTTTCCCGCCTTTTTCCGTAAAGCCAAGAACTCTGATGTAGGGCACAGGGGGGGATTGGATTTCTTTTGTGATTCCCAAAATGGCACAGCATAGAATTCTTCTTATCCTTGCCATTGTGTAACGCTTTGTTTTTATACCGTTACATAATTCTGTAAAGGAATTATATTTTCCTGCACAGTCAATTATCCTCTTTTCAATTCCCTCGGCAACATCGGGGATTCCCCTAAGCTCATCTTCTGTCATTTGGGAGATTTTATATATAATCAGCTTTTCAATATTTTCAATTACTGCGGTGTCCTGTATTGGGTATTTTGGGATATATAATTCTTTATCAGAATAATTCTGCCTTATAAAGCTACCGTTAGCAATGTTTTCCGTAACCTCGTTACTGTCGTGGTGACTGCCCTTTCGTGTGAAAGTCACAGCGTCCATATTTGTATTTTTCAGCGCCTTTACATATTCAAGTCCTAAAATGTTGTTTGAGCCGTCAAAGATTTTCGCTGTTTCTTCGTTGTAAAGTTCTTTAATGGAATTATAAACAGCCTTTGGGTAATAAAGTCCGTTACTCATATTCTCTTTGATTTTTGTCTGTACATTTTGTTCGCTTATTATGTGAAGTGCATTTTCTATAACATCAATATCGCCGCATTCACTTCCGAAAAACAGCCTGTCAGTAACACCTGTTTTGTCAAGTATACTGACGGCAGATTTTGCGAAAACCTCTGCATTTGCAAGGGAATAGACAGCAGGTAGCTCAATTACAAGGTCAACTCCGTTTTGAAGTGACGCCCTTGTTTTGTCGTACTTATTGATGATTGAAATGTCGCCACGCTGGACAAAT
>JBJEOU010000106.1:0-2103 GCA_051880875.1 Ruminococcus sp. | reverse complement strand
CACTACTGCTATCCTTTCAGATTCCTCGGTCACTTCGTTTCCTCGGAATGACAGGAAGTTGTTTTATTTTTAGACGCTTTAATTAGCCGGATTTGATATACTTAACAGTAATATATTTTATCGGAATTAAAAGAAAATTATGTGATTTTTTAGAATTTAGAAGAAAATTAAAAGAAAATAAACGAGTTTATGCGAATAACATTTAAATTTAGAAGAAAATTTATAAATCTATGCGAAATTTATTAGAAATACTCTTGAAAATTCTTATAAATTTATTCAGTTGCTTCCTGAAAAACTAAACAAAAGGGTATGCAAACGCATACCCTTTGTTAGTGAAAGACATTATTATTTTAAAATATTTTTGAAATACTTTAATTAGCCAAAGTATCTCTTTAAAAGACCTGCAAAGCCTGCACCGTGGCGAGCTTCGTCCTTTGCCATTTCGTGAACTGTGTCGTGAATAGCGTCAAGGTTAGCCTTCTTAGCTCTTACTGCAAGGTCAAGCTTGCCTTCGCAAGCGCCTGCCTCTGCCTCTGCTCTCATCTGAAGGTTCTTCTTTGTAGAATCTGTAATTACTTCGCCAAGGATTTCAGCAAACTTTGCTGCGTGCTCTGCCTCTTCAAAAGCATACTTTGTGAAAGCGGCAGAAATTTCAGGATAACCCTCTCTGTCAGCAACTCTTGCCATTGCAAGGTACATACCAACCTCGGAACATTCGCCGTTGAAGTTAGCTCTCAAATCCTCAATAATATCCTCGGATACACCCTCTGTGATGCCTACGATATGCTCACAAGCAAAGCCGGCGCCCTCCTTAACCTCATTAAACTTTGATGCAGGTGCATTACACTGTGGACATTTCTCCGGTGGTTCCGGACCTTCGTGAACATATCCGCAGATTGCACAAACCCATTTTGCCATTTTATTTTCCTCCTAATAAGTTTAAAAATATATAATTACCTGCAATGACTGCACTTTCCGTAGTAGGTGACAACCTTTTTTTCAACCTTAAAGTCGTCCCCCACAACTTCATTGTCATCAACAGCTAATTCATCAAGAAATAAATCAGTAATCCTGCCACACTCTGTACACACAAGGTGGGTGTGAGGCTCTACTCGTCCGTCAAGGCGCTCCTCTCCGTTAAGGGTGCACACGCTCATGGCTGAGCCGTCCTCTTTAAAAAGCCCGATATTCCTGTAAACAGTACCAAGGCTAAGATCAGGGTAGTCTGCCTTGAGAGATTCGTAAATCTGCTTGGCAGAGGGATGATCAGTACGTGACTTAAGCATATCATAGATAGCCTGTCGTTTAGTGCTGAAATTTCGTCTCATATCTATCCTCCAAAATAATAACCATTACTGATTTGATATAATTTTACCACATTTTTTTACTTTTGTAAATAGAAAATCAGTAATATTTTTAAAATAACTGAATAATTATTTATGGAAATAGATTTTACGCTTTTGCCCAAAAAATTTTGTGGGATATCCGAGGAATTTTTATCAGGGGCATTGGCGGATAGGAGTGTCACTATGCCAACATTATTTTTAAGTCCGTCTGTACAGGAGTTTAACCCTTACATTGACGGGGGAAACGAAGAGTACTATATGAACCTTATTGCAGACGCAATGGAGCCGTACCTCAGGGCATCAGGAATTGATTTTGTAAGGAACAACCCTGACACCACCACAAGGCAGGTTATTGCCGAAAGCAACAAGGGCAACTACGACCTTCACCTTGCCATACATTCTAACGCATCCCCCGAAACCATAAAGGGACAGCAACAGGGCGCAGACATCTACTACTACCCTACCTCCACCAGGGGCAAACGCTTTGCGGAGATTATTCAGAAGAACTACAAAACCATATACCCAAATCCCAACAATGTTGACCTGATACCCACCACAACCCTGGGGGAAGTTCGCCAGACCAAAGCACCGGCTGTGCTGATTGAGGTGGGCTACCACGACAACAGGCAGGACGCACAATGGATAAGGGACAACATTGGGAATATTGCAAGGGTGCTTGCCCAAAGCGTTGCAGAGTATTTTAATGTTCCCTTTAAAGAGCCAACCCCTTGATTATTATTAGAGATTTGATATAATA
>JBJEOU010000105.1:0-2107 GCA_051880875.1 Ruminococcus sp. | reverse complement strand
TTTATTTTCAAAAGATTAACACAAATTCTTTCTTTCCTAATAATATGTAGTGTAAACGGAAAGGAGGAAAACGATATGTTTAACGGTTTCGGCGGCGGAAATTGCTGTTGGATTATTCTTCTCGTTATCATCATCCTTTGCTGCTGCGGCGGTTGCGGTAACAACGAGTGCGGCGGATGTGGCAACGGATGCGGATGTGGCTGCTAATTAATTAAATTGGAATATAAATAGGGGCTGTCCTTACGGGCAGTCCCTTTGACTTTTACATTATTTTTTCTTTTTATAGTCGGTGAGGGGTCGCACCTTGCCGTCGGGGGTTTCAACATCAATGTTTTCCAGCCTTTGCTTAAAGCCTGCCCTGAAATTTTCCAGATATTTTTTACGAAGCTTTGCCTGTTCCTCCAGCTCCTGAGGGGTAAGTCCTACGGTCTTTTTCTTTTTGGCAAGCTCATTAATTCTCTTGATTAATTCGTCCATTTTACTCAATCCTTATTGTTTTTTAAAAAAATGTATGATACCATTGTACTATAAAATTAAGGAGAAATCAAATGGCACAGATTAGCTTACTTTACCCTCAAAATTCAAGTCAGAAAACCCGTGAAATGACGCCCCAGGCGATTAACGACCTTTCTGTTGATTATATTGTGGAAAGCCTTACAAAGGATATTTACGAGAAAAACAGCATTAAAAATATCCTTACTAACATTACAATGGACATTGATGTAATAAATTACAGGGCGGATGTTTTTGAGGATATTTTAAACTTTCCCAATCTTCGTGAGGGACTTGTTGCTTTGCTGAAAAAGCTGGAGGATTTGCGTGAGCTTGAAAAGTTCAACAAGGACGGCGACGCATCAGCTTTGTGGCAGTTAATCAACCGACTAAGGGAAATTGACGGATATGTGAATTGTATCACTATGCTAAAGGATATGCTGTCCTCAACTCCCATTAAGTCCGAGGGACTGAAAAATCTGCAAAAAACCATTGAGGATATTTACAATGAGGGCGGTTTTGACCTTCTGAAAAAGGACATTGACGAAACGATGGAAAAGGCGCAGAAGCTCCGTTCCATCACCATAGGGGTAAACCTTGACAATGTGCTAAAGCCTAAGAATGCCGGTGTGATTTCCCTTAACAGCTTTGAAATTACCAACAGCGGACTGCTGAAAAACTTTATGGAGTTCACCTCAAACAAAGAGGGTCTTAACAGCGACGAGGAGGTGTTGAAAAGCAGTAAGCTTCACCCAGCAAATCCAAGCCTGCACAGAATGCAGTTTGGCAGTGTAGCCTTGGGTGCAAACACAAATGTTCACATAGACACCTCCGGCTCGGCGACAGGTGACGACCCCTTGTCTGCAAGCCTTTCAAAGGTTGTGACAGACATTCTGAAAAAGATGGTAAAGAGTATCAAGGCAACCCTGCAAAAGTATGTAAACATCAGCGGTTATGCCCTTGTCAGCCTGATGCCTGAGATTATCTTCTACATAAGGTTTGCAGAGCTTGTTGACAAGATGAAGGAAAAGAACCTTACCCTGTGCAAGCCACTTGCCGTTAAGGGTGACAGAACAACAAAGGGCAGGGATATTTACAACATAAAGCTGGGCATTAAGCGGACAAGTGGTGAGGAGTTTGAAATTGTAGGCAACGACATCGACTTTAACGATGAACAGAGGATTTTCGTAATGACAGGCCCCAACAGAGGGGGAAAGACAACCTTTACCCAGGCGGTGGGGCACTGTTTCCTTCTTGCTCAATGCGGAATATATGTGCCGGCAAAAAGCTTTGAATACTGCCCTGTGGACAACATCTTCACCCATTTCCCGGCAGACGAGAACGAAACTGTTGACTTGGGACGACTGGGTGAGGAGAGCAAAAGACTTTCCGACATTTTCAGCGTGGCAACGGATAAATCCCTGCTCCTGCTGAACGAAAGCCTTGCCACAACAAATGTTGCCGAGGGTGTGTTCATCGCCAAGGATGTAATCAGGGCAATGGCCTATCTGGGTACAAGGGCAATCTTCAACACCCATATGCACGAGCTGGCACATCACCTTGAGGAATATAACGACAATTCTGCAAAGAGCAAGGTGCAAAGCCTTATCACAGG
>JBJEOU010000104.1:0-8831 GCA_051880875.1 Ruminococcus sp. | reverse complement strand
TAATCACAGACTCCATTGACTTTGATAAAACGGTTGCTTTTAAAAAGTCAAGCTCACTTTCCATCATTTCCTTTATACCTGTGTAGGTTTTTGATGTTGGAAACTGAAAGGGAACAGATGGCACCTTTAATTCGTCAAAATGGATTGCTTTGATATATTCGTTCAAGTCAAAATCATTCAGCTTTTCAAGAAATTGTGCAACATTGTCCTTGTGCTTACCGTGCTCGCCGATTAGCCAGTCTCTAACCTTTTTACAGCATTTGGAACTGCTTGAAACAGCTTCAGGAGTACATCCGATAAGCTCGGCAACAGATTCTTTTTCCGATGTGCTTTCCATTTTCTTTGAAACATAAGCGGCAATACTGTCTGCAAACTTTATCGGGTCTGAGGGCTGACGGGTACCGTTTCTGAATCGGAAAACGGTTGAAACGTCATAATTTGTATCACGACAAAGCTTGCTGATATTTATGTTCAGAACAGAAATCAGAGTGTTGAAATTCTGCCTTAAATTCTCCTTGTTAACCGTAACAATATCGGAGCAATTAAGAAAGCTCTCCTTTACGGAATCATATGTGATTTCCTTTATCTTTTGTTCCTTTGCTGTCTGAGCAATAGCGTTGCAGAGCTGATTCAAAGCGTGGGAATTAATTTCGGGCACACGCTCACCGCTTCGGTAACGGCTTATTGTGGCTGTTGAAATGCCTGAGTTTCTGCTAAGTTCCTTTGCAGTACAGCCCAGAATTTCTATATATTCATTCAGCTTTTCGTTGAATTTCATAGAGTTTTCTCTCCCATAATTTGCCAATGTCATCAACTTAAGGAAAACCACCACTCTGTCATGACCAGCTTGTCGAGGAATCTCCATCCTCTACTACTCATTTTGTTAGGAAAATCATACTTTCCGGTAACCTGACAGTGTCGATTTAGGCACTACTGCTATCCTTTCAGATTCTTCAGTCGCTACGCTCCCTCAGAATGACATGGTGAGGATGCATACCGTGGTGTGTAAATATTCTTAAATTGACGACATTGCTGAATTTTCATAACTACATTTTAAATTATGTGTGAAAAGGATGTAATTTCCGATTTGGACAATGACATATCGGAAATATTGCAACATTTTATCTACTATTATTGTATAATAGTTACAGTAAAAAAGCAATTCCTATTGCTGATTTAGTGAAATTTTCAAAGGAGGAAAATCATATGAAAAAGAAAAGACTTAAAAATCGTGTTCTTGCGACTTTGCTTTCATTATTTCTTTCTGTACCGGCTTTGCCGTTAAGCGTTTCGGCTGAGTCTGTTGCAGATAAGGAAAAAAATGTGGTATCTGTCGGGGCAGGCACAGATCACACTTTGAGTGCAAGCAACAACTACGATATTTCAAAAGAGCTTATTATGCCGGGTGAAAGTTTCCGTATTGAGCCACAATATGAGGTTTTTCATACCGTGGGTTATTACGGTCAGGATGTTACTAATCCATGGCTGTATAATGCGTCACTTGAGCTGGGTGATGTGTCGATAATCTCAAAATTAGTGAGAAATACGGCTGATGTTTCGGGGTTTGAGAGCATAGAGGATACTTATAATGTAATAAAAATGGCCTATGAGAGAGGCGACTTAAGTGATGCGTTGGCGCAGATGCCTGAGGATCCGGAGCTTCGGGCACAGCTTTATGAGGCATTACAGGAGGCGCTGAGTGGAGAAAAAACGGTTACAGTAGGCTATGTTAATAACACAAATACGCCCATTGTTCTTCAACAGGTGCGAGGAACCTCTTCGAAAAGTGAGGGTGTATTATACGGTGGGGAATACGGTGAGACACCCATAGTTGAGGCGGGTTCAACCTATAAAAGTGATTGCACATTAAAATTTTTCGAGCCTTATTATACAATTTCCTACGATAAATTGCTTGAGGGCGAGGAGGAAGGACTGCCTGACCGTTACTACATTCAGCGTGAGAAACAGGAGATTGTTTTGCCTGATTTAGTTCGACCCGGTTGTCATTTTGATAAATGGGATGGAGGAATGTACTTTGCAGACCGGGAAAAGGTGGGGGACAAAACAGTACTGTCCTTTGACTGGGATAACAACTTAGCAAATGCATCCTATAATTTCGGTGATGAAACCCTGTTTCCTGTTTTTAAAGACGGCTATACAGTTACCTTTAACCCCAGAGGCGGAACGATAGACGGCAAAGAATCTGCCATATATGAGCTTGATAAGGAAAGTGATAACTTTTTCAATATCGGCGATTATGTTCCACAGCGAGAGGGATACACCTTCTTGGGTTGGTGCTACAAACCGTCAGCATATTATAACAGCTTGATTGAGGACACAAGCAATTACGACTGGATGAAAAACACAAGTGGCTATGACATTCAGCTTTATGCAAAGTGGGCAGAGGAAAGCGACGAGGAGCTTGAAAGAAACGGTTTTCGCTTTGATGAAGAAACAGGCGAGTTGACAATTATAACCGATGAGGGTGTTCAGGGTTGGAAAGACCTCTGCTTTGATACAGATTATGAATGTAAATCAAAGGTGAAAACACTTGTTATCGGTGATGATATTAAGAGCGTTGACTCATACTGCAACTACTGTGAAAATTTGAAAAGTGTTGTGCTTTCCGATGCGGTAAAGCAAGTTAAATCTTATGCATTCTGGGGATGCACATCTCTTGAAACAGTAAAAATGCCTTCGGTAACTTCTATTTCAAAAAATGCATTTTATGGCTGCACATCCCTTGTAACAATCGATATGCCGAGCTTAGAGCTTATTTCAAATAATGCTTTTGAGGGTTGTACCTCACTCAAGAAGGTTACCTTGCCTGAACAAGTACAGAGTATTTACAGCAATGCTTTTTACAAATGTTCAAATTTGATGGATGTAGTTTTTGAAAAATCAGAAGAAGGCGATAGCCTTTATGTATCGGACGACGCCTTTGAAGAATGTCATCCTGACCTTTATATTATTGTTCAGCCGTCTATGTTAAATGCTTTTAAAGAAAACTATATGCCCGGGTATGCGGATATAATTACAGATGAAGTACCTGTCAGAAAAATTAAAGAGGTGGTCATCAACAACGCAACTGTCAACTTCAGGGCAGATGATAATCCTGTATTTACAGGTACGGTACCCAATGGCGCTCCGTATGTCATCGACTATGAAGGATGGTTTGGTGCAGACAACGAATTTATTTCCAGCTCCGATTATTGGAACAGCGCTTATGTTGAACGAGGCTGGTGCGATGGATTAATTTCTACCTTTAAGGCGAATACAGAATATAAATATGGTCTGTATATCAAGCTGACCGAGGAAGGATACAGCGCAGGCTACCGTTTTGATAAGGATGTCGCACTCAGCGTCAACGGAAAAATAATTGACTTAAATCCTGAATATGTCACAGTAAGTGACGATGGGGGATTGGCGACGCTTGGGAATGTTCTGACAATAACGCCTTCCGAAAAACCGAAAGTAGTTATAGGCGATGTGGACTGTGATGGCGAAATTACAATAACAGACTCAGCACTGATTCAAAAATTCTGCGCAAGACTTGCAACGCCTGGGGACGAAACAGTAAGTCAGCTTGCCGATACGGATGGTGACGGAAAAGTAACAATATGTGATGCAACCCTTATCCAGAAGTATCTTTGTGGCGGATTTTCGGAAACGGGAAATATAGGTAAAGAACTGTCTGAAATTTAATATTTGAATAAAACAAGGTCGGGTAATTCACAGCGGATACCCGACCTTTTACTTAAGTAAAAACTGATTAAGTCTTTTATCCATATTGCAAAGTCAGATTTTGGGTCAAGTTTATGGAAAATATGAGGGCAAGATGTTTAGATGTATTTTCGTGATTTGTTCAGTGTTCCCAACACCGGCGGCGGTGGTACTCGTCACTTCAAATCCCTGGTAGTAACATTTGAAAAAAGATAAAAAGAAAAGCACCTACATTTCTGTAAGTGCTTTGGCAAGATAGCTCTGGTTTTGATACAAATGCACCTCTTCCGGGCTTAGGGGGTGCAAATGGCATTTAGGGGGTGCATTTTCCCTAAAGGTGTGAAAAATGGGATTTCAAATAAATCAAATCATATCCAATTCCTTCATGGCTTTCAAAAATACATCCGCCTCTCCGTTGATGTTAGCGTTTTGAGTAGCTTCAATATCATACCATGCATACTCAAGTCCATGAATAATGATGGGCAGTTTTTTTCCAAACTTATTTTCTAAGTATCCTTCTTGTTGCAGACGCTTTGCTACCTCGGAAACCAGCATCAGCAACTCGTAATGTCCAACAGGTCCCTTCCCGATATAGTTATAATCTTCGTCGTAGCAATCCTCGTCTTCTTTGCCAATATTAAAAATACTATGCTCTTTGTACCAGTCAAACAACAAATCGGTCAATTCATTCGGTTCATCCGGATAAATAATAGGAGTCTCATCCTGTCGCCAGAAGGCATAGTTCCAGCGTTCCTCGCTGTATTGATCTGCACCTTCGCAATCATCTTCTGTGTTATAGCTAATAGCAAAAGAGGACACATTGCTGAAACCTTTATATTCGTATTCTTCATTTGAATATACAAAAAATGATATTGCATAAATACCATCTTCACACCAAGTATCAATTATTGATTTTATCTTCAAGTATAGTTTTTCGGACAGATTAGTCATACCATCAGCTCCTTTAATTTGACTATACCATAAAAAGAAAATAACCGCAACCTTGTATAAAGGTGATATTCTGCCAAAGGCAGAGTTATATTTTGCGTTGCAAAGTGATATTATATTCGCCTAAAACTGCCCGAAGGGCAATATCACTTGGCAAAGCCAAATATAACTGCGGAGCAATATAACTCGCTTAAAAGCGAATATAACTGAAAGAGACGATTGCATTAGCAATCGTCTCTTTCTTGGCGGAGGACAAGGGATTTGAACCCTCGCGCCGGTTACCCGACCTACTCCCTTAGCAGGGGAGCCTCTTCACCACTTGAGTAATCCTCCGTATGGTAAAGTATCTAAATAAAAATGGCGGAGGGGAAGGGATTCGAACCCTTGGTACCTTGCGGTATCACTAGTTTTCAAGACTAGCTCCTTAAACCACTCGGACACCCCTCCGTATTTCGCAAGGCTTATTTTATCATAACCCTTGGGGATTGTCAATAATAAATATAAAAATTTTATTGTATTTCTTTTTTACTTGTTACTTTTTCAGGCTTATTTTCTAATACACAAATAAAACACTAATTGAATATTTAAATTAAAAAGCATTTCCACCTTTATTAATCTGTGACGATTCCCTTGTATTTGGGGATTATTCCATATTTTTGAGATTTTTATGTAACTTTATTGTAATGAAATCTTAACTTGTTTCAGGAATATCTTGTGTTATAATTATCTTAAAGAAAATTATTATTCAAATTTATTCTAAATATAGGGGTGTATTATTAATGAAATGTCCTTTTTGTGGTCATGATGAAAGCAAGGTTATAGATTCCCGTCCTGCCGACGACGGGGAGAGAATTCGTCGCCGTCGTGAATGTCTGGGTTGTAAAAAGCGTTTTACCACCCACGAGGTAATTGAGAGTGTGCCAATCATTGTTGTAAAGCGTGATAAATCAAGAGAGGTATTTGACCGTGCAAAGCTGACAGCAGGAATTTTGCGTGCCTGCGAAAAAAGACCGGTTTCCCTTGAACAGATTGAGTCTGTGGTTGATTCCATAGAAAGCTCACTCCAAAGCTCACTTGACAGAGAAGTGACCTCACAGTCCATTGGCGAGCTTGCTATGGAAAAGCTTAAGAATGTGGATGAGGTTGCCTATGTGCGTTTTGCCTCGGTTTACCGTTCATTTAAGGACATTAACACCTTTATGGAGGAGCTTACAAAGCTACTTAAGGAAAAATAATTTGTTTATATTTTAGGATTGTTTATATAAAAAACGGATTGGGTGGTTAGCTCCGCCCAATCCGTTTTGCCTTTGTTAGATCAATAATTTCATATGACCTGATAGTGTCAGTTTATGAACTACTGCTTTTCTTTAAGATTCCTCGCTACGCTCGGAATGACAGGAGAGGCTAAATATTGATTTCTTAATTCTAAAAACTAAAAACTAATTTACAAAAACCTTTGATAATATCCCACAGCAAGGCGGTCGCACCGTTCGTTTTCGGGGTGGCCGTCGTGACCCTTTACCCAGTTGAAGGTGACGCTGTGCTTTTGGCAAAGGGCGTAAAGCTCTTTCCAAAGGTCGGGGTTTTTCACCGGCTCGCTTTTTGTTCTCATCCAGTTTTTTGCTTTCCATTTTTCCACCCAACCAAGGTTAAAGGCGTTGCAGACATATTGGGAGTCGGAGTAAAGCTGAACATCGCAGGGCTCTTTCAGCAGTTTCAGCGCCTCAATTACAGCCAGAAGCTCCATTCTGTTGTTGGTGGTGTTTTCACTTCCACCGCTGATTTCCTTTTCTGTTCCCTTATATCGCAGTATTGCACCGTATCCGCCGGGGCCGGGATTGCCTGAGCAGGCGCCGTCTGTAAAAATTTCTACTGTTTTCATAATTACCTCTTTTCGTAACAATGTTATCACAACAGGAGTATTTTTTCAACTCATAAGGGAAATACTGTAAATATTATATAGGCATTTTCAGTTGACTTTTAGGTGCAGAAATAGTATGATATAATGTACTAATATTGTGGAGTAGTATGGTCGTAAAATCAACTATTTTTATTTGTCAAGTAAATTGTTTGAATACCCGGTCGGGATTTGGGGTATCATCAAATTAATACATATAGTAAAATTAATTTTTAAGAAAGCGGAGGACATTTTGTGGGAATTGAAAAAAACAATAACAGCAAAAATATGGTAAATTACAGCAGAAATAAGAACAATCAGAGAAATTATGCAAAGGGCGGTCAGACAAAGAACCGCACAGGTTATCAGACTAACAAAAAGTATTTTAACAGCAACAGCAAGCGAAACAGTAGTAAAATTAACTATAAGGGAAAGAATAATCAGAGCTTCCAGGAGAACAAGCCTTTGCCATCTGTGAAGGTGTCTTTCCTTGGTGGACTTAACGAAATCGGCAAGAACATCACCCTGTTTGAATGCGAGGATGAAATTATTGTAATCGACTGCGGTATGGCTTTTCCCGACGGCGAAATGCTGGGTGTTGACCTTGTTATACCCGACTTCACATATCTTGTACAGAACAAGGACAAGGTAAAGGCAATTTTGCTTACCCACGGTCACGAGGACCACATCGGCGGTTTGCCTTATCTTCTGACAGAGATGAGCGCGCCTATCTACGGAACACCCCTTACTCTGGGACTTCTGGAAAACAAGCTGAAGGAGCATTCTCTGTTAAAGCAGGCTGAGTTGAGAACAGTAAAAGCAGGGGAGTCTGTAAAAATCGGCAAAACAACAGCGGAGTTTATTCATGTTAACCACTCCATTCCCGACGCTGTTGGCATAGCACTTCACACTCCCGGCGGTACTATTGTTCACACAGGTGACTTCAAGATTGACTGCACACCGATTTCCGGCGGTATGATTGATTTGAGCCGTTTCGCACGACTTGGAGAAGAGGGCGTACTTGCCCTTATGTCCGACTCAACAAATGCCGCAAGAGAGGGTTACACTCCAACAGAGCACACAGTTTACGACAGCTTTAAAAATCTGTTTCAAAAGGCAGAAAAGCAGAGGATTATTATTGCAACCTTTGCCAGCAATGTAAACCGTGTTCAGCAAATCATAAACTGCGCTAAAAAGTTTGGCAGAAAGGTTGCTTTCTCCGGCAGAAGTATGATTAACTATATGAATGTTGCCAGCAACTTAGGATATTTGGATATTCCCGAGAATATCATAATAGATATAGACCAGATACCGCAGTATCCGCCGGAGCAGATTGTACTTGTTACAACAGGCTCACAGGGCGAACCAATGTCGGCACTTACAAGGATGGCATTCTCCGACCACAGAAAAATCACCGTTGGCGCAGGGGACTTCATAATCATTTCCGCAAACCCAATCCCAGGCAACGAAAGGTCTGTGGGAAATGTTGTTGACGAGCTGCTTAAAAAGGGCTGCAAGGTTGTGTATGAGTCTATGTACGAGGTTCATGTTTCAGGTCACGCCTGTGCAGAGGAGCATAAGATTTTAACAAGCCTTGTTAAGCCAAAGTATTTTATCCCTGTTCACGGCGAGCAGAAGCACCTGAGAAAAAGTCAGGATATTGCTGTATCCTTGGGAATTGACAAGAAGAATACATTTATTGCAGACATCGGCACAACCCTGGAGCTTAACAG
Source organism: Ruminococcus sp. (assembly GCA_051880875.1). GTDB lineage: Bacteria > Bacillota > Clostridia > Oscillospirales > Acutalibacteraceae > Ruminococcoides. The sequence continues at coordinate 530 of JBJEOU010000104.1, read as the reverse complement.
GGACTACATCAAGGAACTGCCAAAGGTTCCTGCCGGCAAGGTATTTGTTGACGGCTTTGGCGTTGGCGATGTGGGAAGTATCGTCCTAAGGGATAGAAAGCACCTGGCACAGGACGGACTTATCATTATTGTTGCCTCCCTCGATGTTTACGACGGCCATGTAATTTCCGGCCCCGACATTGTTTCAAGAGGCTTTGTATATGTGAGAGAAAGTGAAGAGCTTATGACAGATGTTAAGAGGACAGCACTTTCCGTACTTGACGACTGCTGTGAAAGAAATGTTCACGAGTGGGGTGTTATCAAGAACCGCATCAAGGATGATGTATCAAAGGTTATTTCCGGCAAAACAGGCAGAAGTCCGATGATACTTCCTATTCTTATGGAAGTTTAAAAAAATGGAAAATTGAAAATGGAGAATTGAAAATTTAGCATGATTACAGAAAGGAGATGCTTATGAACAGGAAAAATTGGACGTTGACGCCCTTATTTATAATTTTTGCAATACTTATGTTTTGTATGTCCTTTATTTC
>JBJEOU010000103.1:0-2125 GCA_051880875.1 Ruminococcus sp. | reverse complement strand
TTGTCCGTAAGACAAACAGAAAAGCTGACCCAGAAGGCAAAAAAGGGAGATAAAACACCTCTTAAAAAAGAGGAAAAAACAAACTTCTTAAAGGAAGTAGAGCTTGCCCTTACAGATAATCTGTGCAGAAAGGTATCTGTTACTAAAAAAGGTGATGGGGGAGTCCTCTCAATAGAATTTTTCAGCCAGGATGATTTAAAGGATTTGGCAAATAAATTAGAAGAAAAGGAATAAAAAGATGATTGATATTAAATTTTTAAGGGAAAATCCCGATGTAGTTAAGCAGAACATTAAAAATAAATTTCAGGACAGCAAGCTCCCACTTGTTGACGAGGTAATCGACCTTGACAAAAAGTCAAGAGCAGTAAAGCAGGAGGCTGATTCCCTTCGTGCCGACCGCAACAAGTACAGCAAGCAGATTGGTGCTTTGTACGGACAGGGCAAAAAGGACGAAGCCGAGGAGATGAAAAAGCTTGTCACCCAGCAGGGAGAAAGACTTGCAGAGCTTGAAAAGCAGGAAACAGAGTTGCAGGAAGAAGTAACAAAGAGAATGATGATTATTCCAAACATCATTGACCCGTCTGTTCCAATCGGTAAGGACGACAGCGAAAATGTTGAGGTTCAGCGTTACGGCGAACCTGTTGTTCCCGACTTTGAAGTGCCATACCACACAGATATTATGGAAAGCTTTGACGGCATCGACCTTGACTCCGCAAGACGAGTTGCAGGTAACGGCTTTTACTACCTGATGGGGGACATTGCAAGACTTCACAGCGCTGTGATTTCCTATGCAAGGGACTTTATGATTGACAGAGGCTTTACCTACTGCGTACCGCCGTTTATGATTCGTTCAGATGTTGTAACAGGTGTTATGAGCTTTGCGGAAATGGACGCTATGATGTACAAAATTGAGGGAGAGGACCTTTACCTTATCGGTACATCAGAGCATTCAATGATTGGTAAGTTTAAAGACCAGATGTTAAGGGAAGAAAACCTGCCTTACACACTCACATCATATTCTCCTTGTTTCAGAAAGGAAAAGGGTGCTCACGGAATAGAGGAGAGGGGCGTTTACCGTATTCACCAGTTTGAAAAGCAGGAAATGATTGTTGTCTGCAAGCCTGAGGAGAGCATGGAGTGGTACGACAAGCTGTGGCAAAATACAGTTGACTTGTTCCGTTCAATGGATATTCCTGTGAGAACTCTTGAATGTTGCTCCGGCGACCTTGCAGACCTAAAGGTTAAGTCCGTTGATGTTGAGGCTTGGTCACCAAGACAGAAGAAGTACTTTGAGGTTGGCTCCTGCTCAACATTGGGTGATGCACAGGCAAGAAGACTTAAAATCCGTGTAACAGGCAAAAACGGAAAATACTTTGCCCACACACTTAACAACACAGTAGTTGCTCCCCCAAGAATGTTGATTGCATTTTTGGAGAACAACCTTAACGCAGACGGAACAGTAAGTATTCCGGAGGCACTCCGTCCATATATGGGCGGAAAGGACAAGCTTGTTCCTAAGAAGTAATTTATGGAAAATATTAAGTGATATAAAAAGAAACTCGGAGTTTTCGCAAACTTCGAGTTTTTTACAAAAGTTAAAAAGATTATTGTTGCAGATATTGTCGGTATATGTTATAATGCGTAGCGGAATAAGGTATGCCTTAACGGTAGGCGGTTAGCCCTTTGATGTTTCAAGGGGTATAATCCCCCTTGAAATATAAGGGGGTGATGCTAATGGAACAGGAAACATTTATCATAATTCTTATGGTGCTTGTGATAGGATACATTTTAAGCATAAAAAAATAACCGCCCCTAAACCAAAGATGCGGTTATTTTTTTAATAACAACATAGGTTAACCGTCTATACGGTGTACCTTATTTCACTTATATTGTATCATTATTTATTTTTTTGTCAATACCTTAAATTAAACTGTATGAGAAAATAGTTCTCATACAGTTTTTCTTTCCTTACAGCATCTTATTTCAGTGCCTCAATAGCGGCATTGATAAGGGCGATTTTTTCCCTTTCCTTTTCAGCCTGTGACTTGATTTTTTCAATAACCTTTTCAGGTGCTTTTGACATAAAGCCGGGGTTGTTCAGCTTGCCCTCGTCCTGTGCAAGCAT
>JBJEOU010000102.1:0-2134 GCA_051880875.1 Ruminococcus sp. | reverse complement strand
ACCGAAGTAACCGAAAATTTTTTTCACTCCATTTTGGGCGAAAAACGACAAAACTCGGGCATAACCAACTTTTAAAATTCTATGAGTTTTGTCGTTTTCGGCTCCTTCTTCCTCCTTTCATTGTTATTTTTTGTTTTATATTCATCTTTTAATATTACATACAAAACCACCTCCTACAAAAAAGGCAGTGGATTCTTTTGCCACCGCCTTCTTTAAAACCGTGCTTACTGTTCGTTCAACACAAACTCACCTTAAAATTTTTCTGATATGCTCACTGATATCCTGCTCTGTCCATTCATGCATGCCATCCGGTTCTGTGCCAAATCGATTTAAAATCATATCATACTGCTCATCAGACACAAAACCGATATGCATAGTTTCCAGAAGCTTATCAAGCGCATCTCTATCAATCGTCATTGTAGTCACCTCCAATACTTCTTAATGACTAATTCACACAAGATCTTTTATACGGCATTTTACCGTCACACTGAGGACACCCTTTTCCATTTACTCTGTTAGATATTTTTGCTTTCCATGTATGACCTGCACTACACCTCCACCATACTGACTTATTACTGTACTGCAAAACTTCACAAGGTTTAATATCATTCTTATCATGATCCCATTCATTTGACAATTCCGGATTTAACGTTTCTAAATCATTTACACCTTTGACAGCATATAGTCCTGAACAATATGGGCAACCCAACATATTACATGTTCTGCTCGCAACAACAGCTTCCCACTGATGACCCTTTTTACATTGCCACCAATACTTTTTGCCGGAACACACACTCACCTTGTCAGGCGTTATATTATCGTTGCGAGAATAACACCATTCTGCGGCTACTTCAGGAGCCATAGTGACCAAATCATTAACACCCGGTATTGCCTTTCTGCCCGAGCAATATGGACAACCTTTGCCATAAAAGCGGTTTGAAATATTTGCTTTCCATTCATGCCCAAGCTTGCATTTCCACCAAACATCTGCATTACTTTGAGAAAATACATTGTCCGGGATTGATTCGTTTTTATCATAATTCCATTCAGCAGCCAAATCCGGTCGCAGAGTTTTGAGGTCATTCACACCTTTAATAACATATTTCCCATTGCAATAAGGACATCCCTTTCCTTGAGAACGTTGGTTGGGTGAAATCATCCATGAGTGTCCTTTGCTGCACTTCCACCATCTTTCCTTTTTAGCATGAGCAGCTATTTCTTCCGGCTTAACATCGCCGTTCTTTTCGTAGTCCCACTGTGCTGCAATTTCCGGAAATACTGTTTTAAGATCTGTTTCTCCTGTAATGACCAAATGTCCTGAACAATACGGACACCCTCTGCCGTGAACTCTGTTGCTTATCCTTGCTTCCCATGAATGATTCCTTGTACATATCCACCATGCTTTCCTCTGTGTGCCCGGCAGCACGGTATCGGGTGTTATCAAACCGTTTTTGGCAAAGTCCCACTCAGCCGCAAGGTTAGGGAACACAGTTGCAAGATCGTTTACACCTGTTATTACTCTTTTTCCGACACAATATGGGCAACCGCTTTTCTTCCTGGATGAAGCGGCAGCAAACCATGAGTGTCCTTTTGTGCAGCGCCACCACACTTTTCTGCCCGAACCTACGGTCAACATATCCGGTGATATATCTGTGTTTTTCTCATAGTCCCATTGTGCCATAAGCCGGGCATCATCGGAAACCTTGTTACTATTCCTCATCACACAGCCTCCTAATCCTTGAGATAAGCATATCCTCATCACATTTAAGTGCTATATCCCGGTTAATTGCCGCATCAAATGGTTTAGGTATAGTGTTGATGTCCATATACTCGCTCAGCCTCTTTGAATCTGCGTCTGACTTATCATCTGACTTGCCATTGATAATTTTTTCAGCCACTTCGGAGTACAAATATTCTCTGAGCATTTTCTTAAGATATCGATTTTCTGCTATTAGGCTGTTGTTATTGCTATCAGTTTCATCAGCACGCTTTTTAAGCTGTTCACTCTCAGCTATTACAGCTTTCAGCCTTTCTATTTCTTCAACAAGCCTTTTATTCTTATTTCTAAGCTCAACCATAGCATTGTATATGTCCTTCCGGCAATCATCAAGCTCAGAAAGGGCTTTGGCTAAAG